>CAMORM010000123.1 GCA_946623785.1 uncultured Verrucomicrobiota bacterium
GCGAACTCGAGCGGAGCGGCGTGATCAAGGTCGTTCCGTACGCCGAGGCGTACCCGCGCCTCCTCCGTTCCCCGCTCGTGCCCTTCGGCGCCCAGTCCGGCCGCCCGACCGAGGCGGACGTCATCAAGACACTCGAAGACGCCAGGAAGGCCGGATACTCGGAATTCATGGTGTATCCCCGAAGCGGGCTCGAGTACGAGTACATGGGCGAGGAGTGGCTCGCGCTAGTGGGGCAGTACCTCAAGCACGCCGAACGCCTCGGCATGGGCATCTGGCTCTACGACGAGTTCAACTGGCCGAGCGGCAGCTGCCGCGGCAAGGTCGCGGAAGGACATCCCGAGTTCGTCAACACAACGTGCGCGCTCTACGCCAATGGCGACGGTTCGTTCGACTGGCGGTACTTCAAGGCCCACCCCACTTCCGCGAACGTCTTCGACGAGGCCGCGATGAACCGCTTCCGCGAGCTGACGCACGCCGTCTACGAAAAGCGCTTCCTCCCGTACTTCGGCACGGTTATCAAGGGGATATTCACGGACGAACCCGGCTCCGAGCAGTGGACGGCCCGACCGGACCGCGGGGCGGCCGTCAGCTTCCGCTGGTACCCGGGCCTCGAAAAGGACTACCGCGGAGAGACGGGACGCGACTTCCGCGCCGACGTGGAGGCGTACTGCCGCGACAAGTCCAAGGACAAGGTCTGGGAGGACTACACGGCCGTGATGGGGCATGCCTTCCGCCGCGCTTTCATCGACCCGATCACGGCGTGGTGCGACAGGCTCGGCATCGTCTCGACAGGCCACCTGATGAGCGAGTCGGAACCGCTCTCGGCCGCCGTGAGCAACGGGCTCACGCTCCATGTCCTCAAGGGCTTCTCCTATCCGGCCGTCGACGAGATCTTCACGCGCGTCGGAGTGGAAAAGACGGAGTGGCTCACGTTCGCCTCGGCGGAGCACGCGATCGCGAGGCGCGGCAACGGCGGAGCGGCAGAGCTCTTCGCGCTCGGTCCGTGCGACCTCGCGTTCGACAAGATGATGCAGATGATATGGTTCGCCGCGCTGCACAAGGTGGACACGTACTTCCTCTCGCTCCACCACCAGACGTCTCGCGGCTTCGTCGAAAAGCCCCACTACTCGATGTTCCAGTCGCCCGTGCAGCCCTGGTTCTTCATGCAGGAGGGGTTCCACGCCGCGGCACGCGAAGCCGCCGCGTTCGCGCGCAGGCCGTTTGCCTACGACGTAGCGGTGCGCTACCGCGAGCGCGCGGCAGGACGCCTTGCGGCGGCGAAAGGCGGCGACATGCCCCTTCCCGCGCTTCTACGCGAGCTCGAGACGCGCCAGCTCTCGGTGAACCTCGTGGAGGAGGACGAAAACTGCGGACAGCCGGTCGTCCTCGACTTCGACGGCGCAACGATCGTGGCGAACGACGGAACGCGCTTCGACTCGCCCGAGAAGGCCGCCGAGTTCGTCGCCGCGAAGTGCGACTCCGTTCCGCTGGCATACGAAGGAGGGAAAGTTGCGCGCGATGTCATTACACGACGCTATGAAGACGGCACCATCGCAATCCTCAACCTACTCGACGACGACCGTGCCCTCGTCCTCCGCAACAGCGACGCAAAGATTCCTTTCCGCCTCGCAGGACGCGGCACGTGGCTCTACCGCCCCGTTACAAGCAATTGGAACATCTCGCTTGACCGCCCGAACAGGCGTCGCATCCGCTTCCTTGCGGACGGAACCGCGAAGATCACTCTCGACATGCCGATGAAGGTGCGCTTCGCGACATGCGCGATCCCCGCTGCTGCTGCAAAGGTCACGATGGACGGTAAGCCACTCGTCGGGACCAAGCCCTGCACATTCCTCGGATTCGGCTACGACTGCGACTATCTCGAAACAGAGTACATGGAGCTCGCGGCGGGCGAACACTCGTTCACCAGCGAGGGACGCGAAGACCGCGGTCTCTTCCTGCCGCTTCTCTGGATGGAAGGAGATTTCGCCGTCAACGACAACAACGTCATCTCGCCTATCGTAGATGGCATTGTTGGATTCTGTCCTCTCGCATCCGCCGGACTCGGCGATTACGCCGGCAGCGTTACATACTACACCGTAGTCGATGTGCCTGAAAGCGCCGAGGCGATCGTTCTCGATACGGGCCGCTCGCTCGCATCGGTGAAGCTTGGCGGACACGACCTCGGCACGCGGCTCATCGCGCCTTGGCGCTATCAGGTGCCTGCTGATTTGCGAGGAAAGCGTGCAAAGATGGAGATCACCATTACGACATCGGTCCGTCCGATGTTCGGCAAGGAATCCGACGACGTTCCGGGGGCGCTTCCCTCGAACAAGCCGTCCTGGGTCCAGACGATTCCCGGCGAAACGCCCGGCCTTTTCGACGCCCGCTGGGGCGAGTAACCTTCTGCGTTAGCGCAACTCAAATGCGTACTTGAGGACCTTGCCCTTGCCGGTCGGCAGGCGGTGCTGCTCCCACGGCACTCCGCCATCGCCCCAGGTCATCTCGCCTGCAAGGCCGGACTGCCCGAAGTCGATGTCGAGCGTACGCGTCGCGCCGGGCTTGAAGTAGTGCGGGTTCCACCCGTCCGCGAGCTCCTCCATCGTGCAGGGCTGCAGGCTGAAGTCGAACTTCGGACAGCCCTTCACGCGGATCGCATCGCCATTCGCCGCCGCGATCTCGAGTTCCCTCGTGTCCATCCTGTTGCCGTTCTCCTGCGGCACAGCGTACGAGAAGAAGAGATCGTCCGCCGCCGCCGTGTAGCGTCCGTAGAACGCGGACGCCTTGCGGTCGGAATAGCTCTCGTGCGGACCGCGTCCGAACCATGTCACGCGGTCGAACGCACGCGGCACCTGGCAGGTAAGGCCGAAGCGCGGCGGATCGATTAGGTTGTCGCCTTCCGGACGCAGTTCGAACTCGACTGAGCACGCCCCGTCCGCAAAGGCATAGACGAGCCGGCCCGTCGTCTCCACGACGTCGGGAAACGCGAACGCGAACTCAATCCAGCCGTCGCCGATCTTCACGTCCGTCACCTTGCGGTTCGCAGCCGCGGTCTTCCAGGCCTTCCGCTTGCTGGCGAAACCTGATCCGGCTCCGTTGGAAGTCGTTGCGCGCCAGAAGCTCGGCTCGAGCGGCGCTGCAAGACGCTCCCTGCCGCCGACCTTCCAGCTCGTGAGCGCGCCGTTCTTTTTCGAGACGGTCCATTCCGCATCGTCGGAAACGGCAGTCAGCACGCCATCGGAATCTTTCACGGAGCTCCCGCGGCTCTCCGCAAACCTGAGCATGTGCTTCACGGCGTTATCGTCCAGCACGACTTGGTCGTCGAACGCCACAATCTGGTCGCGCGCCATCTCCCAGCCCTTCTCGCAGAACGGCGTAGCCGCCGGAGTCTTGAACGAGAAGTTCCAGGTGCGAAGCCCCCTTGCCTTCCCAACCGGCGGGGGCGAGAGCTTCACGCGCTTGCCCGCCTGCGGCGCCACGTCGAGCCGTCCAAGCGAGCCCGAAGCGACGACCTTGCCGTCGTCCTCGCACGTCCAGTCGCAGGAGAGCGCCGAGAGGTTCGAGAAGAACGCGCGGTTGGTGACATCAAAGACGCCTTCCACCACGTCGACAGCGAGCACGTTCACCGTCTGGTAGCAGTACTTGACCTCGGGGAGCTGCGGCGTGGGCCTGCGGTCGGACGTAACGATTCCGTTCGCCGCATTGGCCCAGTAACGCCCGTTCGCACGCGGCCAGCGCTGCTCTGCGACCTTGGTCTCCGCCCTGAGGCCCTGGTCTGCGTACTCCCAGATGAACCCGCCCTGAAGGTTGCGGTACGTGTTGATCGCGTCCCAGTAGTCCTTGAGGTTGCCGCAGCTGTTGCCGGCGGCGTGGGAGTACTCGCAGATGACGAACGGCTTGTCGGTGTCCGTGCGCTGGCCGTATTTGACGAGCGACGCCACACGGATGTACATCGAGTCCATCATGTCCTTGAAGCCGTTGAACTGGTTCATGACCATACGCGTTGGATCAAGCGAGCGCACCAGGTCCGCCGCCTCGGGGAAGAAGTCGCTCCACGCGACCATGTTCTCGTTGCCGAGCGACCAGATGACGACGGAAGGATGGTTCTTGTCGCGCATCACCATGCCGCGGTCGCGGTCAAGCGCGGCCGCGCGGAAGCGCGGATCGACAACGGGATTCCGCGCGCCGCCCGTCACGCGGGCGAGCGGGTTCTGCCGCTTCGTGTGGTTGATCCAGCCGTGGTAGCTGCACCCGTGCGTCTCGAGGTTCGCCTCGTCAACGAGGTAGAGGCCGTATTCGTCCGCAAGGTCGTACCACCGCGGATCGTTCGCGTAGTGGCTCAGGCGCACGCCGTTGATGTTGTGGCGCTTCATGAGCTTCACGTCCTCGACCATGCGCTCGTACGGTACGGCGTAGCCATGGTCGGGATCCATTTCATGGCGGTTCACTCCCTTGAAGAGGATCGCCTGTCCGTTGAGGAGAATCTGCGAGTCCTTGCGAACGACTTCGCGGAAGCCGACGTTCTGCGGCACGGCCTGGAGGAGGCGTCCCGCACCGTCCTTGAGCGCGACGACGAGCCGGTAGAGGTTTGGCTCCTCGGCGCTCCAGAGCTTCGGCGCCTTGACGCGCAGCGCCGGGCGAGGCGACGCGGCGACCTCCGAGGCGGGGACTTTCTTTCCGTCTGAGTCAAAGAGCGAAAGCTCCGCCTTGCAGTCTTCCGGAATGTCTGCGTCCACCTTCAGAAGCCACGAGCCGCCAGCATACGGCTCGTCCTCGGACGCACGCACGGTCGCGACGGTGAAGTCGCGGATGCGCTTCTCGGGCTCGCTCCTAAGGAACACCGGGCGGATGATGCCCGAAAGGCGGTAGAAGTCCTGGTCTTCCATGTAGCTGCCGTCGCAGAGGCGGTATGTCCTCACGGCGAGCGTGTTGCTCCCCGCCTTCACGAAGTCAGTCACGTCGAACTCCGCGCCCTGGCGTCCGTCCTGCGCGTAGCCGAGCTTCTTGCCGTTGACCCACACGTCGATCGCCGAGGCGAATCCGTCGAAGCGGAGGAACGTGCGGCGCGAGGTCCATTTCTCCGGCAGCGTGAAGTCGCGCCGGTAGCTAGCCGTGCCGTTCGGCTCGGCGTGGACGAGGAAGTTCGTAGGCGCGGGGCGGCTCACGAACGGCGGATCGGCCGTCCAGTAGTAGCCTACGTTCCTGAATATCGCCGTGCCGAAGCCCGCGCACTCGAGCGACTCGGGGACTTTCACCGTAGGCCACTTGGATATGTCGAACGAGGCGCCTTCGAATCCGGCCGGGGCCTTCGCGGGCTCAGGCGCCCACAGAACCTTCCAGACGCCGTCCAGCGACATGAACCACGGCGAATCCTCGCGCGACCTGGCCTTGCGCGCCGCCTCGACGCTGCCGTGGGAGAAGATCGGCACGTGCGAGTCGCAGCGGTTGACGGCGAATATGTGCGGGTTCTCCCACGGCGGGTTCTTCGCTATGACAGACTCGCGGTAGGTCGCGAGCGGCGTTATGCCGCTGAGGTTGTCGCCGCCCTTCCACATCTTGGCGTTGCAGGCGTACTCGAGTCCTTCCCACGCGCCTGCGCCCTCTCCGCTGGTGGAGAACGTGACGATGCCGGAATCGCGGACGTCGACCTCGAAGCGCCTGGACTCGCCCGCCTTGAGGAGTCCGCTCGACCAGAGGCTCTTTCCGTCGCCGAGGATCGAGAACGAGAGCGTCCCCTTGGCGACCTTCGCCTCGCCGAAGAACGCCGCCGCGCCGGCGCGGATGACGTCTAGGTCGCACGCACCCTTAAGCGGGACTGAGTTAGTGCCCTCGCGCGGCATCACGTCCGTGTCGACGGCCGAAACCGGATCCACCTTCGCGAGGTCGAAGCGCACTGGCTCGATCGGCCCGTCCTTCGCCGCCGGAGCAGCCGGAGCAGCGGCCATTGCCGCCGCCGCCGCAATAACTGCCACAGCAAACATTGTGTTTTTCATCGTCGATCTCTCCTTGTTTTCCTCAGCGAACAATGATTGTCAAGCCCTTTGGCGGATTGCTCAGCTTCACGGGGCCCGACGTAATGAAGGAAGCGTTGGTGACGTTGGCGACTTCCGCCAACATCCAGTCCGTGCTCGTTGCCGCCGCGCGGAAGCGGAGTTCGTCGATTCCGCCTACCCACTGGCATTCGACGGCGCCGTCGTTGCAGCCGATGACGAGCTTCTTGGCCGGATCGGGGTTGTAGCCGGCCGCATCGCTTGTGAAGTTTTCATTCTCCACGCCGTCGAAATAGACATGCCTCGACGCCCCCTCGTAGCAAAACGTGACAAGATGCCACCGATCCGACAGATCGATGCATCTTTTTGTAAACTCACCGCCAACGTCGCGGACGGTAAAATAGTAGGGCCTTCCCTCAAGACATGCCTCAAACCTGTGGTCCGCGTCAAATCGGTCGTGGTGGAGGAGATATCCGTAGTTAGACTTTGTGCCATTGCCCGTGCCCCCGGCGTTCTTCACCCAGAGCGAGAACGAGCATGCCGACGCGTTCGTCAGCGCGGCGCGTATCTGGCCGTATCCGGAATCATCGGCGGCAAGGTCAATACGCGGCGCGGTTGCCTGCCATTCGGGATTCATATATCCGCCTCCGATAAGTCCGGAGGCACCTGGCATCGTAGAGACCGCGTTAACGACATCGCCTTTTACGCCTAGACAACTGTCGGCGACTTTATTGTCGGACGAAACGTCCATGTGGAATACGTCGGCATACCCGGCCTGCGACCAGACAAGGCTAGGCTTCTCATGCCCGCTGACCGGCACTTCCGCGTGCCGTCCGAAGTAAAGGCGAAGCTCCGTTTGCGTCCCGGAAAGCTCTGGCACCGACACCCAGAAGAGCGACTCGCCGGACGGGTTCCACGTGTCGCACTCGAACTTCAGGTAGCGCCCCTCCGAGTCGGTGAAACGCACGTCCGTGCGTCCGCCTGCCTCTGCGTAGCTGAAGCCAGGCATCGCACTTTCGGAAACGCGCACAAGGACAGGGAAGTTCGCAAGAGTCGATGCGCCCGCGTACCCGGAGACCTTCAGCGGCACGTACTTCTCGAAAGCCTTTGGCGGCAGCACGCCGTCGTCTTCATATTCCGCGGCCAGGAATGTCTCCGGGCTGTGCATCGTGGCGTATTCCGCGGCTATCCAGGCCGCCGACTTCTCGCCGGGCGAATAGCGGACCTCGTCCATGTCACCGTTGAACGTACCGTATCCGTTTTCCGCAAGACCGCCTATCTGGAGGCCCAAGGTTCCATGCTCCGCGTATTCATGCTCAGTGTTCCTGCCAGTGCCCACCAGCTGTCCATTAGCATAAAAAGCCACGTTAGAGGAGTTGTATGTTGCATCGAACTTGATCCACTCGTTCTCCGCAAGAGGGAACTTACTGCCAATGCCAGTCATAGAGTCATTGAAGTAGAAAGTCGGAGAGGCGGAGTTGGCATTTCCACGGAACTGTAGTCCCCAGCCATTGGATGAATCCGAACTCTTGCGCGCGAAAAGGTACGCCCAGTCCGGTGCTCCCGCGGCACGGATCCAGCCAGAGACCGTGAATGCCGTGCCTACGTCGTCCAGCGATTGACTATAGGGCGTGGAGAAGATCGGCTTATTTCTGCCGCTTGTACGCGTACCGCGTGCGCCGCCAAACACGCCGTCCGCCGTTGCGATCGAGTTGGTGCCGCCAGTTCCGGCAATGCCGTTCGCACTTGAGTCGGCAACCGCGGCGGAGGCGTCTGTCTCGTTCATGTGCCAGACGCCCGTGTATCCAGTCCAGACCGACTGCGCCGAACTCGTCCGCGGAGAACCGCCGTAATGGAGCTTGAAGACGAGCCCATTCACAAGCGAGGGGATGCGCACCCACACGTACGAATCGCCACCCGGGTTCCACGTGTCGACGTCATGCGGCAGCGGAGTCCCGTCCTCGAGAGTGAAAGCCATGTCGGCCCCATCCGCCCTCATGTCAGAATACCTGAACCCGTCGCCCAGGCCATTGTACAGTTTGACCAAGACCGGAAAGCCAGACAGCGGCTCGCTTGCGCCAGCTCCCTTTACGACGAAACTAATCTTGAGCGAGAGGTCGTCCGTGCCGGCATTCCATGCCACGTTCGCCGACGCCGGCAGGACGGCCAACATGCAGAACATTGCAGCCGCCGCAAGAACGCGGACACGAAACAAACGCAGATTCCCCAGACGGGTCTTTCCCTGACATGCGGAACTTTTCATTGCTGTTTTCCTTGTTGAGCTGTGCCGTCAAAAGAGTCTGCCGTAATTATAGCACTTACGGCCCGGCCGTGGGTGCATAAATGCGCAAAGGAAAGGTGCACGAA
>CAMORM010000124.1 GCA_946623785.1 uncultured Verrucomicrobiota bacterium
AACCAATCTTGTTGGCACCGCCGATAGTCGCGTCGCCCGTAAGAGTGAATCCCCTGAGTGTTCCCGTGGGGAATTCGCCGCCAGAGGACGTCAGCGCCCACGGCCAGTTGCCCGCGCCAGCGCCAGCAATCGTTAACGCATTGGCTTCGTTGACGGCCATGCCGTTCAAATCGAACGTCGCTCCGCTCGCCACGACGATTGAAGGCGTCGCGCCGAGAACTGCGGGCGAACCTTGCTGGAACACGCCGCTTTCGACCGTCGCCTTGATAGCGTAAAGCGAACCGGTGTCGTTTGTCGCAACGTTGACGACGATGTTTTCGCCGCCGCGAATCTTAAGGTCTGCAAGGCTGACCGCCTGGTCAACAGTCAACGTAGTGGAGGCGGAGGCTACGATCTCAACGTAGCCGGAGGCTGGCGCATCGACCGTCTGGTTGTTCAGCGTCCACGTACCGCCGCTCCAGGTCGTCGCCGTGCCGCTGAGCGTGAGCGTATAGGTGCGGATGTTGTCCGGCGTGTTGGGCGGCATGATCTCAATCGCCGCGATGCCGCCGCGGACGCTGCCGTTGCGGGCAGTGCCATAAATCGTCAACGGACCAGACAGATTCTTGATGCGCAGGGCGTTCACGCCATAAACGGGCGTCGAAAGCGCGGCCTTGCCCCATGCAGCATTACCCGTGACGACCGCGCCAGCCGCGGAATCCCATGTGTAGGTCGTACCGTTAACGGTCTTTGCAAGGAACTGTCCGGGATTGCTGTCGGACGAGCAATAGACGATGACGTCATACGTTTCGTAAGGAACGTTGGAAAGCGTCACCGTAGCGCCATTTCCGCCGTTGGCGCCGTCATCGAGATAGCCGCTGATAATCGTGCTACCAGAGCAAGACCACGTATTGGCCGATGACCACTTCAAAGTCGAAAGGCCGTCAGCGAACATGCTAGTGGAAGTACCGCTGGCGGAATTGTTATCGTGAATCCAATTGTCGGCAGTGGCAAGAGCTCCGGAAACATCCGTTCCGTTTGCACTCCTGAAGTTGAAGCCCACCACGCCCGGCGTAAGCCACGAACGGAGAAGACCGCCCTGAACGCCGGAGAAATCGACATTGGCAAGATTATAGGAGGCATCGGGCTGCGATTCGGCGGAGAGCGTGATGCTGCCGGTACTGGAAACGGATTGAATCTTCTCGCTGAACGCCTCATCAACCGTGATCGTCACGTCGCTGGTGACCGTAACCTTCGCCGCCTTGTATGTAGTGGAATCGTACTGGGCGTTGATGGCGGAGACAGACGTATTGGCATTCACGTCTATCGTCTGGATTTCAGACGGGAAGTAATACCCTTTCATCTCCGCTTCGGAAAGCGTACCCGAAAATACGGCCAACGATGTGATTTTGAGTCCTGTCGCAGGCTGAAGCGTCGCGCTTGTCGTTCCGCGCAGACCGCCAATATTGAAGCCGCAATAGGTCTTACCTGAAGAGCGCAGTTCTACAACACTATAAAGGGTCGTTCGAACCACCGTCTCGTCCTCGCTTGATGTCGGACCAAGCGCGTAGCCATAAGTGCCATTTGTCTGCTGGTGATTGTAGATCAGCGTCGTGTAGTTCGCGGGAACCGGGTTCTTCGTCGCCCCAGACTCACTGCTCCAGTCAGCGCCATCCCAAATTCCCTTGGTGTTGCTGTTACCAGAAAGAAGATAATAACCTGTCAAGTTCGCCTGACTGTCGCTCACGTATGAGGTAAACAAGACCTGAGCATTCTCGGCTGCGAGATTTAGCCCCGAGCAGCGCATAATCACCGTAAAGACATTGAGCGCATCTGTACTCGTGACCGTGATACCGTTGTCGCCGGAGATCTGGAGATACGAATCCGCCTTCGTATTGCCATTCTCACTCAAGGTAAACGTTCCCTTGGTCAGGGTTGTGAAATCCCCGTCCCATACGGCTACCGGCGTTGCGGCAAATCCGATGCCTGCCGCGGCCACCGCGGCAAGCGTAAGCAGTGTCTTCTTCATGTTCGTCTCCCTTGGTTGGGGGTGTACTTGTACCGGGACGTATATAGCCGCCCTTTCCAACTTTCGGGTAGCAGTATGCCATTTATGGAGTAAACAGTCAACCACAATCTTTGGGACGATTTGCGTTGCCCGACCGCGCAAAATTATAGTATAATAAACGCCTATTCAAACGGAGGCAAGTATGGCCGCAGAACTGCAGCAGCTGTTGGAGAAGATTCAGAAGGACGGCGTGGACAAGGCAAACGCCGAGGCTAACAGGATTCTGTCCGAGGCTAAGGCCAGGGCGGAAGCCATCGTGAAGGAAGCCGCCGCAAAGGCGTCGGAGGCAGAGGCCAAGGCCAAAGCCGAGGCAGAGGCCTACGCGAAGCGCGCCGAGGAGACCATCCGCCAGGCGGCGCGCGACACCGTGATCGAGGTGCGCAACTCCGTGACAGCCATGCTCGAGGCCATCCTCGCGAAGGACGTAGACGCGGCGCTCTCCGACCCCGCCGCAGTCGCGCCAGTCGCCGCCGCGGCCGTGAAGGAGCTCGCCTCCGGCAAGGAGGCCGAGGTTTCGGCAGGTCCAAGGCTCGCCGAGGCCATCAGAGCCCAGCTCGCGGCCGACGCCGCAGGGGGCGTTACCGTTGTGACCGACGAATCCGCGGGCACCGGCTTCTCCGTGAAGCTCGACAATGGACGCGTCGAACACGCCTTCACGGGCGAGGCCGTTGCCGCCGAGCTCGCGAAAAGGCTCCGCCCCGCCCTTGCGGCCCTCGTCAAGTGACGGTGAAGCAATGGCGGCGGATTTCCTGATATCTTCGCTCCCGGCCGTGCCGTTCGACGGCCCAGCCCCGCTTTCGCTCGCCGACTTCCTCGCCCGCTGCAGGGCGGAGCTCGGGTTCGAGCCGCTGTCGGACGGCGACACTAGCGCAACCGCGAGGAAATGGCGCGACCTCGACACGCAGATGCGCAACGCGGCCGCCAACGAGCGCGCCAAGGCGCTCGGGCTGGACGCCGCGAAGTACCGCCGCGAAACGCCCGGCTGCTCCGTCTACTGGCAGAACCGCATCGCCGCCGCCTTCTCCGAAACAGACCCCCTGAAGCGGCAGACTCTGCTCGACAAGGTCTTCTGGGACGCGGCGGACGACCTTGTCCCGCCAGCCTCCCCGCTCTCCGCGGCCGCCGCGTACGCGTACCGCATCAGGCTCGAGATCGCCGCGCGCCGCGCGGCCGTGTCGAAGGAGGAGGGCAACAAGGTCTTCGACGGCATTACGGCAACCCCATGAACACGATTTAACCGCACAAGGCACCATACACAATGAACTCAACAGGCAAGATAGTCGCAGTAAACGGCAACATGATCACCGTGGCCTTCTCCGGCGCCGTAGCGCAGAACGAAGTCGGCTACGCGATCCTCGGCGGAAAGCGCCTGATGGCGGAAATCGTCCGCGTGCGCGGTACCCGCTGCGACATGCAGGTGTTCGACTCCACGACAGACCTCGCGGTCGACGATCCCGTGGAGTTCGAAGGCGAGCTCCTCGCAGTGGAGCTCGGGCCCGGAATCCTCACGCAGGTGTACGACGGTCTCCAGAACCCGCTCGCAGAGCTCGCGAAGGAGGCGGCCAAGATATCCGACACCGCGCAGTACTTCCTCCAGCGCGGAATGTACATAAAGGGCCTCCCGCGCGACAGGAAGTGGGACTGGCACCCTACGGCAAAGCCCGGCCAGCGCGTCACCGCCGGTGAGTCGCTCGGTTTCGTCCACGAAGGAATCTTCGAGCACCGCATCATGGTCCCCTTCCGCCTCCGCGGCGCGTATACAGTCAAGTCGGTGGTTCCGGAAGGCGAGCATACCGTGGAAGAGACGGTTGCCGTCATCGCCGACGCCTCCGGCAACGAAGTCCCCGTCCAGATGATGCAGCGCTGGCCCGTCAAGGTGCCGATCAAGGCGTACGTGGAGCGCCTCGCCCCCACGGAGACGCTCGTTACCTCCGTCCGCTCCATCGACACGTTCTTCCCCGTGGCGATCGGCGGGACGTACTGCATCCCCGGGCCCTTCGGCGCGGGCAAGACGGTCCTCCAGCAGACGACAGCCCGCTATGCGGCTGTCGACATCGTGGTTTCCGCCGCGTGCGGCGAGCGCGCAGGCGAGGTCGTGGAGACGCTCAAAGAGTTCCCGACACTCGACGACCCGCGCACCGGCAAGAAGCTGATGGACCGCACCGTCATCATCTGCAACACCTCATCGATGCCGGTCGCCTCGCGCGAAGCGTCCGTCTACACCGCGGTGACGCTCGCCGAGTACTACCGCCAGATGGGCCTGAACGTCCTCGTCCTCGCAGACTCGACCTCGCGCTGGGCGCAGGCGATGCGCGAGCTCTCGGGACGCCTCGAGGAAATCCCCGGCGAAGAGGCGTTCCCCGCGTACCTCGAGTCGCGCATCGCCGCGTTCTACGAGCGCGCTGGGCGCGTGAAGCTGAAGGACGGAACGATCGGCTCCGTCACGATCGGCGGCACGGTCTCGCCGGCAGGCGGCAACTTCGACGAACCAGTGACCCAGGCTACGCTCAAGGTCGTTGGCGGATTCCACGGCCTCTCCCGCGCCCGTTCGGACGCCCGCCGCTACCCCGCGATCGACCCGCTCGACTCCTGGAGCCACTACACGCCCGTGATCGACTCGGAGCGCGTTGAGAGGGCCCGCACGATCCTCCGCCGCGGAAACGAAGTCGGCCAGATGATGAAGGTCGTAGGCGAGGAGGGAACCTCCCTCGAGGACTTCACCCAGTACCTCAAGTCGGAGTTCCTCGACGCTGTGTACCTCCAGCAGAACGCGTTCTCGGAAGTCGACGCCTCCACTCCGGCAGAACGCCAGAAGGAGATGTTCGACGTCGTGGAGAAGGCGCTTCTCTCCGAATACTCGTTCACCGACAAGGACGAGACGCGCAAGTTCTTCCTCTCGCTCCAGCAGGCGTTCATCGACTGGAACAACACGCCCACCGCCGATGCAGGCTTCGCCAAGGGCAAGGCGGACCTCCTCGCCAAGATCGCCGAAAAGGCGAAGTAGCCATCCCTACCTGATAATATGCGGCATGAGAGCGAGCATCTTGGTTGCTGCGATGTGCTTGGCTGCTGCTGTTCAGGCAGCGCCCTTCTCCGAGCCGCCGCCCTATCCGGGGATTGAGGCCTGGACGTTCCGCGAAGAGCTGGCAAAACCGGAGAACCTGCCGCCAGTACCGACAAACGGCGTCAAGTTCGTGCGCGCGCCCGTGGAGGGGCGTGAAAGCTACCGCATAGACATCGACAAGGAAGGCGCGGTCACGATCACCACGGAGGACGACGAGGGTCTTCGCCGCGCCGTATACTACTACCAGGACCGCATGCGCGCCGGCGACCTTGCGCCATGCGTCCGCAAGCCCTGGGTGCGCAACCGCATCGCGCGCTGCTTCTTCGGTCCGATCAAGCGCCCGCCTCTCAACCACGACGAGCTGATGGACGACATCGACTACTACCCCGAGCCGTACCTCGACCGCCTCGCGCACGAGGGGATCAACGGGCTGTGGCTCACCGTGGAGTGGCGCGACCTCGCGGAGACGTCGTTCACGAAGCGCTCCCCCGACGCGCCGCGGCGTCTCGCGAAGCTGCGCAGCACCGTCGAACGCTGCCTCAAGTACGGCATCAAGACGTGGATCTTCTGCATAGAGCCGCGCCGCTGCGGCCTGGACGACCCGCTCTACAGGGAGCACCCCGAGTTCTTCGGATGCATGACGTCTAAAGGCGCGCTTATGTGTCCGCTCCGCCCCGAGGCGCAGCGCTACATCGAGGAGTCGGTGAAGGACATCTTCACCCAGGTCCCGCGGCTCGGCGGCATCATAATGATCTCGCACGGCGAACGGGATACGACATGCCTCTCTAAGTTCGACCCGGTTACGGGCTGGTATAGCGGGACTTGCAGGAGCTGCGCAAACGTCGAGCCGTGGCGCATCCACAACGCAACGGCGGACGCCATCATGCGCGGCATCCGCGCCGCAGGTTCCAACGCCGAGTACATCAGCTGGCTCTACCATCCGCAGGTGCGCCCGGAGCGCGCCGCCTGGAGCGCCGAAGTCGCGCGCCACCTCCCGGAAGGCGTGACTCTCGCCTACAACTTCGAGTCGGGCGCGGTCAAGGACCAGCTAGGGCGCTTCCGCAACGGCGGCGACTACTGGCTCTCGTACGTGGGGCCGGCGGAGGGCTTCCGCCAGGTGGCGGAAGCAGGCCGGCAGGCAGGGGCCAGGATCGGCGCGAAGATACAGGTCGGCAACTCCCACGAAATCGCCACCGTGCCGTTCGTGCCTGTGCCGGGGCTTCTCTACCGCAAGTACAGGGCGATGCGCGGAATGGGCGTTTCGACCGTGCTCCAGTGCTGGTACTTCGGCAACTGCCCGGGGATCATGAACAAGGCGGCGGGTGAACTTTCGTTCGACTCGTTCGCCGACGACGAGGAGACGTTCCTGCGCAAGCTGGCCGCGCCGTACTGGGGAAAGGACGCCGCGCTCGTCGCGGCCGTGTGGCAGCGGCTCGCCAAAGCATACGAGGAATATCCGCTCTCCAACGACATACAGTACTACGGCCCGTTCCACGCTGGGCCCGCGTGGCCGCTCATCCCCGACGTCTCGCTCGCGCCGCTCGCCCGCACCTGGAAGCCGCACGACCCTCCGAGCGGCGACGCGATCGGCGAGTGCCTGGAAAACCACACGATCGAGGAGGCGTCGATCCTCGCGGCGCGAATGACGAAACACGTGCACGCCCCTATCTTCACGAAGCGTGGCATAGACGCGACGGGACGTAGAATGGATGCGCTCGAGGTGCTCGAATCGCGCTGGAGCGGCGACTCCGAGCGGATGCGCGACATCGGCGTGATGAAGGCGCTCTCGCTCCATTTCCAGAGCGCCAGCGACATCTTCGACTTCTACCGCGACCGCGCTACGGCGCTCTACGAAAGCCGCGTGCGCGGCAACGCGTCGGCCGCGCGCGCGGCCGTGCGGCGCATGGGCGAGGCCGTAGCGCGGGAGGAGTCGGTTACGCGCGAGCTTATGCCGCTCGCCAAGGCGGATTCGCGGCTCGGGTTCCATTCCGAGGCCGAGGCGCACCAGTACCATCCCGCGAAGCTGGAATGGCGGCTCGGCGAGCTCGCGAAGACGAAGTCGCGCCTCGCGGAAATAGACGCCGCGCTCGTGCGCGGCGAGCCCTACCCGGAATCCGAGCTCGAACGCAGCACCGCGCCCGTCTGCACTCTCGGCGGTCCCTGGATCGAGGCTACGGGCGGCATCACCGGCGTAAGATTCCGCGCCCGCGAAACGGACGCGGGCGACTTGGAGATCGAACTCAACTTCCACTGTGAATCGAAGTTGCGCGTCAACACTTTGGACGCCGCAGGCGTAACGTGGTACCGTTCTGTCGAAGTCGACACGTACGGCGCACGCCCCTATAGGTTCTCAAACGTGGTGACCCCGTCGCACGAGATCTCGGAATGCAAATATCTATTCATCAACAACAGGTCGACCGTCAAATTCGTGCTCTCTTCCGCCGGCTGGGGAGGACGCGCCGACCGCCGTCCCGAGTGGATCCAGGTGATGGAAGGCGACACTCCGGTTTGGCCGTCCGGGGAGATTCCGTCAGGCGACTGGCGCCTCAACCTCGACCCGCTTAGGGGATACCTCTTCGGCCGCCTAAGCGGCTGGAGCCCGCGCTGACGCAAGGCGCGCTACGCGCGTTCGGAAAGTTCGGCCCAGCGGTCGACGGCCGATTCAAGCTCGGCCTTCGCCTCGGGAAGACGGCGCGCCATCTCGGCGGCCTTCTTCGGATCCCTGGCGAACATCGATCCGTCCGACATCGCGGACTCGATTTCCGCGACTTCCTTCTCGAGCGCGTCTATGCGGTCAGGAAGCGACTCCAGCTCGCGCTTCTCGTTGTACGAAAGCTTCTTGGGACCGGACGGCGCATCGGACTGACGTGACGCCGCCTCTTCTGCCGCAACCCTCGCCTTCTCGGCGTCTGCCGCCGCTTTCGCCGCAGCGCGTCGCCCTTCGAGGAAGCGCGACGCCTCCGTCCAGCCGCCCGCAATGACATTCACCTCTCCGCTGCCGTCGAGCACAAAGCACGATGTCACCGTGTTGTCGAGGAACACGCGGTCGTGCGAGACGACAAGAAGCGTCCCGCCGTATTCGAGAAGTCGTTCCTCGAGGAGCTCGAGCGTCTCAACGTCAAGGTCGTTCGTCGGCTCGTCCATCACGAGGAGGTTGGACGGCTCCAGGAAAAGCCGCGCAAGAAGCAGCCTCGCCTTCTCGCCGCCGGAAAGCGCCTTCACCGG
>CAMORM010000125.1 GCA_946623785.1 uncultured Verrucomicrobiota bacterium
AGTAGAGCCAGACCGAAGCGCCGGAGCTCAGCGAAGGAACGCCCACCCAGACGAGCGATTCCCCTTCCGGGTTCCAAAGCGCCACTTCGCTGGGCAGGACCGTGCCGTCCTCGAGTGCGAAGCGGATGTCGGATCCGTCTGCCGAGGCGTCGTCGTAGGAAAAGCCGCCGACCGTTTCCGTGAGGCGGACAAGGACGGGGAAGTTGTCCAGCGTGCCCGAGGCGGTATAGCCGGGGAAGGTAACCGGGGCGCGATAGGTGAACTGCGACGGGTCGAGGATTTCGGCCGGCGCCTCGTATTCGTAGAACTTCACCTTGGAGAGGCCCCCGTAGCCGCCACCGGCCGACCAGTCGTCGCTTGATTCAAAGAGTTCGTCGATCCAGAACCCGACCCAGCGAGCCTCGACGCCTCCGAAATTGCAGGCGGTTTCGCCGGCATAATCCGCGGAACCCGGCGCCATGGACAGAACGAGATCCTCCTTGGAAAGCGTCCAGGTTGCGGTGTCCGTAAAGTCGGGCGTTCCGGAAAAGACGGCGTCCGTGTCGGCGACATAGACGTCGATCTTCTTCAGTCCGCGTTTCGGATAGCCGGCCATGTTGAAGTTCCAGACCTTCATGTTGCCGAGAGGGCGAACGGCTCCGAGATCGACCACGAACCATCTGGCGAACGAGGCTCCGCCGGTGTTGCCGGAATTGCTTCCCATCCACATGGTGGATGCATCGGTTCCGTGGACGCCGGCGACCAGGCCGGAATTCGAGATGACATTGGCGGCTGGACGCTCGCTCCATGCGCTTTCGGCGAAAGCGGCGAGCGGAGTGATTTCAGTCGCCGCATAAGTCGGCCATATCATAATGGTCGCAACTATGGCAACAATGCCAATCAGTGTTTTTTTCATGTGTGTTTCCTTTCGAGTTTAAGATTTGTGTTTTCCTGTCCTGCGCCAGGCTACTTCTTCGGCGGGATGTAGCCGTGGCGAGAGCCCGGAACCTTTGCGAGTTCCTTCCGCTGCCTCGCCCAGAATGCGTCGAAGTCGGCGGGCTCCTTCTCTCCCTGCGCGATCTTTCCGACATCCGCGCCCGCTCCGCCGTCGAAGAACACCCCCTTCTCCCCGAACCAGTTCTCGCCCGGCGCCGGCCTGTCGCGCTGCACGCGCTTTCCGTCCGCCCCAACGAGCATAGCGGCGTCAAAGGGGCTCGCCAGCGCGGAAAGCGCGAGCGAAGCCACACAAACGGAAAAGATTCGCACATTCATGCCATGTTGCCTTTCGTTGCGGCCATTATACCACAACCCAATGGCACCGAAAGGAAACTTGGCGCAAAAATCAGCGGAAAGAATACGCAAGGGAAATCAGAGCCCGTGCTGGGCACGCCACTCGTTCGGCGAGCGGCCCGTAGCCTTCGCGAAGAGGTAGCGGAGCGAGCGTTCGTCGGAATAGCCGCACTCCTGGCAAACCGCCGAAATCGGGAGGTCGGTGTCGGCAAGAAGCCGCTTGGCGCGGTCGAGCCGCACGGCCAGCAGCGCGTCGCGTATCGAATGCCCGCACACGGCCTTGAACCTGTTCTCCGCCGAACGCTCCTTCTGCCCGATCACCGCGACGACGTCCTTGGCCGTAGCCCCGGAGCACGCGTTGCGGCGGATGAACTCGAGCGCCCGCACGATCCTCGGGTCCCGCTCTGCGTCCATCCGCGTGGACCGGCGGCGCATAAGCTGCGCCGCGCCGTACATCACGGTCTCGGGATTTGCCCCGCCTTCGTCTATGCACCGCGAGAGAAGCTGCACCGCGAGCCGTCCGGAACGCTCGAAGTCCGGCGCCACGCTCGAAAGGGTCGGATGCGTGTTCTCGCAGATGAGCTCGTCGTTGTCGATGCCGATCACCGCGAGTTCCTCCGGCACGGACACCCCGGCGGACTCCGCGGCGGCAAGGACGAGCGCGGCCATTTCGTCGTTTGCCGCGAGTATCCCGGCGGGAAAGACGAGATTGCGGATGAATCCTGCGAGTCTGTTTAGGAAGACTCCGATGTCCGCCCCGGCCCTTGCGGCCACCGAGTCGAACGTGGAAACCGGCACTCCATCCTCCTTGCCGATCTTCTCCAGCACCTTCCTGCGGGAGTCGGACCAGTCCCTGCTGGTATGGTAGGACACATAGCCAAGCGACTCGCTGTTGAGGGACACCAGTTCCCTCGCGGCTATGCGGGCCGTGTCGTCGGAATCGTGCTTGAGCCTGTACGACGGGCGCCCAAGAGACTTTCTGTCGGCGTCGCAGAAGACGGCCGGCACCTTGCTGTAGTTGCCTACGCCAAAACCTGCGCGGTTTAGTGTTCCGCCGTCGACAATCACGCCAACTGGCTTCCAGTAGTCCAAGACACCCCTGGCGGAGCCGGAAAGGACGTCGACGTTGACTGGCTGAATCCTCCAGCCCTTCTTGCCCGCCTCTTCGCAGATGCCGGCCATGCGCCGCCGCCACATGGTGAACGCGCTTTCGTAGAAATACAGTACTGTCTTCATAGCCACTGCCTCAACTGAGCCTGCACCCTGTCCTGTTCGGTTCTTCCAGCGTGGTGATATTACCAAAGACGGCGCGGCCGCGCAAGAAGGCATTTCCTGGAGCAATGTGCACAAAAAACCCGGGCGGAGGATAAGTGCGACTCCGCCCGGGAAAATCGGGGAACTGCCCCGGCCTGGCTACCTGAGATGGATTATGAACCCGCTTGCCGGGCAGAGCTCCAGCTTCTTGCCGTCATCCGAGAGCAGGACGACCCACTTGCCGTAGTCGGCCGTGCAGGGCACGCGGGACCTGCCGCCGATGGAGACCTCGTTCCCTTCGCCCGAGACCTCCACAAGCGTGTACTTGCGGCGCGAAACGCCCGTAAGGTTCGTCACGTCCACGCCAGAGGACGATCCGAGCGTGAACGGCATGTCGAGCGAGAGCTTCCTGCCCTCGACAAGATCCGCCGCATTCACCACAAAGCGGTTCGTGACCGTGAGCGAAGGCGCGGCAGAAGCGTCCTCGGCAGAGCTGATGACGTTCGGGAATCCGCTGAACGTCGAGGCCACGTATGCGTTGCCGTTCAGGTCGAGCGTCGTGCCGGGCGCGAAGCGCATCTCGTCGAAGTGCGGCAGGTCAGCCTCGTCGACCGAGCGCGTGAAGAGCGAGCCGTCGCCCGGATCGATGACGGCCATGAAGTTGTTGGTGTCGGCCGACGGTCCCCTTCCAAGCGGGTCGACAGCGAAGCCCAGCATCCTGTCCCAGTTGTTGCTGATACAGTGTCCGCCAGAGTAGACGCGGTACTCGAACTTGTGGGGTCCCGAGGTCAGCGTCAGGTTGGTGAAGACCTGGTCGTAGGCATTGGCGGCGCCAGAGCTCGTGTTCTGCTGCAGGACAGACTTGTCGTCGATGTACAGATTGACGTATGTCTGCATCGAGCTCACCAGGGTAACGGTCTGGTCCTGTCCGGTGCGGTTCCAGATGTATCCCGAGTACGTGGTGTACGCCCAGAACCTGGCCGTGAAATGAGGGAACATGGCGGCGTTCGCGAGAAGCGTGCCGCGGGCGACCAGGTTCGTGCCAACCCGACGTGAAGAGAACACGGCATTCCATGAGCTGCCGGGATTGCTCTCATGCGCAATGTCGTTCTTGTTCGTACCCTCCCAGAGTCCGGGCGCGGGACCGCGCGGAAGCTTGACCGTGCCTCCCTCGACGTTGAGGAGCGGAGAGCCGATGCCCGAGTAGTACTCCATCGTGTTGGGGCTCAGCTTGTCGATCTTGGAGAACGTGCCGCAGCCGCCCTGGATGCGGCCAGAGTGGTAGGTGCCTCCGTCTGCAACGCTTGTAAACGTCAGCGAATTAAGCGTCTGCGGTTCGGGCGAGAGGAACTCCGCGCCGAAATATTCGGGCACAACAGTCGTCTTCTGGAGCTTGTAGTTTAGCGCATGCGACCGGCTGACGACGAGCGGCACGGTGGACGGAAGCGTGCCCGGCTCGTAGACATAGAGAAGGCCCTTGTCGACCGTCGCGGTTCCGGTAAAGCTGTTCTCTGGGTTGAGCAGCGAAAGGCGGCCGGCGGGGAATTGCAACCAAGTCTCGCACTCGAGGTTTATGTTGCCGTTGCCCGAGATGGGGCCGGTGAGGAACACCCAGTTGTCGGGGATCCCGGCCTGCGTACGCATCTTCAGCGTGGTGCCCTCAAGAATCATCGGATTGGTAATTCTGTCGCGCGGTGAGTTGTAGAAGCCGACCTTGTCGTTTCCGTCGAGGTTGAATCGCATATAGCCGTCGTTGTTGTCGCCCCAGAGCCAGCAGTTCTCGCCGGTGAAGCGGATGGTCCAGTTGCCCCCGGTGTAGTTCGACTTCCAGAAGCGGAAGCCGGAGTTTTCGCCGACCACAATCTCGTTGCCCTCAGTCGTGTCGTTGAACGTGGTGCCGCTGAAGTAGTAGATGGAATCGTCGAGCACCATCTTGCCGGGTCCGTTGAGGGTCGGAGCCTGGAACGATGCGTTGCACCAGTCCTTGCCGGACAGATAGCTCGCCGGCGACTTCATGGTCAGCGTAAACCCATTGAGATTGACGGTGTCGAACACCTTCGACCATGCGGGGTGCACGACCGTCGCATTGCCGTCGAGCGACAGAGTCTTGCCGTATATTTTGGCGTAGGTGTAGCTGCCGGTCGGCTTGAGCGCGATTGTGTTCATCGCACCCTGGTCGTTGTGTCCGGTGCCGGCAACATGGTAATTCCTGTTCTCGTTTATCACGGTGTCTTTCCCGTCTGCCGTGGCGATTCTGTTGAACCAGATCGTCGCGCCGTCGCGGACGTAGACGTGCGAGTCGGTCGTGTCCGCACCGAGCATGTACTGCCCCATGCACGCAACCACGCCGTCCTTGATGACGATCGGTCCGGTGAAGTTCGCAATCGCCGTGTCCATGACGAGCGTGCCGTCGCCGTCCTTGACGAGCGCGTAGTCCTTGAGCGCGCCGCCGTTGAAGGAGCTGACGTCGTAGCTCGTGCCGTTCGCCGTGTTGTATTCTGAAATCGCTTCGGCGAGCGTGTTGGTCGTGCCGTCGGCCGAGCCTGCCATGAGGACGATTGAGTCCATGCCCTCAGTGTATTCCGCCGCGCCGGCCGTTATCGGCGCGAGGGCCGCCGCACATATCGCGGCGCTTAACGTCAACCCCCGGAACAGTCCTGTGGAACTGTCCCGCTTGCACTTATCGGAGAAGTCCATCTTGTACCTTTCTTTTCTTAGTTACCAGCCTCGGGGCACCATGCCCCTTGGCTGCGGACATTATAGCACAGCGCAAGCGGAAAAAACGAAATGACATGTCAACTTTTTGAGGCTACTCCGCAAGGGCGAGGAGTTCGCGCGCGTGGCGCGTGACCACGCTTGTGAGCTTCGCGCCGCCGAGCATGCGCGCGATCTCGTCGACGCGCTCTTCGCCATCGACCAGGCGGATTGCCGTGCGGGTGCGTCCGGCGGAAACCGACTTCGCCACCACGAGGTGCCGCTCGCCGAACACGGCGCTCTGCGGGAGGTGCGTTATCGCGATCACCTGGTGGTGCGCAGCAACGGCGCGCAGCTTCTCGCCGACCGCCTTGCCTACTTCGCCGCCGATATTGGAGTCGATCTCGTCGAACACCAGCACAGGCGTCGCGTCGTGCTCCGAAAGCACCGCCTTGACGGCGAGCATCACGCGCGCGATTTCGCCCGACGACGCAATCGCCTTCAGGCTGCGCGCCCGCTCGCCTGGATTTGGCTCGAAGGTGAAGTCCACCGAATCGCATCCGCTGGAAGAAGGCGCCGCATCCGCGACTTCGACCCCGAAGCCGCTCTGGAGGAAACCCAGCTCCCTGAGCTCCTTAGTGACGGCCTTGGCGAGCTTCGCAGCGGCCTTGCGCCGCCTGGAAGCCAGCGCCGCGCCCGCCTCGCGGACGGACTTCTCGTCCGCCGAGACTGCGGCCTCGAGCTCGCGCACGCGCTCGTCGCGCGACTCGAGGTCGCCGAGCCTCTCGCGCTTGCGCTCCGCAAGCTCGAGTATCTCGCCCACCGTGGGCGCGTACTTGCGCTTGAGCTTCTGGACGAGCGTCACCCGCTCGTCCAGCGCCGCGAGCGTCTCCGGGTCTGCGTCGATGCGCGACATGGAATCCGCTATCTCGCGCGAAATCTCCTGTATCGAGAGCAGCGAGTTCTCGAGCTGCTCGCCCCATTCCTTCGCGGGCTCGTGGTAGCGCGACATCTCGCGCAGAAGCCGCCCCGCCTCGATGAGCGCGTTCGCGGCCGACTCGCCGTCGCCTGAAATCAGCTCCGCGGCGGCAGACCCGTCGGACACGATCTCGGAAGCATGCGCGGCCGAGGCGTGGCGCGCGAAAAGGTCCGTCTCGTCGTCCTCCGTGAGCTTCGCGCCGTCGATCTCCTCGAGCTGGTAGCGGAGAGTCTCGATCTCGAGCGAAGGATCCGAGGAGTCGCCCTTCAGCGACTCGAGGCGCGCGCGGTCTGCGCAAAGCCTCTTCCACGCCTCTGCATAGGCCGACGAAGACACGTCGCCGTACGCGTCGAGCACGCGCCGCTGGAACTGCTCCTCCAGGAGGGACTGGTGGTCGGTGGGCCCATGGAGGTCGGCGAGGATGCGCCCGATGGCGCGGAGAGTCTGCACCGTCGCCGGCGAATCGTTCACCTGGACGCGTCCGCCCCCTGCCGACGAAACCGACCGTCTCACGACGAGCGAGCCGCCTTCGCACGGCGGCAGCCCGGCGTCATCGAGAATGGCTGACACAGCGGCGAGCGGGCTTCCGGAAAGCTCGAACTCCGCCTCGACCTTCGCCTCCTTGGCGCCGTCGCGAACGGCGGAGGAATCGGCGCGCGCGCCTAGCGCGAGCTCGAGAGCGCCCATGAAGACGCTCTTGCCCGCGCCGGTCTCGCCGGTGATTACATTGAGCCCCGGCCCGAATTCCGCGCTCGCCTTCTCAAGCACGGCGAGGTTCGTAACTGTAAGGAGCCGGAGCATGGATCGTCGGCTAGGGGTTTGTCGGCACGAGCGTGGTGCGGAGGACAACTGCGCTCGCGCCTTCCGGCTTGAGCGCGTACGCTCCGGCCGACGCAGGCACGAGGCAGCTCGAGCCCGCCGCGAGCCTCACGCATTCGCAGCCGCAGCGGACCGTAGCCCCGCCCTTCTCCACGAAGAGCGCGTGGAACGAGCGTCCGTCCATCGCCACGTTGCGCTCCTCGCGGAGGAGGAGCTTCTTGAGGCAGAAGAAGCGGCAAGTCACAACGGACGCGTCCGAGACGAGTCCTACGCCGGTGTGGCGCGGCTTGGGCGCGGGGAGCGACCAGTCGATCGTGGCAAGACCCTTCTCAAGGTGGAGCTCCCGCGCGGGAGTGCCGTCCGGGTTCCTGCGGTTCCAGTCGTAGATCCTGTAGGTCGTGTCGGACGACTGCTGGATCTCGTAGATGAGGCAGCCCGGCCCGATCGCGTGGACGAGTCCGCCCGGGATGTAGAACGCGTCTCCCGCCGCGACCTGATAGCGGTTAAGCAGCGCCTGCGCGCGCCCCTGGTCCACGGCCTTGCGGAAGTTGTCGGGATTCGCGTCGCCGTCGAGGCCGGCGTAGATGTACGCTCCGGGCTGCGCGCCGAGAACGTACCACATCTCGGTCTTCGGCTCGCCGCCAATCGTCTTCGCGCTCTTGTTGTCTGGATGCACCTGCACGCTGAGGAAGTCGTTTGCGTCGATGACCTTGAAGAGGAGCGGGAATTTCTTAGGCTCGGGGCACGCAGTGCCTACGAGATCGGCTCCGAATTCCTCGGCGAGGTCGGCGAGCGTGCGCCCGGCGTACTGGCCGGACGCCACCACGCCGGGGCCTGCCGGATGCCCCGAGATCTCCCACGACTCCGCGCAGGGCTTCGGCGTGTTCTCGCGATGGTACAGGGCGGCGATTCTCTCGCCGCCCCATACGTTGTCCCTGTATACGGGGTTGAAAACGAGTGGCGTCTTCATTTTCCCTTCGCGGCTAGGCCTTGATCTGACCGGACTTGGCGAGCATCTTCGCCTCGACGGACTGGATCTCCGCGAAGCCCTGCGAGCTGTGCGGGTTGAGTCCGTTCGAAGCCTCCATGGAGGAGTCGGCCTCGTTGTAGATCGTGGCCTTGAGGCCCTTGAGGGACTCGAAGAAGATG
>CAMORM010000126.1 GCA_946623785.1 uncultured Verrucomicrobiota bacterium
GCACTACTGGGACAACGGGCATCTTGCCCGTTGGCGGGGGTGGAGGAAGCGGCTTTGGCATCAACGGGCGGGACGCCCGTTGTCCCAGTGAGGCGAAGGCCTGCGGGCTCGATGCGCGTCGTATTTGCCGCGGACGGCGGCACTACTGGGACAACGGGCATCTTGCCCGTTGGCGGGGGAGGAGGAAGTGGCTTCGGCATCAACGGGCGGGACGCCCGTTGTCCCAGTGAGGCGAAGGCCTGCGGGCTCGATGCGCGTCGTATTTGCCGCGGACGGCGGCACTACTGGGACAACGGGCATCTTGCCCGTTGGTGTGGGAGGAGGAAGTGGCTTCGGCATCAACGGGCGGGACGCCCGTTGTCCCAGTGAACGGTGTGAATTGAAAAGTCAGATGGACATTTAGGGTGTCTATTTGGCGTTGCAATAGCGCGTCTGACTTTTCGATTCGCTTCTCAAAACATATCATCCTTTCTCAAATTTTTCGACCCACCTCTCACGGCATATTTTGTATCATAAAAACATGTCAACCTTGTCGTAGCAGTCAAATTTCTGGTAAAATCACCGATATGAGCAAAACTAACATTGTTGCCGCCGCGCTCGCGCTCTGCGCCGCGCTTTCGGCTTTCACCGCCTCCGCCGGAGAGCGCCTTGAGGTCAAGTCCCCGGACGGACGCAATGCCGTCGCGTTCGAGACGGGTGCGGACGGGATGACGTGGTCGCTGAGCCGCGACGGGAAGACCCTCGTCGCGCCGTCCCGGCTCGGGCTTGAGTTCATCCACAACGGACTCAAGGTCCGCTCGCCGGAGCTCGCCGAGATGAAAGTCGCCGGCAGCCGCCGCGAGAGTGCCGACACAACCTGGGAGACGAAGCTATACCGCCGCGGAACCGTCCGCGACCACTACAACGAGCTTTCTGTCGACCTCGTGGAGTCCGAGGCGCGCGCGCCGAAGATCGGACTCGGACAGACGGAGGTCGTTAAAGTGCCGCGCCGGCTCACGATGGTCTTCCGTGCATACGACGAAGGCGCGGCGTTTCGATACGTCGTCCCCGACCAGGAGGCGTTCGAGGGGTTCGAGATTCGCGAGGAGCTTACCGAGTGGCGTCTCCCCGCCGGCGCAGAGGCCTGGGTCACGACCTATAAAAAGGAGGCGAACGGACAGGAAAGCACGTTCGACAAGAAGCCGATCGCGGATATCCCGTCCGATGTCTTCGTCGGAATGCCTGTGGTCGTGGAGCTTGACGGAGCGTCAGTCGCGCTCTGCGAGGCTGCGCTCGTGAACTGGGCGGGGCTCTACTACAAGGCGAAGAAGGGCGTGGACGGTGCGCCGACGCTCGTCGCCTCGCTCGCGAAGCTGCCGCCTACCGCCGCGGCGACCGCGGGGAGCGCGGTGATCGCGGCGACGCCCGCGAAGAGCCCGTGGCGCGTTGCGATCGTCGGCGACGATGGACTCGACCTTCTGAGGAAGAACGACATCATCGTCAACCTCAATCCGCCGCCGGACCCCGCATTCGACTTCAGCTTCGTGAAGGCCGGCGCATCGTCGTGGGACTGGTGGGTCGAGTCGAACAACTCTCTCTCCACCGAGCTCACGCTCAAGCTCGTCGACTTCGCGGCGGAGATGGGCTGGCCCTACCACACGATCGACGGAGGCTGGTACGGGTTTTCGCGCCGCCCGAACCACGGGCCTAACGTCGAGCTGCGGCCTCGCAGGGACTTCGACCTCGAGCGGGTCGTCCGCCACGCCGCGGAGAAGGGCGTCGGCATCTGGGTGTGGATACACTGGATGGAGATCGAGGACACGGGGATCGAGGAGACGTTTGCGCGCCTCGAGAAGTGGGGCGTGAAGGGCGTCAAGACTGACTTCCTGGAGCGCCATGACCAGTGGATTGTCAACTGGTACGAGAAGGTCTGCCGTGCGGCGGCGAAGCACAAGGTCATGGTGAACTTCCACGGCGCTTTCAAGCCGACAGGCACGGAGCGCACTTGGCCGAACAACCTGACGCGCGAGGGAATCCTCGGCAACGAGTTCAACATTTTCAACGCCAGGATCACCCCCGCCCACTGCGCGACCCTTCCCTTCACGCGCTTCCTGCTCGGGCCCGGCGACTTCACGCCCGGATGTTTCGCCAACGTGTACTCAAAGGACTTCGTGCCGCAGGTCACGAAGGGACACCGCTACGGTGACGAGACCGACCGCTGCGAGCACTGGGCGGAGGAAATGGGCACGCGCGCGCACGCGCTCGCCCAGTGCATCGCCTTCGACAGCTACCTCATGACGCTCTGCGACTGGCCCGAGCGCTACCGCGGCGCGCCGGGGGTCGAGGCGCTCAAGTCCCTTCCGGCCTCGTGGAAGTTGACGACGCCGCTCGCAGGCAGGTGCGGCGAATACTACGCCGTCCTGCGCGAGGCGCACGACGGACGCTTCTACTTCGCCGCGACGACGGTCGCCGCACGCAAGATAGATATTCCCCTCGACTTCCTCGGCGAAGGGGAGTGGAAGGTCTGCATCTGCGCGGACGATCCCGAGAGGACTCCGTCCGACGCCAAGGCGCTCAAGGTCTCGACGCGCAGCGTGTCGAAGTCCGACGGTCGCATGGAGTTCGCCCTCTGCGACGAGGGTGGCGCTGTCGCGGTATTCGAGCGTAGCCGCCCTTGAAAGCGACACAAGACGCGGCGTCCCGTGCAAGCGAGGGCGGCAGGCCGCTGTTTTCTCAAAACATATCATCTTTTCCCATATAATCCGACCCACTTCTCACGGCGTATTTGGTATCATCTAATCAGTTGAAAATGTCAACCTGGTCGCAGCAGTCAAATTCTTGGTAAAATCACCGATATGAACAAAACAACCATTGTTGCCGCCGCGATCGCGCTCTGCATCGCGCAGGCGTTCGCGCAAAGCCACACCGTCACGTTCCGCAGGATGAACGGCACGGTGCTCTCGAAAATCGAGGTCGAGCACGGCGCGAACGCGTCGGGTCTGGTGCCGGCGCTTCCGGTGGAGGCCGACATGACGGCCCGAACATGGGATTGCGCAGACAGGCTCGCGAGCGTCACGAACGACGTCACGTGCTGGGCGCTCTACGAGGCGTCAACCGCGAAGTCGCCTTCGACCTCCATCGCCTCGCAGTCCGTCGTCGACCGCACGACGCCGTACTCGCTTGAGGAGTACTTCCAGATCTACGACAATCTCGCCTGGAGCGACGAGTTTTCCGGAACTTCGCTTAGCGTTGCGTCGTACAGCTGGTTCTCAAACGGCAAGAACTGGCTATACGACACCGAACAGCGCAACAGCGAACTGCAGAAGTACACGACGACGGGAGGCAACCACATCGTCTCGGACGGGACGCTGAAGCTCCGCGCCAAGCGCGAGTCGAGCGGCGGCAAGTCCTTCACCTCCGGCTCGATCAGGAGCCAGGGCACCGTGGCGTTCAGGTACGGGCGCTGCGAAATACGCGCAAAGCTCACGAAGCAGAAGGGCACCTGGCCGGCGTTCTGGCTGATGGGCACGTCGGGAGGCTGGCCGGACTGCGGGGAACTGGACGTCTTCGAGCAGATCAACGGAAGCGACTGGATCGGCGGAAACTTCCACCTCGCCGACGGTCGTGGCGGAACAACCAGCAATTCCGCGCTTGCCTGCCCGGAGGACGGAGCGCACTGGGGCGACGCCTTCCACCGCATCGGCGTGATCATGACTGAGCATGAGCTTGTCTGGTATGTAGACGACCACATCTTCAAGCGCATGGACGTCCGCAACAAGACGCGCTATCCGATGACGGACGGCAAGTCATGGTATATCCTCCTCAACCTCGCCTTCGGCGGCGGCTGGCCGGGGCAGACGTCTGCGGACGACGCGAGCATCGCCGGTTTCCAGAGCGAGGACTTTGAAATCGACTACTGCCGCATCTTCACGAACACGACGGCGGGCAACACGGTGTCGCGCGGTCTGGAGCCGGAAGTCGCGCGGCTTTCCGGCCCCGTCAAGGCGACGGTCTGGCGCGGCTGGCAGATGAAATACGGAAAGGCCGGAGCCAATTACTTCCAGAACCACCTGATCGGCGAAGTCGGGAAGCACATCAAGACCGCCATGCGCGAGTATTTCACTCGCGACGGCGCGGACATAGTGACCTTTCTCACCAGACCGGACGAAAACACGGGATCGACAAATATGGCGAATCCGTTCGACGTCCCTGGTTATTCGACGCTCGGACTGAGTCCGGATGCCGGCAGCAACTGGAAGGATGTCGACGGGGACACAAGGGAGAAGCTGCTGACCACTGTAATGTTCGACAGGAACCGGTTTTCGCCGTCGGATTCAGCCATCGGCTCGCTTCCGCTCACCAACGACGCCAACTACACGAACTGCTGCGCAGTCGTCGCCGAGCTTGTGGAAAAGGACAGCGGCGCGAAGGTGAAGGTCGTGAGCGTCAACCTCAGCCAGACGAACGGAACCGACTACGCGACGCTCTTCGACAAGCTCAACCAGTTCAAGAACGAGCGCACGATCCTCCTCTTCCAGTCGATGGACAGCGCCTACCACACGCCTTTGAAGAACCAGGCCTCCTCGAAGCTCGACAAGGCGTATAAGTACCTCGGCGAGTACAAGGTGTGGCCGACATACCAGTTCTCGTATGCGACGACAAACTGCGTTTCCGCGACGGCGACGAACCCCGCGCCGCTTTCAGTGCCGAAGTCGAACGGACAGGCCTCCGGCGTCCACACCAACCAGGCGTACTGCGCGACGGTCCAGTTTGAGGCGGAGCCCCAGATCGAATACGGCCAGCTCGACATGAGCGCGTTCTCCAAGAAAATGGACGTCACGTTCAGCGGATACTCCGGCACCACGCTGACAGACTTCCCCGTGCTGGTGAAGCTCTCCACGGCGATCAGCGGCTTCAGCTACGGAGACTTCCAGAAGACGAACGGAGGCGACCTTCGCTTCGCCGACTCGACGGGCAAGCTCCTTCCGCACGAGATCGACACCTGGAATCCTTCCGGCGTCTCGACGGTGTGGGTCAAGGTCCCGTCGCTCACGGCGAACGGCAAGATCACCGCCTGCTATGGCTGCGCCGAACCGCCGGAGGTGGCGGCGAAGGACGTGTGGGATTCCGGCTACGTCGGCGTGTGGCACCTCGGCGAAAGCGCGGTCCCGATGAAGGAGTCGAGCGCAACGAGCGTCGGATTTACGCAGTCCAGCGGATCTGGCATCGGATTCGCCGCGCAGGGGATTGTCGGCGGGGCCGTCGACTTCGGGGCGTCGGGGAATTCGCGTGCGCTCATCGCGCCCGACCACGATGCGCTGGACGGGTTCAGCCAGTGCACCTTCGAGGCGTGGACGTTCGTCACAAACAGGACGAGCGGGAGCGACGTCAACAAGGGCCTGCTTTCAAAGCGGATCAACTACAACAACGAGGCTTCCTACTACCTCCACGACACGGGCTCGGCGACGAAGTTCTACATTTCGGCGAACGGCACAAGCTCGACGGACATGTCGACGAACGTAAAGGCGGACGAGAACGCCTGGACGCACCAGGTGTACACCTTCGACGGGGGGGGCTCCGACAACAACGTCGGTGCGTGGAAGAACGGCGTGGACGTCGGCAAGACGTCGAAGTCCGTGGCGGCGGTCAATGCGGGTTCTGCGCCGCTGTACCTCGGGAACTTCGGCCCAAGCGGCAGTTCGATCGACGCGCGCAACTTCCCCGGCAAGATCGACGAGGTGCGCATCTCCAAGGTCGCGCGCTCGGCCGCGTGGATCAAGGCGACGCACGACACGATCGCGAACGCGAACTTCGCCACATACGCCGTGCAGGGCGCTACACAGCTGCCTGCGCCTTCGGTCGCATCCCGCACTCTCCCGTTCAGGCGCGGAACCAACTGCCGCGGGCTGGACGCGAATCCGTATTCGACATCGACGGCTGGAAGTACATACATCTACGGGCTCGACAGCACCTACACCGACATCAAGGAGAAGGGCTTCGACTACGTTCGATTCTCTGTTGACCTGACGAAGTACTATGACCAGACCAATGACAGGCTTTATACTTCTGGCAACTACGACATCGGCATAATCGACGGGTTCATCCGGAAGTTCCTTAACGCCGGACTTTACGTGCACCTTCTCATGGGAAGGGTAGACGGTGGCTCCATCAACCTTTCCGATAACGACCAGAAGGAACGGTTCAAGCGGGTCTGGCAGCTTGTCGCCGAGCACTATCAGGGCTGGTCCGACAAGCTTGCGTTCGAGCTCTGCAACGAGCCAGGCACGCCGTATGGTTCGCTAAACAACCTCGACAAGCAGACGGTCGCCCTGATTCGCCAGACGAACCCCACCCGTCTCATACTATGGCCGGTCGGTGACGGCAGTCAGCCATGGGTGCTCACGCAGGCTGCGAATCCGCCGAAGTTCGATTGGGTGACGCTGCCGGAGGGCGACACCAACATCGCCGTTGTCGTCCATACCTATGCGCCGGCAGACTTTACCCACCAGGGGGCAGACTGGTCCTATGATGCGAATGGCAACAAGCGCAACTACCATGTCGACCTGACCGACGCATATCGTGCAAAGCTCAGGGAAGATCTCACATACCTAAGCCAGTATGCAAAGGCCCATCCAGACGTGCCAATTGTCCTTAACGAGTTCGGCGTCATGTGCGGGAAGTCGTACGAATCCGACGCCCACGAGTGGCTTAGTACCGTCCGCGAGTTCTGCGATGCCAACAAAATCGCCTGGGCGCACTTCGAGTACACCGACTTCAACAACTTCAAGGGAATGGCTTCCCGCAGTCATCCGACGGGCGACACATGGCGCACGAACGTCGTGGATGCGCTCTTCCCCAAGGGATGGGACGACGTGTCTGGCACATACGGACAAGTCGACCTCAGTGCATTCTCGAGGAAAGTCACGGTTTCCTTCACGGGGTACGCCGGGACGGCGCCGCTCGTCGACTTCCCGGTGCTTGTGAAGCTCTCGACGGCGATTTCCGGGTTCAGCTACGCTGACTTCCAGAAGGCGAACGGCGGCGACCTCAGGTTCGTCGACTCCCACGGCAACCTGATTCCGCACGAGATCGACACCTGGAATTCGTCCGGCGTCTCGACTGTGTGGGTGAAGGTGCCTCAGCTCTCTGCCTCGACGCGCATCTACGCATGCTACGGCTGCGCGAATCCGCCTGCCGTCACGGCGATGGACGTGTGGGACGACGACTATGTCGGAGTGTGGCATCTCGGAGAGAGTGCGCTGCCGCTCAGTGAGTCGACTAGAAGGGGCCCCAGTTTCACAACGAGATGCGGCGAGGACATCAGCTTTGCCTCGACGGGCACTGTCGGTAGCTCGATCGGCTTCGGTGCCAGCTTCAGCAACGGCGTCATTGCGGTAGACCACGACAACCTCGACGGATTCGAGAAATTCACCGTAGAGGCCTGGACAAAGCAATCTGCCCACAAGACAAACGCCGGCATCCTCAGCAAACGCAGGGCATCAAACAAGTCTGTCTCCTACTACATGTTCGACACCGGCTCCAAGACGAGGTTCTGTGTATCCGACAACGGGACGAACGTGGTCGTCTCGTCGGATCTCGTGGCTCCCGCTACGGACGGAAGCTGGCAGCATCAGGCATACTCCCTTGACACCACTACGGCGTCTGAAAACGTAAGGGGATATCTGAACGGTCTGTCGTCCGGTACGGCGTCAAAGAGCGTCGGCCGAGTCAATTCCGACATTGGATTTCTGACGCTCGGCAATCTGCAGCCCTCCGCAAAGAACAACAGCTTCGAAGGACAGATCGACGAGGTGCGCATCTCGAAGTGCGTGCGCTCCGCGGACTGGATCAAGGCGACGCACGACACCGTGGCGAAAGCGGACTTCGCGACGTACGCGGTCGAGGGTGTCACCC
>CAMORM010000127.1 GCA_946623785.1 uncultured Verrucomicrobiota bacterium
ATAGGGTGTCTCATTTTGCTCGCCCAAGGAATCTCATTTTGCTCACTCGCCAACATTCTGCTTTCCCATGGCCGCGTTTTTAGATATAATACCGCACGTTTTTCAAGCGCAGGCCATACGCCTGCCATATTGCACCATTTACGAGGGCTAGACCATGAGCACATCGAGAAGGAAATTCCTGAAGTCGGCGGCAGCCGGCGGACTGTTCTTCATCCCCGCGATCAGGCTATTCGGCCAGGAACTCCCGAAGCTCTCCAAGCAGATGAGGTTCGCCGGGATAGGCGTGGGCGGGATGGGAACGCCCACGTGCAACGACATCATCAACGCAGGCGGCACAATCGTCGCGCTGTGCGACGTCGATCCGGGGCATCTCCAGGGCTACGCGAACAGCCACCCCGGCATCCCGTGCTACACCGACTGGCGCAAGCTTTTCCAGGAGAAGAGCTCGGAGTTCGACGCCGTGGCGATATCCACGCCCGACCACACACACGCCATAATCGCGCTCGAGGCGATGATGCGCGGCAAGCACGTATACGTGCAGAAGCCGCTTGCCCGCACGTTCGAGGAGTGCCAGCTCCTGTTCGACATGCAGAAGAAGACGGGCGTGGTGACTCAGATGGGCAACCAGGGCCATCCTGGCGTATTCCGCTACGACGAACTGCTCAAGGAGAAGTTCTGGGGCGACATCGTGAAGCTCGAGGCCTGGAGCGACAGGCCGGTGTGGCCGCAGGGCATGGCAAGCTACCCCGCTCCTCAGCAGCCGCCCCCGGGCCTGGACTGGGACGTATGGTGCGGCCCGTCGCCGGACCACGGGTTCTCGACGGCGTACCACGCCTTCCGCTGGCGCGGCTGGTGGGACTACGGTTGCGGCGCAATAGGCGACATGGCGGTGCACAACGCCGACCCAGCCTTCTGGTCGTTCAAGCTCGGCCTCCCGGTCGAGGTCAGGGCGAAATGCCCGGATCCCGCCGGAATCGCCTTCCCCACGTGGTCCGAGATCGAGCTCAAGTTCGGCCCCACGCCCGTCCTGCCCAAGGGCGTGACCCTCACTTGGTACGACGGCAAGCACAAGCCCAAGGTGCCAGAAGGCTGCAACCCGAACTTCAAGTGCGGAGACAACGGCCTTCTCGTCCACGGCTCGAAGGCCGTCACAGTTGGCGGAAGCCACGCAAACTCGCCGATAGTCTGTTCGCACGGCGGACATCCGTTCAACGACGAGACGCGCGACGCCCAGCGCAAGGCCCGCGAGATCGTCAGGCGAGCAAAGCTCCCGAGCCACTACAGGGAGTTCGTCGAGGCTGCGCGCGACGGCCGCGCCGAGGCGCCGCACAGCAGGCTCTCCTACGCCGCTCCCTTTACGCAGGCGCTCCTCCTCGGCTGCATAGCGCTCCGCTACCCCGGCGAGGCGCTCAAGTTCAACCCGGAGACGAAGCTCTTCACCAACAAGCCGGAGGCCAACGAATTCCTCCGGCTCCGCGAACGCGCCAACTGGAGCCTAGCCAAATACCGCGACGCGGTGGGAGCAAGGAGGTGACAAAATGGTCACGATATACAAATGGGAGAACGGCGGCCTGAAGGAGACGCAGGAGATCACCGACTCCTGCTGGATCGACCTCGCCGAGCCCACCACCGCCGAGCTCGAGAAGGTGCTCACCACCTCCGGCGTGCCGCGTGACTTCCTCACCGACCCGCTCGACAAGGACGAGCGGCCGCGCTACGATTCGGACGACGGCGCTCACCTCATAATCATCCACGTGCCATTCCAGGTGCAGATGCTGGACGACGACGCGCTCCCATACCAGACGATCCCTCTAGGAATCGTCCTCTTCGGGAAGAGCGTCATAACGATCTGCGGCGCCCAGACCCCTGTCACCGCGGCGTTCCTCGACCAGATCCGCCGCGTGTGCCCCCCGAGCGAGCAGTTCCGCTTCGCGTTCCGCCTCCTCTGGCACTCCGCGGTGCTCTTCCTCCGCTACCTCCACGACATCTACCTGCGCAGCGAGGCCATCGAGCAGGACCTGCACCAGTCCATCTCCAACGAGGCGCTGCTGCGGCTGTTCACGATCGAGAAGACCCTCGTGTACTTCACCACGTCGCTCAAGGCCGACAACATCCTCGTGAACCGGCTCGGCACCCTCCGGTCTCTCACGCTCACCGAGGACGACAGGGACCTTCTCGACGACGCGTCGGTCGAATACCTCCAGGCCATGGAGACGGCGTCCATCCACTCGAACATCCTGAACGGCACGCTCGACACGTTCGCCTCGCTAATCAGCAACAACCTCAACAACGTGATGAAGTACCTCACGGTCGCGACGATCATCCTCGCCGTGCCGACCCTCATCACGTCCGCCTACGGAATGAACGTAAGGCTGCCGATGGGCGGCCCCATGGAGGGCTACCCCCATGCGTTCGCCGTGATCATGGGCATCTGCGCGGCCGCGGCGTGCACCGTGATAGGACTTCTCTTCTACCTCTACCGCAAGCGCGTGTTCTAGAGCCGCGCTGCAGACTGGACTCCACATGTCTTCCGTAATCGCCATAGTCGGGCGTCCCAACGTCGGGAAATCCGCCCTCTTCAACCGCATCGCCAAGAAGCGCGTGGCGATAGTGTTCGACCAGCCCGGCGTCACGCGCGACCGCGTGGCACGCGAGGTCGAGTCCTGCGGACGCCGCTTCCTGCTCGTAGACACCGGCGGGCTCACCTTCGACAGGGCCTCGGACCGAGCCGACCCCCTCGCCGAGCAGACGCGCCAGCAGGCCGCGCTCGCCGTGGAGGACGCAAGCGCGGTGATAGTCGTCGCGGACGCTCGCGCGGGCATCACGCCGCTCGACGAGGAGGTCTTCGAACGGGTGCGCGCAGCCGGCGTTCCCTGCGCGCTCGCCGCGAACAAGTGCGACACCTCTGAGGACGAACACCTCGCGGACGAGTTCAACCGCTTCGGCATACCGGTGTTCCCGACCTCCGCCGAACACGGCCGCGGCGTGCAGCCGCTCGTCGAATGGGCGGTCGGGAAACTCCCGCCGGCAGACCCAGCCGAGGCTTCGCGCCCTCTGCGCGTTGTCGTCGTTGGGCGGCCAAACGCCGGAAAGTCGAGCTACATCAACCGGCTCCTCAACGCCGAGCGCGTGATCGTCTCGGAAATCGCGGGGACGACGCGCGACGTCATCGACGTGCCCTTCACGATCGGCACAGGTCCGGACGCGAGGCACTACATCCTCACCGACACGGCGGGCATGCGCTCGCACAACAAGGCGAGCGCGAACTCCGTCGAGAAGTTCTCCCTCTTCCGCGGCGAGGAGGCGATAGCCGAGTCGGACGTCGCGATCCTCGTGATGGACCCGGAGCTCGGCCCCACGATGCAGGACAAGCGCATCGGCGGGATAATCAAGGACAACTTCAAGGCCTGCGTGATCCTGATGCAGAAGTGGGACAAGGGCCAGGAAAAGGGAATCACCGAGAAGAAGGCGGAGCCCGCCATCAGGCAGATGATGCCCTTCCTCAACTTCGCGCCTGTCGTGTTCTGCTCGAACAAGACGGGGTACAACATCCGCCGCACGATCGACGCAATAGACCGCGCAGCCGCCTCCACGCGCGCCAAGATGCCTACAGGCCTCCTCAACCGCACTATCGCGGAGGCGCAGAAAAAGACGCTCTGCCCGATGAAGAACGGCAAGCGCCTAAAGATCTACTACGCGCTCCAGGTCGGCGAGGCGCCGCTCACGATCAGGCTCTTCGTCAACGACCCGAAGCTCGTTTCGCCGGCATACCTCACCTACATGGAAAAGGCCATACGCGCGCGCTTCGGGCTGGAAGGCGCGCCGCTGAGGATATTCCTGAAGGCCCGCCGCCGCGACACCGTGGAAGACCTGCGCCGCAAGCGGGCCACGAATCAATTGCCGCCGGAGAACTTGAGTATCCACTCGTCCACCGACCCGAACATCGGGTGACAGTTGGAGTACACGTTGTCGGACTCCTTCCATGTCTCCCATAGCGTCGTCGCGCCGCGCTCGATCATGTGGAGCCAGCCGGGGAAGCCTTTGTGCAGCACTATCTTGCGAGCAAGGTCGACTCGTCCGTGCTCCGAAAGATACATGAGCATATAGCGCGTCGAGAAGATTCCGGTCGTCGGCCCGCAGCCCTTCTCCTCCACCGCCTCAACCAGCCGCTTCTCCGCAGCCGCAACCTGGTCGGCCGGCACAAGCCCGAGGTATAGCCCTATCGCCTGCGCGGACTGCGTTCCGTTCGCTACAATGCCGTCCTTCACGTATGCCGCCACGAAGGCGGCGCGTATCTTCTCGGCAAGGGCCGTGAACTCCTTCTCGTCGTCGGTACGCCCGAGCATCTTCGCGAACTTCGCGGTCAGCTCCACGAAACGGTGCCCGTGCGCTGTCGCCGTGCATCCGTCCGGCGCGCGCTCAAGCGCCTCGTGGTCGCCGATGCAGTTGGGGACGAGCCCGTCCGGGCACTTCTCGGCCACGAGCCGCACGTACCGCGCGCAGACGGGATAGAAGTCCAACGCGCGCTTGTCGTTGTAGTGGCGAAGGATGCCGTCCATAAGCTCCGGCACTGCGAGCGACCACGAAATCGGGCCCGAGCGTCCGCCGAATCCCCTGTCCGCAATGCCGACGTATGGCGCGGTCTCGGTAATCCAGCCGTCGTCCTCCGCCTCGTCCGCAAAGTCGCGCAGAATCTTCAAGTATATCTCGCGCATGTCCCAGTTCATCATGTACGCCTCATAGGTGGCGACGATGTCGCCGCCGTAGCCAAGCCGCTCGCGCCCCGGGCAGTCCGACTGCACTCCGCCGATCAGGTTCGAGCGGAAAGTCCTCACGCACACCTCGTGCAGCGCTTCGAGCTTCAGGTCGTCCGCCTTGAACGGCTTCGGCTCAGGCAGCATCGAGATTACGGACCGAGAGGCGCAGTTACCGCCGAGAAGGTTCTTCGCTCCGCGTATCTCGGCGTATCGGAAGATATGCCACGTGTAGAACGGCGGAATGGAAAAATGATCGTGGACTTTGCCAAGGCCTTTATTGCATCTGCAGTCTGTCGCGCAGACGCACACATCACGCTGACATGCGACATCCGGCGCACCGGGTCCGCCCATCCCCTGGCGCTTGATCTGCCCGGCAGTCTGCGTCAGTGGATTCACGGTTCCGTCGGCGTTCAGCCGCTCGCCGTAGATGATCTCTATTCGCGCCCCACGGTCTTCGCCAATGAAGGTAAAGTCCGGAATGCCCGAGGCATTCATCCCGAAATCCACGACCTGAACCTCGCCTTCGCGCAGCCAGCGCGACTTGCCAAAATCCAATGCAACCGTGCGAGTCGAGATGCCCTTCTGCGCCCATTCGACGATCTTCCCATTCGGCCCTGCAACGACGGCTGCAGGCTTCCAATTCTTGTCCTCCGGACGAGTCTTGTCTTCCTCTACGCCAAGATAGACGGAGTTGCGCAGGATACTCGTCTCGCGCCACTTCCATTCAAGCGGCTTGTCCAGTCCGTCGATGGCGAGCTTGAAGCAAGGTCTGCCGTGCGCAAGCTTCTCCCTGAAGCAGAGAGCCCCCCAGAAACGGAGCGGCGGCAGGTTGTAGAATCCGTTGCCAAGGTAGAAATGAACGGTGTTCGTTGCAGGATATGTCAGCAAGGAATACCCAGCCGGCATCGTCTCGTGATTCAACTCGTTGCACGCCTTGAGCGGTATGCTGGTCTTTGAATACACGGTCTTGCCGTAAACGCTCCAGAGTGTTTCGCGCCCGATCGGAGTCGCGATCGCGCATCCTCCGCCTTTTATCGCGACCATGCCTTCGCCCGCGCAGGCGAAGTGAATCTTCGTCTCGGTGACGCCTTCCGGCAGGACGAACTCGGCCATGAATTCGGGAGCGGGGTCTTCGTCGTACCAGTCCGCGCCGCTGCGCTCGGGACGTCCGTCGCCGATCCACGGCACGTCGTCGAGCGGGCTCTTTCCATCCGCCTGCGATTGCATCGAAACAAGCATCGCCGCAGCTGCGGCAAATGCAGAAACAGCCGTTCTGATGTTATTCGTTTTCATGACTTTTGCGGTATCTTGACAAGCGGGGCATCAGCCTTTCCCGGAATCGAGCACCCGGGATTCGAACGTACCGTCGGCCAGGCGCGTGTGCAGAACGTCGCCGACTTTAACCTGGACAACGGACTTGACCACGTTGCCCGCTGCATCCGTAGTCAGTGAATAGCCGCGTTCAAGGACTGAATAGGGGTTGAGCAGCCTGAGCTTGTCGCACGCCCTTGCCAGGCGCATCTCCGGGGGATTGAGCCCAAGCCGCGCCGCAGGCGAAAGACGAGCCGCAAGCGCGGCCATTGTCGACGACGCGTTCGCATGCGCGCGCATAAGCGCGGGCACGAGGCGCGCGCGCACGTCCAGGAGGCGCGTGGACACGCCGTCCGCAGCCGACTTGAGCGACGACGCAAGCCTCATCGCAAGATTGTCTGAATGCTGGACGGCGTTCTCCATGCGGTGTGCAATCGACATCGACAGGCGGTCCGACAGCGACGAAACCTTGTCCGCCAGTTCGGCCTTGACCGGCACTACGCGCTCCGCCGCGATGGAAGGAGTACCGGCCCTCAGGTCCGCGGCGAAGTCGCAGAGGGTGAAATCCGTTTCATGGCCCACCGCCGAAATCACGGGAATGCGCGAAGCCGCCACCGCGCGGACGAGCGGCTCCTCGTTGAAGCACCACAAGTCCTCGATCGAGCCGCCGCCACGCCCCACGATAAGCACGTCCGCCTCGAATCCGCCGTTCTTCGCCGGGTCGTTGAAGTATTCAAGCCCCGCGACGACTTCATCAGCCGCGCCGTCGCCCTGGACTTTCGCCGGATAGAGAAGCACGTCGACATTCGGGAAGCGGCGCGAAATCACGGTGAGCATGTCGTGTATCACCGCCCCTGTTGGCGATGTCACGATCCCGATGCGGTGCGGGAGGAACGGGATCGGGCGCTTGCGCGACTCGTCGAACAGCCCTTCGGCGCCGAGCTTCGCCTTTAGCTCGTTGAACTTCGCCATCAGCTCGCCCTCGCCCGCGAGGCGCGCGCGCTGCACGACGAGCTGGTATCCGCCTCGCTTCGGGTAGACGTCGATCCGGCCCCACATCTGGACCTTTGCGCCGTCCTTGAACTGGTCCCTGAACGCACACGCCGCAAGCGGGCCCGCGAACATCGCGCAGCCGATCACCGCGTTTTCGTCCTTCAGCGAGAAGTACGCATGCCCGTTCGCCGAAACCTTCCATCCAGATATCTCGCCCTCGACGGTGACGACGCGTATTTTGCTCGTTGTCAGCAGCTCGCGGATGGCGTTCGTGATCTCGGTTACCGAGTACGCCTTGAACTCGCGCCTGCGCGGCTCTTCCGCCGCCGCATCCATTCTGTAGTCTCCGCCCTGCATTGTGCGTAAATCTTACCACAATGCGTGCGGTGGTGTCTATCGCGAATTAGCGGAGGGCGCGTCCCGCGAATCGCGAATGTCCGGTCTACTTTTTTGCCTTGTAGTAGTCCGGCGCGGCATCGGCATGGCCGTTCGAATAGCGGTAGACGCGCTGGATGGCATAGCCTCCGCCGGAGCCCTTGCCCGTCTTGATGGCATGGCCCTTGCCGTTCACTATCGCATTGATTCCCACGAGAGGCCCGTCGCCGTTCGCAATCTCGACAATACACGCGTTCTCAATAACGACGCCAGGTGTGTCCGGCACCTCGATCGCGTCGTCCAGGAACACGCTGTTGCCGTTCGTGTTTATGAAGACGTCGTACACTCCGAGCCCAACCGCGTAGTGGCGCTTCACGCC
>CAMORM010000128.1 GCA_946623785.1 uncultured Verrucomicrobiota bacterium
GCCGCTCGTCGACCGCGCGACGATCCGCCTCGGCGCGCCCTACAAGCCCGCCACGCTCTCCATCGTCGTGCGCAACCAGTCGCTGGGGAATTGGCGCGTGAAGGCCGTCACCTTCAACGGCAAGCCGCTCGCCAACCGCCGCATCCACCACAACGACCTCGCGCGCGGCGGCGAGCTCGTCTTCGAGATGGACGGGAAAATTGAGGCGAGGTGGGCGTTGGCGCGCGCGAACGCGAAACGATAGACGAGCTGAGACATTGGAAAGGCTGTCCCCTTTTCGGGTGACATGCGCGGCAAGGCGAGTTATGGTAGAATTCTTTCCGTGAAATGCTGCCAATTGACATGCCTTGGCCTTGCGATCGGGTTGTCTGCGGTGGGAATCGCCGAGAAGGCGAAGGATTCCTCGCCGATGACGCGACGCTGGACGACGCTCGACGGTCTGCACGAAAACGTCGTGACGGCGCTGTCGCGCTCATCAGACGGCTACCTTTGGGTGACGACGCCGCTGGGCGTGGCGCGGTTCGACGGCGTGAAGTTCACCACCTACTTGCCACCCAATCTGCCCGAAGTGCCACCGGCCGAGACGAACGCGGTTGCGCTTCCGCGCCTGCCTGGACGAAAGGTGCTGTGCGCGCTCGCCGAGTCGAACGGCGTCGTGTGGGTGGGGACAGACGGCGACGGCCTGCTGCGGCTACGTCCGCGTCTCGTCTCCCTTCGACATGAGGTCCCTGCGACGAACGGCGTGGTACGGTTCACGGATTCCACAGGGCGTGTCTGGTCCGGCACGAGCGCAGACGGCATCCGCGTCGTTTTACGCGACGGAACCGAACGGCATTTCGGCACGCAAGACGGTTTCGATGCGCGGCAGGTCACGTCGTTCGCCGAAACGCCGGACGGAAGCGTCTGGGTCGGTTCCGACGGCGCGGGTCTCTGGCGCGTCGCTGGCGATAAGATCAGCCGCCATCCTTGTCACGACGGGAAAGGGAACGATTTCGTGCGCGCGCTCTTCTGCGACAGCGAGGGCTCGCTCTGGGTAGGTGCGCGCGGCGAGGCCATCACCTGTCTGCAGGACGGCAATCCTACGACCGTCGTCCTGAGGAAACTTGCCGGCGTCGAATCGATGTCGTTCTACGAAGAGCCCAAGGGGCGCCTCTGGTTGGCGACCGACCGCTCGCTGCTTTCCTTTACGCTGAAGGAATTCAAGCGGAAGGCGGAACGGATTGGTTCCAGCATCCGCGTGGAGACGCTTGGGCGCGAGGACGGATACTGGTTTTCTCCCAACACGTCGCTGCAGGTCTCGCGCACGGCATACGCCGAGCTCCTTTCGCAACCTCCGCCTCGTATCGTCTGGGAGACGCCAAAGCCGACAAAGCCTTTCCCACCCGATACGGAGACCGTCTCCATTTCATATACTGCGGACTCGCCCGGCATGGCCGATCGCGTCGTATTCTCGCACCGTCTCTTGCCGCGTCGTGAGAAGTGGAATTTCGTACGGCGTTCGCGCACGGCAAACTTCTACAATCTGCCTCCAGGCGACTACAGGCTGGAGGTTGTTGCGCGGCTGCCGTTTGGCGATTTAAGTCCGCCAGCCATATTCGAGTTCAGCATTGCGCCTCACTTCTACGAGACAACGGCGTTCATTGTCGGAGCGAGCGTTTTCCTGCTGCTCGCGATATTTCTCGTCGTACGGGCCGTCTACCTCCGCCGAGTCCGGGCCAAGCTCTTGGCCGCGCGGCAACGCGACGTGCTGGCGGCGGAACGCGCGCGGATCGCCCATGACATCCATGACGATGTCGGCGCACGGCTGACGCGCGTCTCTTACATCACGGAAATGGCCACCGAGAAAGATCCAAGCATAGGCGAGGTGGCCGACGAGGTCCGCGACGTCATACGCGCGCTCGACGAGGTGGTGTGGGCCGTCGAGCCGCGCAACGACACGCTGTCGGCGTTCGCCGACTACCTCTACACCTACGCCGAGCGGTATCTCAACACGATGCACGTTCGACTGCGGGCGTCGATCCCGTCGGAACTCCCTGCGGCCTCCGTTACCAGCAGGACGCGGCATGCCGTCTTCATGTGCGTCAAGGAGGCGCTCAACAACATCGTCAAGCATGCCGCCGCCACGACGGCATTCGTGTCGCTGTCCATCCACGGCAACGAGGTGCGCGTGACGGCGGGCGATGACGGCAAGGGCTTCGCGGGACCGCGCGAGGGCGGCAACGGCCTCGCGAACATGCGGGAGCGCATGGCGGACATCGGCGGAACGTTCGCCGTTGGGCCGCGCGAAGGCGGCGGATGCGAAGTGGTGCTTTCGTTCAAATTGAATGGCAAGCCATGAAAGAAAAGAAATCCATCATCAAGGTCGCGCTCGTCGAGGACAACGCCGGCATCCGCAAGTCGCTCGAACGGCTCTTCGCGGAGAAGGACGACATCGAGATGACGCGCATGTTCGGAGACGGCGAGTCCGCGCTCGCGGAACTTGCCGCGCTCGCGCCGGACGTCGTGCTGGTGGACATCAACCTCCCCGGCAAATCCGGTATTGACGTCATCCGCGAGGCGAAGGCGGCGTTGCCGCAGGTGCAGTTCCTGGTGCTGACGGTCTACGACGACCCGGCACGCATCTTCCAGGCGCTGGCGGCTGGCGCGAACGGCTACCTGCTCAAGCGCGCCACGCCGACCGAGCTGCTGGCGGCCATCCGCGATCTTTACAACGGCGGCTCGCCCATGAGCGGCTCCGTGGCGCGAAAGGTGGTGCAGTCGTTCCACCAGATGGGGACGGCTCCGAACGAGACGGAGAACCTTTCGCCGCGCGAGAACGAGATCCTGCAGCTGCTGGCCGACGGCTACCTCTACAAGGAAATAGCGGAAAAGCTGTCCATCGGCATCGAGACGGTGCGCACCTACATCCGCCGCATCTACGACAAGCTGCACGTCCGCACCCGGACCGAGACCGTCGTCAAGCACCTCACTCGCCGTTGAAAGGAGCTTGCAATTCAGCTGACGAGGCAGAGAAAGGTAGAGATCCATGCGCATCGTGCAACGTACAAGGATTGCCATCGTCCTGATCGGAATCGCATACGGCATCCATGCCGCAGAATTCCAGTTCAACGTGCAACCGGGCGGACGATATCTGGCGGTTCCTGTGGAAAGTGGTGCCCCAAAGATACTGCTGGAGATATTCGAGAACGGAAGGCGCTTGACGTACGATGCCGTCGAATGGGCCCGCCGCGATCCTACGTGGGTCGGTTCTCTTGACCTCGGCGAAGTCAAGGGCCGAACGCTAAGGTTTCGCTTCTCGGGGACGGAACTGCCGTCCATCTCCGCACGCGACTTGGTGTTTGCCGATAGACGTTTTCCTGGCGCTAAAGAGCAATATGCCGAATCGTGGCGTCCGCAGATACACTTCACGCCGCCGACTGGCCGGTTAAACGATCCGAACGGGCTCTCCTATTTCAAAGGCGAGTGGCACATGTTCTACCAGCATAGTCCGTTTACGCTCGGAAGAGGCCCAAAGCATTGGGGCCATGCCGTTTCGCAAGATCTGGTCCATTGGCAGGATTTAGGGGATGCGCTTGCGCCAGACGATTCCGGGAGGATGTTCTCCGGCAGCGCCGTAACGGATTTCGCGGACACGGCTGGCTTTGGCAAGAACGCGCATGTGCTGATCTACACGTGCGCAGGGGATACGTTCGATTTGTTCACCCAGCGTATTGCCTGGTCGCATGACGGACGAACCTATACCAAGTGGCCAAAGGCCGTCATAGAGAACCGGCCGGACGCCAATCGCGATCCAAAGGTTTTCTGGTATGCTCCCGGCAAACATTGGGTCATGCTCGTCTATGGCGAGGTGGCAAAGCTACGCCACGGCATATCGTTCTTCACGTCTCCCGACCTGAAGAACTGGACGTGGGCAAGTTGTGTGCCGGGAGACTTCTTTGACAGCGGGTGTTATCTATACGAGTGCCCCGACATGTTCGAGATGCCCATCGAGGGCGAGATGGCAACTCGCTGGGTACTGACGGCGGCGAATCGGCAATACGCAATCGGCACGTTCGACGGGCAGATGTTCGTGCCGGAGGCCGAGAGGCTGGAGCAGATGCGTCCGGTGGGCAATGTCAGCACCCCCGTCTATGCGTGGCAGACATTCTCGGATGTGCCTGATGGACGGCGCATACAGATTGCATGGAGTAAATACGACCCACTTGCTGGCGGAAACACGGCAACGATGTTCAATCAGGCGATGACCCTGCCTATGGAACTGAAACTGGTTAGAACGGACACAGGCCTGCGATTGTCGCGTTTCCCTGTGAAAGAACTCGAGTCCCTGCGTAAAGGGCCTCCGATGTCGCTGAAAGATTTCAATGGAGAGCTTGTGGAGATCAAGTTCTCGTGCGTGCCAGTTGCCGACGCCGTAATAGCGTTAGACCTGCGCGGTATCAAGATTGAATATAGAGCCATCCAACATACACTGTCTGTTAATGGCCAATCGACTGCATGGAATCTGGACGCGGAAGGACGACTTGGTCTGCACATATTCATTGACCGCGTGGGGCTTGACGTATTCTCGCTGGATGGTTTTCAGTACATTCCCATGCCAAACATAAAGCCCAATCCATCAAAGACGCGCCTTTCCTGGAAGGCTAGCGGCATGAAGCAATCAGTACGTGCAGTAATAGAACAGGCCTGGCACCTGAGGAGCGCCATGTGAGAATCGGCATGATTTTCGCGGCGGCGATTGTGCTGGCGGCTTTGTCCGCGCCATGCGACATCGCATCCGACACGTGGGTGGCGACGGACGGGCTTGGCCGTTCGCTCCCCACGGCGGCGGAGGCCGGTCTGCCCAGGACAAACCGTACGGTCGCGGTGTTCTACTTCATCAACCGTCCCACCGACGAAAACGTGCCGGGACCGTTCGACGTATCGAAGATCCTGTCGGCGGATCCAGACGCCCTGAAGAAACCGGACTCGCCTCTATGGGGTCCGATGTACTGCAACCACTGGTGGGGCGAACCGCTTTTCGGCTACTACTGCTCGAACGATCCGTTCGTTCTGCGCAAGCATGCGCAGATGCTGGGTGACGCTGGTGTTGACGTCATCGTGTTCGACGTGAGCAACGGGCCGACGTTCGACGCCTCGTGGCAGGAGATCGTCCGCGTGTTCGCCGACGTGCGCGCGTCCGGCGGGCACACGCCTCAGATCGCATTTCTGTGTCCGTTCCCTGCGTACCCGCCGTATGGCTTGCGCGGCGGCGAGCTGAGGCATCTGTGGAGAACGCTCTACGAGCCCGGCATCCATCCCGAACTCTGGTTCCGATGGAAAGGAAAACCGCTTGTCATCGCCCATCCTGCATACGCCGCCTCGGAGCCGGTGGCGAGCGGCTTCGGCCCGGGCGGGAAAGGCAAGCTCGTCGCCGAGCGGCTCGCGCCCGGACATGCGCTCGGGCAATCGTTCGCCGCCAAGGCGCCGTTCGGGAACATACGCATCAGCACTCCCACGTTCGGTTCGCATCCGGATTCCGCGGCGACAATGCGTTTGCGCAAGGACGGTCCGAAAGGCGCGGTTGTGGCGGAGCAACGTTTCACCAACATCGCCGACAATGCGTCGCTTGTCATGAAGCTGGCGAACTCGTGTCCGGCGGGGCGTTACTTCATCGAGCTTGCCGAGCCCGCTTCATCCGTTGGCTGGTGGACCTTGAGAGCCGCAAAGAAAGACCTCGACGGGAAGGCGTACCGGGATTGCGTCCCTTGCGAGGGAACAAGAATGTTCTGCGCCTGGGGCGCGGAGGACGAAGATTCCAGGCGGATACGCGAATTCTTCGCGTTTAGACGTCCGCTTGCCGGTTACCGTGGAGAAGACTCGAAGGCTGGCGGATGGCCATGGCTGGAGGTCTATCCGCAACATGTCTACAGGGGTCCGGACGGGGAGGACGAGATGATGGCCGTCTCTGTGGCGCAGAATGCCAGTCCGGCTGGAAAGTGTGCGATGAGCGCGCCTGGTGCGATGGGGCGGCGCTGGCATGGCGGCGCAAACGATCCGCGTCTTGCGCAGTTGGCGTTGGGACCGAATTTTCAAGAGCAGTGGGACTTGGCATTGAAGGCTGCGCCGCCGCTCGTTTTCGTGACGGGATGGAACGAATGGCGCGCGATGCGCCTGCCGGAATGGAACAACTACCGGAATGAAGCGGGCGTGTTCTGCGACCAGTTCAATCCCGAATTCTCGCGCGACTGCGAACCTGTGAAAGGGTTCTGGGGCGACGCATACTACTGGCAGCTCGTAGCTAATGTCCGCCGGTACAAGGGCGTGCATGAAATACCGCCGACGGTCTCTCATCCGATCCGCATCGACGGCAACTTCGACGACTGGCGGGACGTGCAGCCTGAGTTCCGCGACACCGTCGGCGACGAAGTGCGGAGGGATTTCACCGCGCACGGGATGAAGGCCGGACGTTACGTGGACATGTCCGGTCGCAACGACATCGTGGCCGCGAAGGTCTCGCACAATGGGAACGACATCTGCTTCTATGTGCGGACACGAGAGCCGATGACGGCACCTGACGGCCAGGACTGGATGAAGCTTTTCATTGACGCAGACCGTTCCGCCGCCACAGGCTGGCTGGGGTACGATTTCATGGTGGAACGCGCGATGGCTGAGCGAGGCGGACGTCATGTTGGACGAACCGTCTTGCGGATGCACGAGCCGGGCAAGCGGACTGGCATGTTCTCATGGTCGGCGCCGTTGGCGGAAGTGTCTGCTGCATGGTCTGGGAAAGAGATGGAGATTGCCGTCCCCGCATCGGCGTTCAGGGGGCGGCTGCGTTCGGACGGGTTCGATTTCAAGTGGGAAGACCACTCGCTCCAATCATACGACTGGACGGATTTCACGCTTCACGGCGACGCCGCCCCCAACGACCGCTACAACTTCCGCGTTCTATTTTGAGGCAGTTGCAGAACTTTAAAAACAACCAGAAAAAGGAAGAATTCCATGACAACAGGAAAAGCACGAATGATAAGCTTGCGCGGCCTTGCCAAGATTGGCGTGGTTCTGTGCTGTGGACTGGCGTATGCTTCCCCGGTGGGCGACGCCATCGGGCCGTACGTCGACGGCGGAGAGCTGCCGGGCGCGGTGTCGGTCGTGGTGGACGCGAAGGGGAAGGCGGCCGTCGACTGCCGCGGCTACGCAGACCTTGAGGCGAAAACGCCGATGCGGCCCGACTCGCTCTTCTGGTTGGCCTCCAACACGAAGGCGATCGCTGCCGCCACATTGATGACGCTGGTGGACGAGGGGACGGTGAACCTGGACGATCCCGTGTCGAAGTACCTGCCGGAATTCGCGGACGTGAAGGTGGCGGCGAAGGACGGTCCGCGCGCGCCTGTCCGCTCGATGACGGTGCGGATGACGCTCTCGCACATGAGCGGACTGCCGTTCTTTCCCCGAATGCCCATCGACAAGCGGCCGATCGACGAGCTGGCGCATCTCGCGGCGACCACGCCGCTGGCGGCCGATCCGGGCGAGCGCTACGCCTACTCCAACTGGGGTATCGACGTGGCGATGGCCGTTGTGGAGAAGGTGACGGGGCGTTCCTTCGCGGCCGTGATGAAGGAGCGCATCCTCGATCCGCTCGGCATGAAGGACGCAACGTTCGTGCCGTCGGAGGAGCAGATGACGCGCCTCGCCAAGTCCTACAGGCTCTCGGACAACCTGAAGCCCAGGGAAATCAAGATCGGCCAGTTCAGCTATCCGTACACAGATCCCACGCGCGAGCCCGAGGGCGGCGGCGGGCTGTTCGGCACGGCGGACGACC
>CAMORM010000129.1 GCA_946623785.1 uncultured Verrucomicrobiota bacterium
CGCCAAAACAGAGCCACTCATTGACTCCCTCCCTGGGCAGGGGTTCGGGGGTGCCATGACCCCCGTCCGTCCCACCACCGAGAAAATCCCGCCCGCTTCGGCATATCAGCATCGCCGTAAAGCCCGCGGCAAACGCGCCGGCCGTCGCGGAGAAAAGCGAGATGCACCACGCGGGCGTCGGGTGGCCCATGTAGGTGACCCAGGAAAACGCCTTGCAGAATAGCCAGCTGCAGAACGTCCAGAACGGATACCCCGGAGGATGCGGAACGCCGAGATGGGCGCCGGCCGTCGCAAGCTCGCCCGAGTCCTCAAGTCCCACCGAGGGGCCAAGGGTAAAGAAATATACCGCAAACGTGACGAGCGTCGCCGTCCAGAAGGCCGCCCAGTCGATCTTGTCGAAAAATCTGTCTTTCATCTTACTACCCGCAGGTTTAAGCGGGTATTATACCATAATTCGCTGTCGCTCGGTAAATCCAGCCAGTCTCACAAATTTGTTTTGTAATCTAGATATTATCTTTTCGCTTCTTTGAACATCTCATGCTACAATTCCCTTGCGGAAGCGAACGCTCCGAACAAGACATCGCGCGTCAAATCCGTTTCGAGATAGCGCAACCCTTCCAAGTCGAGGATGTGCTCTGAACCATTCTCGCCAATTGCGACACTTGCACGACCACTGCCGCAAGTGTGCCAGTACGCGACCATGCGGTGACCGCCGCGCTCGAACACGAAACCTCGCAAGTGCGGCGCCTTCGGCGACGCTGGCAACATCTCGATTTCGCAGAGTTCATATTCCCCAGACTCGTTCATGTAGAGATGGAACTCCCTCTTCGGCTCTTTGAGCGCCTTGCGCTGCCCGTCGGTCAGCCAGCTTCTTGCGCGAACATCCTCCCAGCGGCGCATGATTTCCAGCAAATCGTCGCGCCGTGGATGGCTCTTCATGCGTCCGAGATACATCTGGATCGTCGCCGGACAGTTCCAGGCCGCCGCCTTCGACGTTCCGTACTCCCACATGTCGGGCTGCGTTCCGACCGTCTTTTCCGACGGAGGCGTCACCGACCACCATCCGAAATCGACGCGTGTGAAATCGCGGGCCATGATCGGAGCCTCGTGAAGCGGCCACCTGACGATCATATCCTTGAATATCTCCGGCGGGAACCTGTCGAACGCGTTCGCCCCCGACTGGTGGTGCCAGCCGAAATGCGACTTGGCCGCTCCTTCCATGAAACGCGGCTTGGGGAAAAGTTTTTTCCATACGCGATACTGCGCGTTCGCGACGTGTATCCCCTGCGGAACGTTCACTCCCTCGGAACCGTCGTTGTACATGAATTCGAATCCGCACTCCCAGATTTTCGCGATCTTGTCCGCTATTTCGTCCTGCAAGTCAGTGTTCTGGTCGATGTAGCAGCTCCGCGCACCGTACTCGCAGACGTCGAGGACGCCGCCGATCTGCCCGGCAGGATGCGCAACCGGCGTCGTCTTCTTCTCGCCGCGGACCACGCCGGTGAACTTGTACGGACGCTCCGTCGTGAAGCCTTCGTAGCCGATCAGCTCCCCTCCGAAGAAAAGCACGCGGCTTTCGACGTTCGTCGGCGAATCCGACGGATCCTCGTACACGAAGAGATCGCCGGCGTCCGTCGCTGAAAGCGGTTTCGCGAGCGTGAAGCGCTCCTTGATGTTGAGGCGCGGGTCGGCGACAGGCGAAACGTAATGCGTGTCGAACCCTATGAACGTCTGGAGCACGTGCAGGCCTGGAGATATCCCCGCCGCCTTGATCTTCGCGAGCATTTTGCGTATGGATTCGTACCCTTCGGGATACTTGGCGTTCGGCTTGTAGTCGCCTGTCGTAATGTAGTCGCCTGGATGCTCGCACACCGCCGTGTGGTATATGAGCATGTTTCGGAAGCCTCCCTTCTTCGCGAGCGCTATGTGCTCTTCGACGTTGCCGGGGTGTATGTCTCCGGTCCAGTATATTGACGCGCTCGCACTTTTGTCGCGGCGGCCTTCCACGCCGAGCGGAAGGCCGAGAGCGCGCTCCGCCGCGTCCATGGCGTCCATGAAGTCCGGCGTGGCGGCCGCCAGAAGCGCCGCTTTCGCGCCCCGCAGCCTGAGTCCGCGCCTCGCTTCGGCGGTCATAGTGCGGAAGCCCTTCCGCGGCCCGCTCTCTATCCAGGTGAACGGCTCCGCCGCGAACAGCGACACCGCCGATTTCGCATCCCAGGCGACGTTGAGCCACTCGCCGAAGTTTTCGCGGTTCTTCACCGGAAGGTTCAGAAGCTTCACGGATTCTACCGGCGGATACGTCATATTCAATCCGTTCGCCCCAGCCTCGCCGAGGGGAAAATCGACGAGCTCGAACGAGATGAAGTCCGGCCTTTCGTCCACCGCGATCTTCGCCTCGTAGGAGACGAGTTCGAAGCCGACGTAGAGAAAACCGCCTTCCCGGCGCACCCTGTCCGCCTTGAACTCGGTGCGCGTGTTCGGATAGAGAAGCTTTATCTCGTTGTTGAACGGGCGGTTCTGGACGGCTGAAAACGCGGGCACGTCCTCCGACGGGTCGAGCATCTCCTCTCCCGTCGCCTTGACCACGAGCGATTTCGCGCGCGCGTCTCCGCCGATGACCAGCCTCATCCGGCCGTTTTCGAGAACGACATCCCCGGCCTGCGCCGCCAGAGCGATCGAAGCCGCGAGCGCCGAAGCGATTATTTTTCCTGCTCTTGTCTGCATTCCAACACCTCCATGTCCGTGAAATTGAACTGGCCGAACAGCAGCAGGGTCAGAACGTGCCGCCCTGCGGGAAGGCGCACGGCCGTTTCCGCCCTGGTCGTCGAACGCCAGTCCGGATATTCGTGCCGGCGCAGCTTGAACTGCGCCACGATTTCGTCGTCGCAGGCGACGACGGCCCGGTGCGCGCCGCTGTCAGGAGTCCCGTACGTGAAAACAAGCTTGTATTCGCCGGCTTCCGCGACATCGACCGTGTAGCGGAGCCATTCGCCAGTCGCGACATGGCCGATATTGTGCTCGCCGCCATCGACCCCCTCGCTGGACCGCCATCCGCCGGAACTGTTCCTCTGCGTCGTGTCGCAATAGGCGACGCCCTGCCCGCCCTCGTCGTACCGGCCGACGACGATTCTGCCGGGAATCTTCTGCGGCGTTCCGCCGTACGGGCGCGACTCCCTGTCCGGCCGCACGAGAAGCAGATTCGCACGCGTGCTCGACACGGCGCCGCGATCATCCTCCGCGAACACGGAAAACGCGTGGAGACTTCCCGGGAACGACGGCACGACGCCGCTCCGCCCCGGCTTCGCCCACGCTGTCGTGGAATACCATTCGTCCGTGAACGGGACCTTGAATTCGTACGGCGGTTCCGTCAGCGTCGCGAGATGATAGCCGTCGTCGAAGAGATGCACGGCGCGCACGGGCGCGCCGGTCTTAGCCGACGGCGCCACGTCCGCACGGATCGACAGCGTATCGCCGGCCCGGGCCGAGAACCTGCCGGCGAACGACGTCCTGGCCGACACGCGCGGACCCGCATCCCGCGTTTCGTCCGGCAGCCCGTAGACCCTCACGTAATCGACTTCGTATATTTCCGGAATCTTGAATCCCGCCGGATCGTGGCACGGCCAGCCAGGAGTCATGATCTGTCCGGAAACGATGACATGGAGCGGGACGTTGCACGTTCCGTGGCGGAACGCGTCGAACGTGACGGTGCCGTACGGGCTGTGGTCCGCTTTCGACTCTATCGCCTTGCCGTTCAGATAGATCGTGACTTCGTACGGCGTCCATTTGCATCCGATGGTGTAGAAATCGTCGAGAGATCCAGGCAGCGTCGAATTGTAGTTGCGGCTCTTGAGGGTTCCCGCCCCCATGACGTGGAGATTGTGGTCGAGTTTCTTCGGATGTTCGCCGCCGGGGTTCTTGATGCGCGTGTAGTAGTCTTCGAAGATGTCGATCTCGAACCCGTCGGTGAAAGGGTTGCCGATTCCGTGCGAGCACAGCCAGAACGCCGCCCACCATCCGCTTTCGCGCGTGAACTTGACGCGCGCCTCGAAATAGCCGTAGCGGAACTTGGGCACGCTCCAGAGGCTGGCCGTGCGGAGCGTGTTGGTGGAGCCCTTGGCGTAGTCGGCCTTTATGAAAAGCCGGCCGTCGCCGCTGAGCGAGGCGCATTCCCTGCGGTCGGCGCCGCCCTGCGATTCCCATTTGTTCGTGTCTATGGACGAACCGTCGAACTCGTCGGAGAACACCAGCGGCCACCCCGCCGCCACGGGATCGAACGTCCTGTCCGGCTCCGCCTTCCACGGCGGCTCTATCTTCGCGGCGCGGCCCGCATCGACGATGCGGGTGGAAATGTTGTCGATCGTCGCCTCGGCCGGCATTCCGTCCGCGACCAGCCGGAGGGACTTGGAGACGCCGTCTGCCGCGGCGCGGCGGAAGAATTCCGTTTTCGAGTCCAGCCTGCGCTTCTGCGAATCGGAAAGGCTCGTCACCAGAAGTTCCACCGTGCCGTCGGGCGCGGCGGTGAATTCGAAGTCCGCGGGCAGCGCGCCGGGCGCGACGGCGATCGCGGCGGTTTCGCGTCCGTCCTCCTCGAACGACGCGACGAAATCCCTGCGTCCGCGGCGCTGGTGGAGCACGGTCGAAAAAGTCCGTCCGCCGGCGGAGAATTCCGTGACGATGCGCGCCTGCGCCCCCAGCGAATATACGCGTATCCCGCTTGCGAGAAAGCCTGACGCGGAAGGCGCCGGACACCTGGTCGATTCTCCGATGCGGAGCGTCCCCTCCGTGCGGCAGACGGCCTTTCGCGTCGGATAAAGCAGGCCCGGCGCGATGTCACCAGTGATTATCTCCGCCGCCCAGGGCCGGGAAGCGTCTTTCTCGAAATCGTCGAATTCGATCGTTCTGTCCGCCGACGCGGACAGAACGGCGGAAATGGACATCGCCGCAATTGCAATCTTCATGGCAAACCCGCGCTCCGCTCTACCTGACTATTATCGCAAAGCCTTTCGGAGTCACGACTTCCGCCATCCCGTCCGAAAACTCCACGACCGATCCCCTGACGAGCGTCGTGGCCGCTCCGCCGCGTATCTGCGGGACGGCGAATGTCACGTCCGCCCCTTTGATCTTGATCGTGCCCGTGCCTTCAACGGCATTCGCAAACAAAACCGGAGACGTGTTTTCCATGACGATCGTTCCGTCGTCCAGCTCCAGACGACCAGTTCCCAGCGACGGAGACGGGCCGGCGAGGACGAGCGTCGCCTCGACGACTTCCGTGCCGCCGGTGTACGTGTTCGCGCCGGAAAGGACCACGCGCCCTTCTCCGTGCATGACGGCGAGCCTGTCGCCGGAGACGACACCTGAAAGGACGCCTTCCGCACCGGCGGGCAGCGCGCTGACGACAGTTTTCGCCTTGAGTTCCACCGCGCCCGCCAGGACAACGTCGTTCGTCAGAAACGACAATGCTCCGCACCCGAAGAAATCGCGATCGTATTCGTTCAGACGGTGTCCCGCGCCCGAGGCATGGAACGCGTTGGCAAACGCCAGAGGACGGTCGAAGACTATCTTGCCGCCGTTGCGGTAGCCGCCGTCGATGTGGACGTCGCCGGACGAAAACGCAGTCGCGCTGCGGGCTACGACGGTCGCCGCGGAGATGTGCGTCTCGCCGGTGTAGTCGTTGTCGCCTGAAACGCACACCATGCGGAACCCGTACCGGGGAGGCGCCACGTAAGAAACGCCGCCAGAGCCGGTCAGCCTGCACGGCAAGGTGTGCCCCCCGCTGCCGGTGGCGTGCGCCACGAGCATGTTGCCGACGGCTATCACGCCCTCGGAAGAGCCGAAGTCTATCGTTCCGGCGCCGCTGACGTTGGCCCCGTACGAAAGCAGCAGGCACGCTGGATCCGTCCCGTTGCCGATCATGAGGCGCGAGCCTTCGTTGAGCGTGAGCGAAGCCCACTCTCCAAGCGATAGCGCCGCTATGTGCGCAGTGGCGTTCGCCGCGAGAGTCGGCCATATCTTTCCTCCGACCACGGCGTTCTCGCCGGCGGAGAGATCGGCCTTGTAGTCGGTGAATTCGCAAAATCCCTTGTCCGCGTCGTAGCACATGAACGAGAGCGTCCCGTTGCCGCCGGACGCATTGTCCGAAAAGACGGGCGCTTTCACAAGCGTCGTGGCGTCGTTCGTCGCGACGCCGCCGTTCACCTTGAATGTCGATCCAGAGCCGTCGAAGACGAGCCCCGTATCGCGCAGGAACAGCGCACCGCCGCGCTCGCACGCCAGAACGGAGTTCTCCCCGGCATCTTCCGCGCCGGCCACGACGTGCTGGACGGTATTCGCCGTCGAGTATCTGAAATTGACGAGTGAGGATCCACGGATGCGCATCGCCGAGCCGTCTCCGGAGGCGAGGCGGAGCGTGCTTTCGCCGAGATCGGTACCGCTCATCGAAGTATAGTCGATCACGCCGCAGTCGAGCGTGAAGTCGCCGGTCCCGAAGAACGAAGGATGCGTCGCGAGGTCTGGGGCCCAGGAAGCGCTGTACCGCGCCAGCAAGAGCCTGCCGTCACGGACGGTCACCGGCCCCGAAAGCAGGAACGGCGCGAGCGGCATGAACCCGACACCCTCGTCGCGCATGTCGATGGTCAGACCGCCGTCTGACTCTGCTCCGTCCGCCGCGGAGAAGCTGCAGTACGACCTGATTCTACCGTTGTCGGAGTTGTACGTCTGGCGCTTTGTGTAGCCCGACGCACGAACCGTCCCGCCGCCGGGTCCGATTCCTATGTCAGGGGTCGTATGGGTATCGTCGCCCAGAAACCACCAGTACGGAACCGCATCCAGTCCGGCGGTAAGCGTTCCTCCGTCGAGGACAAGCGCCGCGCCGCCCGAAACGAGACTGGAGTAGCCAGCCACATGGAAATCCGCCCCGTCGCCGACATTGATCGGGGCGGAGGCCGGAATCGTGTATGTCGCGGCCGCAGTCGGCACCTCCTCGAAACGGCCTTCGTCCACGAAGACTCTCTTCAGATTGCCGATGTAATTGTTCCTGTACACATGCCGGAAAGTGCCGCCACCCTTCTTGGCAAGGGCAATGTTGTCGCCGTTGTACATGCTGAGATAGTTTGAACATGTCACGGTCGTTCCAGCAACGACTTCGACCGTGCATGTGCTACTTCCGAAAAAAAATAATGAGTTGTCCGCGTTGTCCGACCCGATGGTCACATCCGCTCCAAGGAACTTAAAATGCGTGGCGCCCACATCATAGCCAGACGGCCTGTTGATGCGAAGGCTGAGCACCCCTGTGTTCTCGAACACTGCGGTGTCGCCTATGCCTGGCACTTTGGATTCAGTCCAGTTCACCGTGTTTGTCCATTCATTGTCGCCGCCAGCGCCCGTCCATGTGCGCGTAGCCGCACCGCAAACGGAGGCAAACACCATCGCCTCCGCAAGCATGAGGAAGCGGATACTCATACCCCACCCCCATGTAAAATTAAATGTTTTCAGCGATTTCATGCTTTTATCCTTTGATTTCATGCTTTTATCCTTTCATGCTTTTATCCTAATGTTACAGCCCAAACAACCGTGTGTTGCGGATTCACAGTTCAAAGAATCCCAGTTTCGACGTGGAACGCGACGGATCTGCCGGGGGCTAGGAAGCGCTGCTGGCCGTGTGCGCGGCAGTAGGCGCGGCCCTTGTGCTCGGCTG
>CAMORM010000130.1 GCA_946623785.1 uncultured Verrucomicrobiota bacterium
AGCAGCAGATGGCGGTCGGAAGCGGCATGCCGCGCGTCTACCGCACGTTCCTCCTTACGCCCGACGTCGCGCGCGATCTCGCGAAGGCGTACAAGTCCAAGGACGAGCTCGAGGCGGCGCTCGTGGAGACGGCGCGCAATCCGCTCGGCTCGCGCGCCTACGCTAACTACTACGGCAACCCTGGGAGCGCGTTCGACCCCGCGACGTGTCCGCTCGCCCGCCAGGAGGCGGTGATCGCGGAGGCGGAGGGCGCGAAGGAGACCTCGACTCCTCCGTGGCTCGAGTGGACGGGTCTCAAGACGATGAAGACCGTCCCCGCGATGCAGGACGGCAAGAACATCTTTCTCGTGACGGGCGATCCTGCGCGCAACAAGGAGCAGTGCGTCCCAGGTGGTGGCTCGGCGACGGTGAAGATTGTCCTTCCCGCGAAGTGGGACGCGCTCATGGCGGAGAAGGGCTACGAACCGCTCAAGGATTTCACGATCAAGAGCGACATGAGGCCGGACGTCCCGAAGCCGAAGGTGCGCGGATACGACCGCCCCGGAGTGCGCGCCGACGTTGGTCCCGGCATGAGGCGCCCACATGGCCAGGGGAACGGGCAGGGCTTCGGCGGACAGGGCATGCGCCGCCGTCCGCAGGGAGGGCGCGGCCCCAGCATGCGCCGCCGTCCGTCTTCGGGCGAGTGATGCCCCGCTGCCCATGACAGGGTGTTCCGTCACGAACGTTTCGCCCAGGCTCCTTTTGTGCATTGCGTTTGCGGAGAAGGGGGCGTTGTGGTATACTATTCGGCGTAAAAACGGAAAGGCGGACGCATTATGCTGGGAAGGCATGGGTTTCCGGAAATAGATTTCTCGCTTCCAGGCTCGGCGGCGGGCGCAACGGACTTAGGTGCGACGTCGAGCGACGAATGGGGCGACTACGCGCTTGTCAAGGGCGTGGGACCGTCTGATTGCTCAGCCACCCCCTACGAGCAGGCGCTTTCCGCTTTCAACAACCTCTCCTCAGCCCTGGCCGAATGCAGCATGGGCTTCTCCGACGTGGTCCGCACCTGGATATACGCCGATGGCATTCTTGGCTGGTACTCCGACCTCAACCGCGCGCGCGACAGGTTCTTCCGCGCCAACGGGGTGTTTGACCGCTTCGTTCCCGCCTCTACGGGCATCGGCTGGTCGTGCGGAGACGGTGCGAAGATAGTGCTTGGCGCGTTTGCGGCGCGCGGCAGGGAGCCGGGGGCCGTGGAGCGCGAGCCGCTTCCCAGCCCGCTGCAGTGCCCCGCGCTCGAATACGGGTCGAGCTTCTCCCGCGCCGCTGAGCTGCGCACACCGGGGTGGCGTCGCGTCCTCGTTTCCGGAACGGCGTCCATACTGCCGGACAGCCACGAGGTGGCGCACGTGGGCGACATTGAGGCGCAGGTGGACTGCACCATGCGCGCAGTCGAGGCGATATACGCCTCGCGCGGGATGTCGTGGCGCGACGTTTCCGGCGCGCTGGTCTACCTGAAGCGCGCGGAATACCGCGGTGCGTGGGACAGGTGGCTCGCGGGCCATCCGGAGTTTCCTCGGACGCATGCGCGTTCGATCGTCGCCGACGTGTGCCGGCCCGAGTGGCTATTCGAAATCGAATCGGATGCAACGGTATGCAAGTGAACATTCCAAGACGCGCGTTCCTCGTTGGCTCGGCCGCCTTCGCGGCCTGGCCCAGGGGGCTTTTCGCCGACGCGCCGGCGAGCATCGCGACCGCCTGGGAGAACCAGGACGGCACAGCAACGGACTCCGTGATGGTGCGCCGCGTGCATCTCGACCTTGCGGGGCGCATCCCCACGAAGGACGAGGCGCAGGCGTATGTGTCTTCTGCCGCGGCCGACAAGCTGCCCAGGCTTGTGGACAGGCTTCTCGGCTCGCCCGAGTTCGCCGACTACTGGGCCATGCGATTCTGCGACATACTGCGCGTCAAGAGCGAGTTCCCGATCAACCTGTGGCCGAACGCGGTGTACGTGTACCATGCGCGCATCCGCAAGTTCGTGGAGGAGAACGAGCCGTGGGACGAATTCGGGCGCGAGCTGCTGACCTCGCAGGGAAGCGACTTCCGCGACGCCGAGGTGAACTTCTTCCGCGCCACCGACAAGCGCACGCCCGAGGGCTGGGCAGAGGCCGTGGCGCAGACATTCCTCGGGATACCCCCAGCAGGCCTTCCTCCGGAGCGCAGGGCCGCGATGGCGAAGCGCCTGGAGAGCCTGCGCATAAAGAACACGCGCGAGTGGAAGGAGGAGATCGTCTTCGCGGAGGGGTCCGACAGCCGCGCAGAGCTCTGCGACGAGGTGTTCGGCGAGTGCCGTGCGGAGGTGGAGGCCGCGTTCCGCACGCTCGTCCGCAGGTGGATCTTCGGGCCGGATGCGAACGCAGGCGCGAAGGGTGCCAGGATGGGGCTCAAGGACGTGCTGCGCGAGATCGTGCTTTCGGGCGAATACGCGCGCGGCTCGGTGACTGGCGGGTTCCCAGCGAGGCGGCTTGACGCGGAGGTGCTTGACGACGTGATCTGCACGCTGAGCGACGCCAAGCGCGACTACCAGTCGCCCGCACCCGAGCCTTTCACCTTCCTGCCGAAGGAGAGGCACACCGTGTGCATCGAGGACGGATCGATATCGAACGGCTTCCTCACGCTCTTCGGCCGTCCCGCGCGCGACACCGGCCTTCAGGGCGAGCGCAGTTCGGACGTGACCGCGAAGCAGCGGCTCTACCTGTTCAACTCGGGCCGCCTGCACGGATTCCTCGGGCGCGTTGTGCTGCCCGGCGGCTGGAAGGACAACCCGCTTTCCAGGCTTCCGCTCCCCAAGCGCATCGACGACATCTACTGGCGCGTCCTTTCGCGCGAGCCAACCGCCGACGAGCGGAAGCACGTGATGGGCCTGTGGAACCGCAGGGGCGGAGGGAAGAAGGGCTCGAAGGCGAAGCCCTACGACCTGCTGCGCGACCTCGTGTGGTGCCTTTTCAACACCAAGGAATTTCTATTCAGGATCTGACCATGAAAGCAGCCAAGAGCGTTGTCGAAATATGGCAGTGGGGCGGGCCCAGCCAGCTGGAGACCTTCGACCCAAAGCCGAATGCGTCCCGCGACTACAACGGCGGACTGAAGTCCATTCCCACGAACGTGCCCGGGATGGAGATCCACGAATGGTGGCCCGAGCTCGCCAAGTGCGCGAACCTATACTCGGTCATCCGCACCATGACCCACACGCAGTTCGGCCACGAGAGCGCCGCCTACCTGATGCAGACGGGAAGGCTCCCCGGCGGCGGCGAGGTTTGCCCCGCGATCGGAGCGGTCGTCTCGCTTGCGAAGAAGAAGGGCTATTCGGGCGACTTGCCGCCGTTCGTCATCCTCACGCGCGCGAAGGGCCGGTTCAGCGAAGTCGGCTTTCTCGGTGACGAGGCTGCGCCGCTCGTGACGGGTGGCCGCCCCAACTCCGCCCGCTTCGCGGTCGACGGGATAGTTCCGCCCGAGGGCATTACGCCGGCCATATCGCAGGAGCGGTTCGACCTCCTGGCGCAGCTCGACGGATGGCGGCCCAAGGGCGGCGGCAACGCGGCGCGTGCCGAGGAGTTCGACAAGGCCGGCGTCGAGGCGAGGCGCATTTCCGAAGGCGACGCGGCGAAGGTCTTCGACCTTTCGCTGGAATCGGCTGAGCTTCGCGACAGATACGGACGCACGGAAATAGGGCAGTCGCTCCTCGCCGCGCGGAGGCTTGTCGAGTACGGGGTTCCGTACGTGACGGTCAACGTGTCGGGCTGGGATTCGCACAAGCGCCACTTCGAGACGATGAAGCGGAGAAGCAACGAGACCGACAAGGCCGTTGCGGCGTTCCTCACGGACCTCTCCGAGCGCAAGCTGCTCGATTCTACCGTTGTGTGGATGAGCGGCGAGTTCGGGCGCACGCCGAAGGTAGGATGGGAGGCGCCTTGGAACGGCGGCCGCGGGCACTACGCGCGCTGCTTCTCCGCGCTTGTGGCAGGCGGAGGCTTCAAGGGAGGGTGCGTTGTCGGGGAGTCGGACGATACCGCGAGCAAGCCCGTTTCGCGCCCTGTCGCGCCGCAGGACTTCCTGGGCAGCATATACGAGCTGTGCGGAGTGGATCCGGATGGTCCGCTCCCTAATGCAAAGGGCAAGAAGATGACGGTGCTCCCACCGCAGTCCGAGGCGGGGCGCCTTCGCGAAATATACGCGGAGAAGGCATGACATGAAGACAAGTGCAATCGTTTTCACCGTGTCCGCGCTGGCGGCGTGTGCGCTTTCCGCAGCCGATCCGTACGTAGGGTACATCTACCCCTCCGGTATCCAGGCCGGCACCACGAACAGGCTCGTGATCGGCGGACAGAACCTCAACAGGGTAAGGGGCCTGCGCTTCAGCGGGGAAGGACTGAGCGTCCTGAAGATAGAGAACGTGCCGGGATTTCCGTCGCCCACCGGGCCGCAGCGCAAGCACCTCACCAAGTGGCTCGACGGTATAGCCGCCGGAAATCCCGAGGAGCCGAAGATCCCGGAGGACGCTCATGTGGACGAATGGCGCTCCAATTCGTGGTGGCGCGCGCTCGCCACGCTCGACGCCGGGCAGAAGGCGATTGTCGAGGCGGATCTGTACATCCCGAAGAACCCATTGCAGGCCACGCCTTCGCTTCGGCAGAAACTGCTCGTGACAGTCGTTGCGGATGCGTCCGCAAAGCCCGGCCGCGGCGAGCTGTGCCTCTACGGCCCTGCCGGGATTTCCGCGCCTCGCCCATTCGACGTCACTTCCGCCGCGCATGTCGCCGAGCCGCTCTATGCGCCGCCGCACCGCCCTGCGCCGGAACTTCCGCCGGTCGACGTTCCCGCAGGCGGCGAGGTCGTTCTGGACGGGCAGATAATGCCCGGATCGACCGATGCGTTCCGCCTTCGCCTCGGGAAGGGGTGCCGCTATTCGTTCAAGGCCACCGCGCGCGAGCTGCAGCCGTACGTGGGCGACGCGGTGCCGGGGTTCTTCAACGCGTCGATCACGCTCAGGGACGAGAAGGGCGAGGTCGTTGCGTTTGCCGACGACGAGATGCGGTTCCGCCCGGATCCTGTGATGGAATTCACGCCGGAATCCGACGGCGTCTATCGGCTTGAGATTCACGACGTCCTCTACCGCGGCCGCGAGGACTTCGTGTATTCAGTCGCAGTTGCCGAGGGTCGGGCGCCAGAGGGCGCGGTTCCGGAGGCAGATGGCCTGATGGGCCCTGGGGAGGTAGTGCGTAAGGAGATCGACGTGGACCGTCCCGGACCAATGGTGTTCGAGGTGTGGGCGCGTAGGCTCGGTTCGCCGCTCGACGCCGTGATGACGTTGAGGCGCTCGCCCGACGGTCCGGTCCTAGCGCGTTGGGACGACGTCACGAACTCCGTGTTCGTGGGCACGATCCCGCAGACCGAGTGCGACCCCCGCGGCGAGTTCGACTTCAAGGAGGCTGGGCGCTATATGCTCGAGATCGCGGATAGGACTGGACATGGCGGCCCCGGCTATTTCTGGCGGCTCGACGTCCGTCGTCCGAAACCCGGCTTCGCCGTATATTCCGCGAGGTCTACACTGCCGCTTTCCCGGAACAACCCGCTCAAGGTTGTGTTCCATGTCGTTCGGAGCGACGGCTTCAATGGCGACGTGAAGCTTGAGTTCCCTTACGGGGTAAGGGGCGTAGGCGGGGTCATAACGTCAGGCGTCGACGTTGTCACCGCGCAGCTCTACAGCAACGGGCCTGCGATCCAGACGCCGCGTCCCGCGGCGATATTCGCCACTGCCGAGATCGGCGGAAGCGTCATTCGCGTGCCTGTCATGCCGTGCGACGAGTACGAACAGGCGTTCGCATGGAAGCATCTCGTGCCGGCCGAGGCATTCATACTTACGTCGCAGGGCGGCGCCCCTGCGAAGAAGCCCGCCGCCAAGCCAGCCGCCAAGCAAGCGGCAAAGCCAGTCGCGAAGCCCGAGTCTAAGCCAGTCGCCAAACCAGCCGCAAAGCCCGCCGCAAAGCCGGAGCCCAAGCCTGAACCAAAGCCGGAGAACAACGTTAAATAAGTGTTAGGTGTGCATTGCGGATAATGACGGAAGATGGCAGAATCCACTTAAACATTAGAGAGGCATGCCATGCTTCTTGCCAAATCAGAATATAGTTTTGCCGTCGCACTTGCTGCAACGGCGCTAGTATGCCGTTCGGCTTGTGCTGAAACATATGCCGCCACGAACGTAGTGGTTTCGCCACTCACCGATGCGCATTGGACGCAGAACGCGCCATACAACGGCTATTCACCCAAGGGGACCACGAAGTTCCAGAATGGTTGGGAAGCGGGCTGTGTCGCGATTGCGGCGGCGCAGGAGCTCTACATGGTGAAAACCATGAAAGGATGAAAATGAAAAAACTAATAGCTGCGATACTCAGTGTCGGCGTCTTCACGGCCATCGCCGCGGAGAGGCCAAAGGTCGCGTGCATAGGCGACTCGATAACGTACGGACTTGGGCTTGCAGACCGTGCGAAGGAGTCGTATCCGGCGCAGCTCCAGAAGATGCTTGAGGAATTCGAGCCAGGCAAGTACGAGGTTCGCAACTTCGGCAACTCCGGACGCGGCATCTACCTCGACTCGATGCGCGGCAGCGAGAAGCGCGGCTTCCGCTACATGCCCGAGCACAAGGCGGCGCTCGAATGGAAGCCGGACATCGTCATCTGCAACCTCGGCATAAACGACAACGGCGAGTACATCAAGGAATACACGGGCGGCCGTAAGCGCGGACAGTTTGAAGGCGACTACCTCGCGCTCCTCGAGGATTACCGCAAGGCGAATCCAAAGGCGAAGTTCTGCATTTGGACGAAGCTCTCGCCGCTCGCGGAAGGGCAGAAGTTCTACCGCAGCCCCGAGCCGTTTCTCATGCAGGCCGACCTTGAGGCGGTTGCAAAGAAGATGGACGCCGTCGGCCTCGACATGCAGGAGCCGCTTCGCGAGAAGATGGAAGAGATCTTCGCGCGCGACAAGATCCACCCGAACGCCGAAGGCGCGCGCATAATAGCCGAGACAACATTCAAGAGAGTGTTTGGGTGTTTGGGTTCTGAGTGTTTGAGTTGTGCCGAGGACTCAAACACTCAAACACTTTCAACTCAAACACTGCCGAAAGGCGAGCTCTGGCTTTGCGCCGGCCAGTCGAATATGCAAAAGGGGTGGAACGAGTTCAATGCCACGCCACAGGAGAAGGAGCGCGTGAAGGGCGAAATGGCGCGACTTGCGAAGTGCGAGATACACTTCTGGGACTTCAACGAAGGCAAGTGGACGCGTCTGACGCCAGAGAACGCCATCAGAAAGAGCGCGTTTGGAGTGTCGTTCGCGATCCGTCGCGCCGAGGCGACGGGCAGGGCCATCGCCATGCTCTATGTAGCGGCAGGCGGCGCGCCCACGGAATCGTTCCTCTCGGAGCAGACGATGTGCGCCATGGGCAAGGACGGCAAGCCCCTCTACCCGCACCTTGCCGCTATCGCGACGAACCGCCATCGCCTCGACCAGAACAGGGACTTCCCCTGCGCGTGGGTCGCGCGCGAGTATCCGCGCCGCCGCGCGAACAAGGAAGAGGCCTACTGGTGGCC
>CAMORM010000131.1 GCA_946623785.1 uncultured Verrucomicrobiota bacterium
AGCCTGTTGTTGAGCGGGTAGCCGACCGGCGCATAGCTCGCGAGCTCCTTGTTGATGAGCGACAGCTTGCCCTGCGCCTGCCACACGCCGGGGATGTAGTCCTCGTCCGGGTTCCCGGCGGCGAGATCGGTGAGGTCGGCCTCGGTCTTGTCGGCGCCGGTCATCGTCGTGATGAGCGAATCGACGCCGTTGCCCCACGTGGCGATCGCGAAATAGTCGGGGATGCCGTCCTGGTTGATGTCGCCCAGGTTGTCCTCGGGCTGCCATTCCTTCGAGAACACGGCCTCGGCGTAGACGGGAATGTACGACTCGTCCTCGGTCGTCGCCGTAGGCAGGTAGGCGGTCGCGGCCTCGGCCTTCGCGCTCGGCTGCTCGGGCGAGAGCGTGAGCGTCCAGTCTGGCGGGCCGCTCTCGGTCTGCGGAGTCGACATGAGCCAGGCGTAGAGGAAGCTGTCCTTCGTGTCGTCGGGATAGGGATAGAACCCGGCGGTGACGTCGGCGGTCGCGGCCTTGGCCGTGCCCGAGCCGGCCTCGTCGAGCGCGAGGTCCATGCCGTTGTCGAGCCAGCCGTTGTCGAACGCTCCGACGCGGTAGCCCCATGCATACACGTCGACGGCAGACGCGGAGGAGCAGTTCCACCTCTGGCGCCAGTAGGTGCCGTCGGAGAACGTCGCGCCGGCGACATAGATGTGGCCTTCGCCGCGGCCGCCCTTGAGGGCAGTGCGCGAATACTTCTTGGAGAGGTCGCTGTTGCCGAAGCCCGTCGGGCCGTTCGGGATCGTCGTCAGGAACTTGGACGGCCTGATGAAGTACATATATGTCCAGGTCTGGATGCCGCCGTCCTTGTCCTGGATCGTGAGAACGACGGTCTGGTCCTTCTGGCGCGAGCCGAAGTTCGGGACGAACGTGCCGCTCCACTCGTCGGTGTCGGTCACGTAGAATGTCGTCTCGTTGTCGCAGCCCTTGAAGGACACCTTGATGCCGGGGCCTTCGCCCGAGGGCCAGACGGTGGTGAAATCATAGTCTACGTCGTTGCGGATTTCCCAGCTGATCGGATAGGAGTCCGCCGCGCCGCCTGCGACGTTCCACGCGTTCGTGTTCTCAAGCGTGACGTAGCCGAACTCGGGCGTCATGTTGTTGATGTAGATCTTCTCCTCGTCGGGCAGGTAGTACTCGGCCCACGTCATCGTCGGGTCGGACGAGGTGCCGGTCGAGACGACCTCCGCCTTGACGACGAAGCCCTTGGAGCTCGCGAGGCGCGTGCCGTCCATGGACTCGATGCCGACCGGAATCGTCTGCGCGGAGTCGAAGCTCACGTAGTACTCGTTGTCTGCAAGCGCGGGGTAGCCGGCGGGAACCGTCTTGAATTCATTGTCGAGGACGAGCGCGCCGGGGTTGACGCCCGCGGGCGGCGTAACGGTCAGCTTGACGACGATGTCGTCCTCGGAATCGAAGTAGCCGAGCCCGACGTCGAACTTGGCGCCAATCGCGTTCTCGTCATAGGACGACTCTGGCGTGACGGTGACCGCGGGCTGGGAAAGGACGACAAAGGAGATGGAGTAGGTCACAGGAGACCAAGTCAGCATGTCCTTGTCCTTGATCTGGATCCTGATCGTCCAGACGCCGGCGCGCGGAAAGTTGTAGGTGAACGGGCACTCGTTGATGTTCAAGCCGTCGGGCACCACGGTCGTGAACACCGTTCCCGCCGTGTTTGCGGTCGTCGTCGTGTCGGTGACGGTGCCTGTCGTGTCGTGGGAGACGGTGCCGTTCGCGACCGCCTGGCCGTCGCGCGAGGCCGTCCACTTGTAGGAGAAGCCGTGCCTCAGGTCGTAGCTGACGTCGTTGACGTCGGGCTGGATCGTCTGCGTCTGGCCCCTCGGATACTGGTTCGGGAAGGTATAGCCGTCGCCCTCGGCGTCGAAGCCGTTTAGGTAGACGGTGTTGAACGTGGGCTCCTTGTTGTAGACCGTGATGTTGAGCATCTCGGTCGTGGCGTAGCCCTCGAGCCTCTGGGCGGGATCGTATTCCTTAGTCCTGCAGAGCACCACCGAGAACGTGTAGTTCTGGCCGCCGTCATCGGACGAGAGGCCGTCAAGCACCGTGAAGGAGCTGTCGGCGAAAGTGCCGACTTCGCCGATCTGGCGGCCGATCGAGCCGGGCGCCGCGGCAGTCTTGTCGGTAAGGATCGCCTTCGCGGCCGTGCCGCCGAACATCGAGAGGTCCACGTCTTCGTTGCAGACGAGGAACGCGTAGATCGGGGCGCCCGTGTCGTTCTGCGAGCTGAGCGCGATGCGGAAGTGCACGATGTCGCCTTCGATGTAGTTGTCGGGGTCGGGATCGAGCGACATGGCGCTCGTGGTCTTCGCCGCCGCGACGTTGACGGTGAAGGCGACGATTTCGCTCTTCTTGCCGCTGATCGGGGAGATCACCTGGATCTGCGACGTCTGCGTGCCGGCGGCGGAGTACTCAATGGTCGGCGGGTTGCCGGACGTGAGCCCGACGAGCTCGCCGTCCTCGCCGCTCGCCTTGAACCTCTCGGGGAGGGTCGCCCAGCTCGCCGTCGAGCCGGTCTTTATGCGGACCTGGTAGCCGGTCGTGGTGTCGGTCATGTCGGCATACGTGTCTTCGATCGCGACGTTGATCTCAAGCGATTCGCCCGACGTGACCTCGTAGGTGCTCGTCGAGTCGGGGGTCGTGATGATCGGCTTCGCGGCGGTGATCCAGACGCCGGCCGCAGTGAGGTCCTGTATGCCGGCCGCGGCCATGACCGCCGGGTCGACGTACGGGGAGAACTTGACCTGATGGCCGTCGCCGACCGTATGCTCGTCGCCGCGCAGCGCGTAGACGTAGACGATGCGCTTCTCCGTCGAGCCGGCGGGGATGGTGATCGAAACCTCGTTGTCGGCGGGCAGGGTCTGCACCGTGTTTGCGGAAGTCGAGAAGCGGACGTAGTTGCCCCAGTCGGTCTTGGTGGCGTCGTCTTCGAACGTGGTCTTGAGGGTGATCGTGACGTCGGTCTCGGCCGCCTGCGAGAGGTAGACGGCGAGCGACGTCTTGGCCGTCATGTAGTCGTGGTCGGCCGAGATGGTCTTGTCCGCGCACTCGACGATCACGCTCGCGGGGAGCGCCTCAATGCACTTCACGGTCGCGGTAACGTAGTCGACGAGCCGGAGGTCGGGCGAGGACGCCGAGTAGTTGAAGTGGTCGAACGCGCTGAGGATGAGTTCCGCCGTCTCCCCTTCGGAGCCCGGCTGCGCCTCGACGAGGAACGACATCGGGGCGTCGGAACCGCCTTCGAATTCGATCTTGGCGACCTGGTATGTGGCCGTGTGGGACGGATCCTCGTCATACCGCATCGTGACAGGCGAGACGGTGACGTTCCCCGAGGGCTTGAGCTTGATCTTGCTCTCGTCGGAAGACCAGACGTAGAACGTGCGCTTTTCCACGGACGGCGCGGCGATCGTGAGCCGCGGGCTCACGCCGCCGCCGGTGATCGTCGAGTTCTCGTGCACCGAGCGCCAGTAGTCCGCGCTCTCGTCGTCCGGGGAGAAGCCGACGGTCTTGACGTAGATTCCGCACTCCTCGAGGGAATAGTCGGAGACCGGGGCGCGGCCGATGTCGGTGACCGCGCGGGTGATCCTCGCGTTGTCGGCCGTGAAGAGCCAGCCGCAGTCGTCGATCTTGTTGTTGTCCGCGTCGTAGCGAACCATCTTCCAGTTCGGGTTGAACGGGTTGAACACGTACGCACCGTTGGCGATCGAGTCGCCAGCGGGTCCCGACACCGTCGCGAGGCGAATCGGCATCGCGAAGTCGCCAGGCTTCGTGGTGTACTTGAAGACGAGCGCAGTCGTGAAGTTGCCCTCCTGCTTCACCGACACGAGACTCGCGTAGGTCTGCTTGCCGGAGACGTAGATGCCGATCTCCATCGGGTACAGGGCCTCGGCGATGTTCTCGGGAATGAGGCCGTCGTAGTCGAGCCGCCAGAGGCTCACCGCGGCCCCGCCGGAGAACTCGCGCGCCACAAGGCGGACCTTGAAGTAGACGTCGACGCCCGAGCCGAACGGGTCGTCGGGAATCGTCCATGCGCCGCGGTCAACGCCGTTTTCGTCGCACGGGACGATGTCGTAGATGTCGCCTTCGGCGGCATTGGCGAAAAATCCCGCGAACAATGCGAGCGCGGCTGTGAGTGCGAGGGTCGTCAGTTTCTTTTTCATGGTTTATTCACCCTTCTCTTTCGAAGCTTCCTGTTTGGCCTTGATTGCGTCGTTTTCCTGCATGATGCGGTCGCGGACGAGCGTCTGCGCCTTTATGCGGTTCTTCTGAAATGCCTCCTTCGCGGCGGCCATCTTCGCCTGCGCCGCCTTGAACTCCTCGGAGTCCTCGCCCTTCTCCTTCGCCTGCTCGAGCGCCGCCTGCGCCTCGCCGAGCAGACGGGCGATCCCCTTCTGCTCCTGCCTGAGTGCGTCGAGCTCCTTGAGGTACGCCGGGTCGTGCATGCGCGCATAGCGCGTGTCGTAGGAATCGGCGGGCTTCTCCGGCTCCGCGCCCCCGCGGGAGCGCAGGCACACGACGACCGCCGCCGCCGCGACGGCCAGGAGCGCGACGCCAAGCGCTACGGGCAGAAGCCATTTCGGCGTCCTCGACTCTGCTGTGTTCTCAATCGCCATAGTAGTTGTCCTCCTGCAGCTGCTCCACGCCGATCGGGGGCAGGCGCGTGTCTATCATCCAGAAGAATACGACGGGGCAATAGCCGTTCTTGTCCCACCAGCGCTTCCAGCCGGCGTTGTAGCCGACCGACAGCGGCGAATACGGGTCGTACACCTCAACCTTCGAAAGCCCTTCCGCGCTGAACGATTTCTCGTTGAAGGTGAAGTGCCTCAGGGGAACCTTGTTGTCGGCGACGTAGAACGACGTGGCGCCGTTCATCAGCATGCCGGTGATCTTGAACGTCACGCTCTCCCAATCGCCCGTGGAGACGACGTAGTTCTGCGAGTGCTCACCCGGCTCGAGGCCGCGCAGCACGTAGGGCGTCCAGTGCGTCGTGAAGTCGTGGATGCCGCGGGGATGCGCAGGGGCCTCGACGGTCTCGTTCTCGTTGGAGATCATCATGTAGACGTACAGGCGCCTGTTCGTCATCACGACCGTGCTCTCGCCCATTGCCTTCGTCACGACGTGCTCTATCCCGTTCGGATCGAAGGCGGTGCCGGCGAGAAGCGAGAGCTTGCCGACCGTCGGGTCCATGTCGAGCCAGTACATCTCCCTGAGCGTCAGGTTTGTCATGACCGCGCCGCTCCACCACGAACGGTGGGTCGCGAGCCTGATCTCGCCCGACTCCACGTCGCTGAACGGGTTGCCATAGAGGTCGGTTCCGCCCTCGAGCCAGTCGATGATCGCGTCGCGGTACGGGTCGTCCTCGGGAACACCCCAGTCTGTGCCGAACTTCGGGTTGAGCGCGGCCGTGGCCACGACCGTCACGTTGTTCGACACGCCCTTCGCGACGCCGGAGAGCGTGTACTCGAAGGGCTGCGTTGTCTTCGTCTGCTGCACCTGGCCGACGAGCGAGACGGAGCCGGTCCTCACATTGTCGAGAACGTACCACGGATCGACCCTGTAGACCACGTTCGTGCCGACGGGGTTGTTCTTCGTCACGATCGCCGAGAACATGCCGTTCGTGAAGTTGCTGCCGTCGAGGGACTGCTCGATGTGATCGCCCGCGACGGTGAAGTATACGAGCACCTCCTCGCCAGCCGGCACGGGATGGTTGGGGTCGATGACCTGGCCGACGTTGCGGTGGCCGGGCGTCATCTTGACGATGGTCTTCCAGTCGTTCGTCGGGTGGTTCCAGTCGTCCGGCGCGACCGTCATGCCGCAGCGCCCGAAGTGCTGCGTCACGCTGAGCGAGTTGGCCGGACCGCCGAAGTCGTAGCCCGTCATGACGATGTCGCTGTCGGGCATCCTCGCCGCCATCCAGTCGCGCATCTCGCCGAGGTAGCCGGGCGACTCGATCTCAAGCGACTCGAGGTAGTTCGTGCCTTCGACGATGATCTCGTGCTCGACGATGCCGCTCGTGCGGACGAGCTGGAAGACGACCGGGTCGTAGTAGCTGATCACTCCGTCGGAAGTGAACACCTGCGTCGGGTTGTCGACCTTCCATACGCCGTCAAGCGTGCCGTCCGACTTCTTGAGCCGGCCGCTCGAGCGCGACAGGGGGCTGCCGATTACGCGGAAGACCATGTTCACCTCGGCGTCCTCGGCCGGCAGCTGCTTGGTGCCGGAGAGCCCGTCCCTGCCGAACCTCGCGAGGTCGTTCGTGATGACCCAGTTGTTGCCCATCTGGCCCTCGAGAAGGCGCACCGACCAGCCAGAGACGTCGGCTTCCGGCGGATGGGCGATCTCGACGAACTGGCAGTTCTCGTCGGTGTTGTTCCACTTGACGAAGTCGCCGAAGAGGTTGACCTCGTTGATCCACGCCCAGCCCGGGGCGACGTTGTCGAGGATGTTGTACGCCGCGAAGTCCGTGCCGTTGCCGTACTGCGCGTTGAGGTCGAGCGGACGGTACCACTCGGGGATCTTCCAGTCGGAGCTGGCGAGCCAGTTGGTCACCGGCACGGTCGGGTTCTCCTTCGTGTAGAAGACTACCTCGAGCGTGTACTGGACGTACGAAGGCGCGACGAACGACATCGGGACGACGGCGTCGGGGCTCGTGCGCATGGTCGAGCGGTAGACGAACCGGTCCTCCTCGGTCTCGATCGCGCGGGAGAGCCAGGCGGAATTGGCGCCGGGGCTGTCCTTCCAGTTCTCGTAGCCCCACGGCGCGATGCCGTTGAACCAGTGCAGCTTGACGCGCGGCGTGTGGGTGAAGTCGATGTCCGAGGCGAGCTGGGCGCCGTAGATTTCGCACTGCACGCCCCACGCCTCCTCGCAGATCGGCTGCTCGTCCCGGCTCGGGACGTTCGGCACCTCGCCGAGGCCCGACATGTCGTGCCTGAAGCAGCCGACGTTCTTGAAGCCCATTATGGCGTTGACCGCCTCGCTCACGAACATCTCGTCGAGGAGCACGCGCGGCGGCGGGTCGTACGCGCCCGCGGGAAGCCCGTTGCCGCCGCCGTCGGAATTCTCGACGACGCCTTCAACGCCCGCGACGGCAAGGCGGAACGCCTTGTACCTCGGGTCCATCTTGGCGCGGTACGTCTCGTACCATGCGTTCGACACCATGAACACCGCTCCGTCGATCCTCTCCCACTTGCCCTCGTCGGTCTCCGTGGCGTTGCGCGAGCCGTAGACCGTGACCGTGGCCGTCGGGTCGTTCTCGCCGTACTTCCTCGCCCTGAACACCACCTCGCCGACGATGTTCGACGTGAACGTGGGCGTCTGGACGAAGGGCTTGTGCTGGATGTACGACTCGCGGTCGCTGACGTCGATTCGAGACACCGTGTAGTTCTCGTCGACCGAGTTGTTGATCGCTAAGGAGAGGCCCGAGCCGCCCGCCTCGGTCGAGAAGTCGTCGAGGAACATCATCTTCTCCGAGTCCTGATCGCCGCCGACGGTGCGGATGTTCCAGCCCCACCAGCTGTGCACGTCTACCGGCGGCTCGTCGCTGC
>CAMORM010000132.1 GCA_946623785.1 uncultured Verrucomicrobiota bacterium
GCTTCGTGATTTCCAACGGCTGCGGCTGGGTGGACTTCGCCGTGACGGTGGACGGCCAGAAGGTGACGGCGTACCTGATCAAGGACGGGCCGACGACGCCGGACGGCAACACCGACATCGGCCTGCTGAAGCGGGCGTCGCGGACGTACGAGAACTCGGTGAGCCTCGTGCCGTATTCCGGGGGGTACTTGCGCTTCGGCACGGAATCCTCCCAGAACGGCACGTACGCGATGCCTGCGCCCAGTTCGAAAAACAACCACTACAAATGCTTCAGGGGCAGCATCCAGCAGTTCGCGTGCTGGAAGCGGGCGCTTTCCGAGCAGGAGATCCTGGCGGCGCTCGGCTGGCCGCGCGCGGAGACGTGGCGCGTAGGCGTCGAGAACGACGCGACGACGGAGCTTTCCGCCGACACGGCGCCGGAGGGCGGCTTTGATGTGGACGGCGAGCTGTGGCCCGTTCCGAACGGCGGCCTCACGAACGGGGTGTCCGTCTCGTTCAAGTTCCCGGTCGAGGCCGGGTATGACGACGGCCGCGCGCAGATCTTCCGCTGGAAGGCGACGAGCGACTCGGCGGAGGGTCGGCTGGGCGTGGCTGTCAACGGCAAGTCGCTCGGCAAACGTCCGATCAAGGCGGGCGCTACGCAGAGATGGTTCGTGCCGGCGGCGGTGCTCACGGTCGGCACGAACACGCTCACAGTCACACGCATCGACAGCGGAACGGGCGTGGTGACGCTCGACGCTGCGGTGCTTGGCGGCGGCTGGCAGGTGGGCAGGCGCGACGACGACTGGACTGACTTCGGCCACGAGGGGGCTGTGTACGACGAGTACCACGTGGTGGACGGCAACATGCGCCACGTGCCGCGCGCGATGCTGTGCACGGACACCGGCAACCACGCGAAGTGGCACGCGGTGATGCCGCGGTCGCTCGCGGGAGAGTACGACTGGATTCTCCACTTTCGCACGGGTCCCGAAGGCGGCGGAACGGGAACGCGCCTTTGCATCGACCTGAACGGCGAGCGCCTCGCGACGAAGGACGCGCCTGGCACGAAAACGGACCATACTTTCGCTATCCCACGCGCGCTGCTGAAGGCGGGCGAAAACGTGTTTTCGTTCCTCAACGACACGCAGTCCGGTACGGACTGCATCTCCATCGACTCCGTCTGGCTCGAGCCGGTCGCCCCGCGCAACAGCACGTTGCTGAGGGTGCGGTAGGCATGCCTCGTCTCCAAGCAATCGTCTTTGCGTTAAAATCTCACCACTCCCACGGCATCCAGATTTCGCGGTTAGTCCACCGCTGCGCTTCGCGTTTGCACCTCGTTGGGTTTTGGAGTATAATTGCTTCCACGCGCCAAACATCAAACATCAAACTTCAAACTTCCCATGCACACCGTACTTACGCATCCGCTCGTCAAGCATCGCGTTACGCTCATGCGCGACATCAACACCAAGCCAAAGCAGTTCCGCGAGCTCGTGAACGAGATCACGGAGTTCCTGGCAATCGAGAGCCTGAAGGACCTGCGGACGATCGAGATCCCAGTGACGACGCCTGTCGCCAAGACGACGGGCGTCAAGATCGAAGACTCCATCGTCATCGTGCCGATCCTTCGCGCCGGAATGGGCATGCTCGACGCGATGCTTCATGTCCTTCCGTACGCCAAGGTCGGAGTCCTCGGCATGCAGCGCAACGAGGCAACGGCAGAACCCGTCCCCTACTACGCAAAGGTCCCGCCGGCGAAGAGCGACGAGCTGGCGATCGTGATCGACCCGATGCTTGCGACAGGCGGCAGCGCCTGCGACGCCTTTGCGCAGCTGAAGAAGCTCGGATACAGGCGCATAGTGTTCCTCAACCTCATTGCCGCGCCGGAGGGCATAGCGAAGATCGAGAATGAGCATCCAGACGTGCCCGTGTTCACCGCGGCCAAGGACGAGCGGCTCAATTCGCATTTCTACATCGTGCCCGGGCTAGGCGATGCAGGCGACCGCATATTCGGAACGCTGTAGGTGCTGAGCAGAGGATGACGATATGGCAAATGAAACGATGAATGCAGCTACGCGAAGGGATGTGATAAAGGGCGGGTTCTGCCTGGCGGCCGCGGGCGCGCTGGCGGGATGCGCCAGCACTCCGCCTGCGGCACCTGCAGCCCCGGCCGGCCCGGCGACAGCCGCGCCTGTGGAGTCGCTGGTCACGGACGAGGAGAAGGCGACTCTCGGACTGTGGCAGAAGGAGACTGACCTTGCCACCGCGGAGCTTTACGTCAAGTACCTGAAGGACGGCGACACGCGCTCCCTTGCGTCCCTGGAGAAGCTCGAGGCCGCGTTCGAGAAGGTGATGCGCGAGGCCAGGGAGACTGTGGTCACGACCGACGCGCCGGCGGTGTGGAGCGTATACAACATGGGCTACATCGTAAAGACGCGCGAGTCGATGTTCTCGATCGACCTGGTGCACAGGCGCGCGAAGGAGTTCGCCCCGCTCCTCGACTTCGCGCTGATAACGCACAACCACGGCGACCACTGGCGCAGGGAATTCTACTCCGAGATGAACGGCGCCGGGAAGACGGTGGTGTCGAACTTCCTCGACAACTACGGCGCGGCCGACTGGCGGAAGGGCGGCTCGGACTGGCATTCAGCCGGCGGGTACGTCAGGGGCGTCAAGGAGTTCAAGCTGAAGGACGTGGAGATAAGGACGTCGCTTATCGACCACAACGACTACCTTATCGACTTCACTACGGCGTTCGAGATCAAGGTCGGCAAGTTCCGCCTCTACCACACGGGCGACGGCGGGAATGGCACGGAGCCTAAGCTCAACACGGCGTGGGGGCGTCCCGACCTGTGGCTGTTCTTCCCGGGCTGCGGGATCGACGTCGCCAAGGCGGTGCGGAAGGTCGACCCGAGGCGCGTCGTGTTCGGGCACCTGTGGGAGCTCGGGCACAGGACCGGACGTCTGACGGCGCCGGCCATCCGCCGCGCGCTAGACGCAGCCCGCCCGCTCTGCGCCGACGTCTCGTTCGCGCTGTGGGGCGACAGGATTGCCTGAGGTTTGCCGCAAGGGGGAAGATGTGGTATAATCTCCTCGATTGGACGAACATTCTCAAACTCATACACGAAAGGTGCCTAGATGAAGATCGCAACTTTTGCCGCGGTGCTGGTGGCCGCGTCGGCTGCATTCGGTGAACTCATGGTCAAGGACGGCGACACGCTCGCGTTCCTCGGCGACTCGATCACCCAGCAGGGCCAGGAGAAGCCCGACGGATACGTCAACCTCGTAGTGCGCTCGCTTGCGCTCGAGGGCGTGTACGTGAAGCCGGTGAAGGCCGGCATCAGCGGGCACAAGTCCAACGACATGCTGGCGCGGCTCGACAGGGACGTGCTCTCCAGGAAGCCGAAGGTGATGACGCTCTCGTGCGGCGTCAACGACGTGTGGCACCAGGACTGGAACAAGGGCGTGCCGCTCGAGGACTACAAGAAGAACGTCACGGCGATATTCGACAAGTGCGAGGCGGCGGGCTGCAAGGTAGTAGTGCTCACGGCGACCATGTTCGAGAAGCCGGAGATGGAGAAGTTCAAGCACAACGTGATGGTCGCGCCGTACAACGAATGGCTCCGCGAAGAGGCGAAGCGCCGCGGCTATCCCGTGGCGGACCTCAATGCCGACATGTGGAAGGCGCACGCGGCGGATCCGTCCGTGAAGCTTACGCGCGACGGCGTTCACATGCTTCCCGCGGGCAACCGTCTGATGGCGCGCGGCGTTCTGCGCGCGCTCGGCATGGCCGAGGACCGCGTTGCGTCGCTCGACTGGGAGAAGTGGAAACCGGTGTGGGTGCTCTGCCGCTTCGACCTCAAGCCCGACGCCGACAGGGCCGAATACCTCGCGAAGACAAAGTCTGTCTTGGCGGCGGTCCGCGCGGAGCCGGGCTGCTGCGAGTACCGTTTGCTCGGCGACGCCGAGACGGACTGGGACAAGCCCCAGCGCTTCGGCGACCGCACGCTCTGGATGCTCGAGAAGTGGCTTTCGGTCGGCGAGCTCAAGGCGCACCTTGCGACGCCCCACATGAAGAAGTTCGGCCCGTCGGTCGCCCCGATGCGCACGTCGTCCTCTTTCCATGTGCTTGAGGACGTGTTGCCCTGAGGTCTGAGGTTTCCTTCGCGGACCGCCCTGCTGCCATGGCGGCGGCACGTACCGCGCGGGCCGAATGCATGGAGTGCGCCGTGTCGCGGGACGATGTCATGTCCTGGATTTGAGGGCCTTGACCATCTCGACCGGGTCGTTGATGCCTTCCACCGCCAGCTCGTCCGGTGAGTCGGAATCGATGTCATTGCCTGGGATCCTGGGCACAATCCGGTCCGCGCTCGCTTCGACTCCATGCGCCTTTAGAAACTCCATGGCTGTATCGCGCATGTTGCACGCATGGACCTTCTTCGCCTTTCCGGCGATGCAGACAGCCGCGTCCGCGCGGCCTATGACTTGCGCCACGACGATCGAGTCCGCAAGCGAACCCGCGTCCAGCATCGACAGCAGCGACTTTAGAGTGCCGGTTTGCCTGTCCACGATCACGCCATGCCTTGCGGCAACGTATGAGAGACTGGGACCTCCGTCACTCTCCACCAGCGACTTCATCTCGGCCAGCAGCTCTCCTTCGCCCATGGGCCAGACGATCCGCTGCCGCTCGAACCCCTGCACGTATATCGCCGGCTTCGGGCGCGCCGGGCAGACATGCTCGCACGCGCCGCAGCCGATGCACTCCTCCCTGTTCACTACGGGGAACCCCTCGATGATGTGGATCGCGCCGACGGGGCACTTGCGCGCGCACGCTGTGCACTTCACGTCGTCCGTGGTCCGGATGCAGCGGTCCTTCTCCCAAACTGCATGTCCCATGTGGACGTTCTTCCTGTCGAGACCCTGTATCTTGCCGATTGCGCCGGTGGGGCACACTTGTCCGCAGGAGTAGTTGCACCCGACGAGGCAGTATCCGCGCTTGAAGTCCATCTCCGGCTGTCCGAAGTGTTTGACGCCCGTGGATGCCGAAAGGCAGTTGCCCTTGCATTTCGCGATGCAGAGCCCGCAGCCCACGCACTGCGAGTAGAATACCTTGGCGTCTATCGCCCCAGGGGGGAGCGGCGCGACGTAGCGCATGGGATCCCCGGGGAGCGAAACGGCCGCAAAGCCGCCGTCGGTCGTCTTCTCGACGGCATCCGCCGCGGCAATGACGGCGATTCCCTTCAGGGTGTCGCGGCGGGTGATGTCGGTTTGGTGGTTCTGTGGTTCGTCGGTCTGGCGGCTAGGCGGTTCGGCGGCGGAAGCTGCCGCAAAGCAGGCCTTGCAGTTTGCGCAGCCTTTCCCTACCTTGTGCGGGCAGAGCGTCTTCTTGGAAAGCAGGCTGAAGATTGTCCCGACGGGGCATATCCAGTTGCACCAGATGCGGCCCTTGCCGATCGCCGCCAGCACGATGACAACCGCAAACAAGGCGACGCCGGGCATGAAGAGGGTGAGGGCCTTGCCGTATATCGAGTACGGGGTAAGCGTCCAGCCGATGCCGCCTAGGCCTGACGCGATCCACACGATCGCCGCCGTAAGAACAGCGTTGCGTACGCCCAGTTGGGCGCGCGACTCAGGCAGGCGCGTGCATACGCGGCGTACTTTCGTCCTGGGATGGAAAACCCAGTTGACGAACGACTGCAGGATGCCGAGCGGGCATAGGCATTCGCAGAAGAACCGTCCGACCAGAGGCGTAAGGAGAAGGACCACGAGAAAGGCAATCGTGGGACCGGGCTGTATTCGGCACGCGAACGACGTGGGGGCGCCGAAGAACGCCGCCGTCACCAGGGCTAGCATCGCGGCCGCTAGAACGACCTTTAGTGTTTTCGCTGCTTTCATCGCGCGGCCTCCTCGTTCTTCAGCGAGTCGATCCACTTGTCGATCATCGCAAGTTCCTTGGGTATGTCGATGGACTGCGGGCAGTGCGGCGCGCATCTGCCGCAGCCGGTGCAGTGGTCTGCGCGGCGCAGTTCCTCCGGGATCGACTTCGCGTAGAGCCTCAGCGCCTCACGCGCAGAGGGCTGCGTCTGGGCGGTCAGCACCCGGTTCCTGAATGTCAGGATCCCCGGGATGTCGAGCCCGTAGGGGCACGGCATGCAGTACTTGCAGTCGTTGCACGGAATGGTGTTGAGCTTCAGGAGCGCTTGCGCGGCGCGTTCGAGCGCGGCGAGCTCATCGTCCGAGCATGGCTTGAGGGGCGAGCAGGTCGCGACGTTCTCCTCGATGTGCTCGGTGCGCGTCATTCCCGAGAGGATCGTCATCACGTTAGGGTACGTGCCGCAGAACCGGAGCGCCCACTTGGCGAGCGACGCCTCCGGGTCGAGCGGCGTAAGTTCCCTCGCCAGGGCGTAGTTGTAGCGTGCGAGGCGTCCGCCGAGGAGCGGTTCCATGATGACGACGGGGATCTTCAGCGCGGTCAGGCGCTCGTAGAGGTACTTCGCGTCGAGGTTGCGCTCGTTCACCTCCTTTGCGTGGCGCCAGTCCACGTAGTTCATCTGTATCTGGCAGAAGTCCCATTTGTACTTGTCGTGGTGATCCATGCACCACTCGAACGCCTTGGGGTCGCCGTGGTATGAGAAGCCCAGGTTCCTGATGCGGCCTGCGGCGCGAAGCTCGGCGCACCAGTCTAGCGCGCCGTTTTCGAGGTAGCGCTTGGAAAATGTCTCGAAGCCGCCGTTGCCGATCGCATGGAGAAGGTAGTTGTCGATGTAGTCGGTCCGCAGGCACTTGAGCGACTTCTCGAACATCTCCTTGCATTTCTCGAGCGGGAACTGCTGCGGCGCGAAGTTGGAGAGCTTCGTGGCGATCAGGTAGTCCCCCCGGGCGTAGCCGCTCGCCGCAAGGGCGCGCCCGAGGCACTCCTCCGATTCGCCGCGGCAGTATGCCGGCGACGTGTCGAAGTAGTTGACTCCGTGGTCGAGCATGTACTTGACCTGCGAGTCAAGGAGCTTCTGGTCGATGCTGGACGACGAGTATCCCTCCTTCGCCCAGCCGTTGGCATGGCCGCCGTCGATCGTTGGGAGCCGCATCGAGCCGTAGCCCAGGAGCGACACCTTCCTGCCGCGCGGGTTCGTGCGAAGAGTCATGGCGCCGTTTGCCGCGCTTGCGCTCTTCACGTCGGCTGCCGCAACGCCAATGCCGGCGAACGACGACGCCAGAAAGCTGCGGCGAGATATGTTTTGCGCTTTCATCGCGAAAGTCCCTTTCGTTCCTCAAGGATGGTTCAATCTTATCAAACATCGTCGCCACAGGCAAGGTCAATGGTGGCTGGAGTTTACCCATTTTTCAGGTTCTGGCGAGGCGAAATGGAGTGCCGCTCTCTCCGCCTCTTGGACGCTGCCTTCTAAGCTAACTCCGACGCTTCGCAAAATTTGCTCCACTACCGTTCCGCCTAGCTTCGCACGCCTGAAGCGCAATCAATTCCCTAGGTTTGTTTTATAGGCGGCTTCGCCGCGGTGTCCATTGCTCTACGGAGAGCGAGCGAAGCGAGCCAACTCCAAAGCACCCTCTGCGGCCCGAAAAACTCAGTGTTTGAGCCCCGCAGGCAAAAGCCGGGAAACGGGGAATGG
>CAMORM010000133.1 GCA_946623785.1 uncultured Verrucomicrobiota bacterium
AGCCGGCGGTTTCCGGCTTCCTGATGGAGAAGGAGATCAAGTTCCTCGGCGACGCAGTCGAGAACCCGGTCCGTCCGTTCGTGGCCATCCTCGGCGGCGCGAAGGTTTCCGACAAGCTCGGCGTCGTGAAGAACCTCCTCAACAAGGTCGACACGCTGATCATCGGCGGCGGCATGGCCTACACCTTCAAGAAGGCCCAGGGCTTCGAGGTCGGCACTTCGCTCTGCGAGCTCGACCAGGTCGAGTACGCGAAGGAGATGCTCGAGACGGCGAAGACGAAGGGCGTCAAGCTCCTTCTGCCGGTCGACAACGTGATTGCGAACAAGTTCCCCGAGACGAAGGACGCGTCCGACATCGAGATAAAGATGTGCGAGGGCAACATCCCCGAGGGGTGGATGGGCCTCGACATCGGGCCGAAGAGCGTGGAGCTCTTCTCCGAGGCGATCAAGAACGCCAAGACGGTCGTCTGGAACGGCCCGATGGGATGCTTTGAGTTCGCGCCGCTCTCCAAGGGCACCTACGGCGTGTGCGAGGCGGTTGCGACCGTGAAGGCCAACGGCGGCACCTCGATCATCGGCGGCGGCGATTCCGTCTCCGCGGTCAAGAAGAGCGGAAAGGCCGCCGAGATGAGCCACATCTCGACCGGCGGCGGCGCATCGCTCGAGTACCTCGAAGGCAAGGTCCTGCCGGGCGTCGCGGCGCTCAACGACAGGTAGTCCTCCCCTTCGGGTGGATTGCGGACGGGCGGCGATTTCGCCGCCCGTTTCGTTTTTTCGGGGCAGTCTGCGCCCGATGAAAAACATGCGCGACACCGTGGCGCAAGGCGCGGTTTTTTGGTATACTAAAAAGAAACCATAGAGAGACTACGAGAATGAGGATTTTGACAGGCATCCAGCCCTCAGGGAAACTGCACTGGGGCAACTATTTCGGCGCGATGAAGTCCATGTTCGACCTCCAGGCGAAGGGGGAGAGCATGTTCATGTTCATCGCCAACTTCCACGCGATGACGACGGTGCGCGACGGCGCAACGCTCCGCGAGGCGACGCGCGAGGTCGCGCTTGACTACCTCGCGTGCGGGCTCGACCCGGAGAAGACCATCGTCTACCGCCAGAGCGACGTGCCCGAGGTGCAGGAGCTCGCGTGGTACCTCTCCTGCCTTACCCCGATGGGGCTCCTCGAGCGCTGCCACAGCTACAAGGACAAGATGGCTCACGGGTTCGAGGCCACGCACGGGCTCTTCGCGTACCCCGTGCTCATGGCGGCCGACATCCTGATAATGCAGTCCGACCTCGTGCCGGTTGGCAAGGACCAGAAGCAGCACCTTGAGGTGACGCGCGACCTGTGCATCAAGTTCAACAACGCCTACGGCGAGATATTCAAGCTTCCCGATGCGTACATACCAGAGACGGTCGCGACGATCCCCGGAACGGACGGGCAGAAGATGTCGAAGAGCTACCACAACACGATCGAGCTCTTCGACGTGTCTGTGAAGAAGAAGGTGATGGGGATCGTCACCGACTCCAGGACGATGGAGGAGCCGAAGGAGCCCGAGGGCAATTCGATCTACGAGCTCTACAAGCTCTTCGCGACGCCCGAGGAGGTCGCCGAAATGGCGGCGAACTTCCGCGCCGGCAACTACGGCTACGGCCATGCGAAGAAGGCGCTGCTCGGGGCGTACCACCGCCTCTTCGATCCGTACAGGGAGCGCCGCCTGGAGCTCGAGAAGGACCCCGACTCTCTCGAGGACATACTCCGCGAGGGCGCCAGGAAGGCGCGCGCCGCAGCCGCGCCAACGATGGAAGCCGTGCGGAAGGCGGTGGGGCTCTAGGCCCGGAAGGGGAATTGAGGTCTAGTCATGGCCGTCGCCGAACTGCTACAGGAAGAGTACAAGGTGAACCTCGAGGTCTTCGAGGGTCCCCTTGACCTCCTGCTGTACCTCATCAGGCGCGACGAGCTCGACATCTACGACATCCCGATCGAGCGCATCACGGCGCAGTACATGCAGTACCTCGACCTGATGCGCAAGCTCGACCTCGACATAGCGGGCGAGTTCATCGTGATGGCCGCCACGCTCATGATGATCAAGAGCCGCATGCTCCTTCCTGCGGACCGCCGCGCGTCGGAGGAAGGCGGAGACGAGGAGTGGGTCGACCCGCGCCTAGACCTCGTGCGCCAGCTCGTCGAGTACAAGAAGTTCAAGGACGCCGCGGCGAGGCTCGCCAAGTTCGAGCTGTACGCTTCCGAGTCTTTCGCCTACGGCGGCGTGCTGCCGAAGCAGGAGAAGTCAGCCGCTGACGCGGCGGGGGCGCTTGAGGACGTGGGGATATTCGACCTGCTCGCGGCGTTCCGCGAGATACTCGCGCGCCTCAACGAGGTGCAGCCGCAGCACATCGCGCCGATACGCTGGAGCGTGCCGGACAAGATGGAGATGATCCTCGACCGCGCGCGCGGCGAGGGCACGATCTCGTTCTCCCACCTCTTCCAGGCCGAGTCGCCGCGCGGAGAGGTGATAGTGACGTTCCTCGCGCTGCTCGAGCTCATACGCCAGCACAGGGTGATCGTATACCAGAACGCGGCGTTCCACGAGATAACAGTCCTTCCCGCGAAGGACGACGACGTGGAGAAGCCTCTCGAAATCACGGACGAATGGGACAGCTGAGAAAACAGGCGCCCGCGAACACAAGGAGTTGCAATGTCAGAGGAAGAGAAGAAAGAGCTAGAAGCCGAGGCGGCGACCGACGCCTCCGCGGAGCCTGCCGCCGCGGAACAGCCGGAAGGCTCGGCCGCAAAGGAGCCGGCCCCGAAGCAGAAGGGGCCGAAGGTCCCGCTGCCGTCTTCGCTCCAGTCGATCGTGGGGGCGCTGCTGTTCGCGTCCAAGAACCCGCTTTCCGCGAACGAGCTCAAGAACTGCATACGCTCGGTCGAGCCGCAGGAGGATGACGACGCCGAGCTTATGGACGTCTTCCGCACGTGCACTGCGCGCGAGGTAGACCAGGCGCTCCAGGGGCTTGCGAAGGAGCTGGACCGCGCGCAGACCGGATTCAAGCTGGTGTGCGCGGCCGGAACGTACCGCCTCCAGACTGACCCCGCGAGCGGGCGCTACGTGCGCGCGCTCCTGAAGCTCGACCGCCCCGCGCGCCTCGGGCGCGCCTCGCTCGAGACGCTTGCCATAATAGCGTACCGCCAGCCGATCTCCAAGAGCGAGGTCGAGCAGATCCGCGGAGTCGCGGTCGACTCGATCGTCAAGACGCTTGTCGACCTCGAACTCGTGCGCATCGTCGGAAGGAGCGAGCTTCCCGGCCATCCGTTCCTCTACGGCACAACGCAGCTCTTCCTCGAGCACTTCGGGCTCGCGTCGCTCCAGCAGCTCAACGACCTCGACCCCACGCTCCAGCGCTCCAACCCCAAGGAACGCGCCGCGCTGTTCAAGAAGCCGGTGAAGAAGGAGGCGGAGCAGGAGCTCCCCGTGCAGGGCGAGGCTGCGGAGCAGCAGGGCGGGGAAAAAGCGGAGACGCCAAGCGAAGACGCGCAGGCGGTCGAGGTGGAGGTCGTCGAAGAGGACGATTCCCGGCAGGATGAAGATGTCGTCGTTTCCGTTGAAGAGGCGTCGGATGACGATGTCTTCATCGACGACACGCCGGACGAGTTCGACGACGAAGATGAAGACGAAGAAGATGAAGACGACGGCGAATTTGACGATGAAGACGATGAAGATGAAGAGGGAGATGGAGATGACGACGAGGAATAGTTGCATGGCGGCGTTCTGCGCGCTCGCGCTTGCGTTCGTCGGATGCGGCCGCGGCGAGCTGACGCTCACCGAGACCGAGGCGCGCGAGAGGACCTCGAGCACTTATGCCGCCGCAATGGAGGACCTGCAGGCGGGACGGATCGACCACGCCATCGAGGGGTTCCAGAAGGTCATCCGCGACGAACCGCGGTCGCTTTCCGCGCATTTCCAGCTGGCCACGCTCCTCCAGGATTCCAAGCAGGACTACATCGGCGCCATAGCGCACTACCGCGAGTACCGCGCGCTGCGGCCAGGCGCGGACAAGGCGTCCCTCGCAAAGGACCGCGAGGCGCTCTGCGAGCGCCTGCTCGCGGCGCAGTACCAGAAGACCGTAGCCCCCGGCGAGGCGGAGGCCGCGCTTAAGGCCGAGAACGAGAAGCTTGCGGCCGAGGTCAAGAAGCTCAAGGCGTCGAACATCGAGCTGTCGGCGTCGCTCGCGGAATCGCAGAAGAGGGAGAAGACGCTCGGCGAGCGAGTCGCGTCGCTCAGCAAGATGGTCGGCGGGATAGGCGCGTCGGCGGAAGAGGGGGAGGACCGTCCGAAGTCCATCATCAAGCCGAGCGATGCCGCTTTGCTCGACGACGACGACGATGGCGGCTCGAAGCCGATCGACCGCATCGCTATGAGCGAGGACCTGAAGTCGCTCAGGCTCGACGACGAAAACGGCGAAAGCAAGGCCCCGTTCAAGGCCGATGCGAGGGCGGGTTCGGCGGACGACGGCGGCAAGAGCCCGTTTGCGTCGACCGGCAAGAACCCCGACAAGGACTCGGGGCAGCGAGCATTCGACTCCATCTTCTCCGGCGGCAAGAAGGACAAGGACAAGGGCAACGACCGCCCCGCAACGTACACCGTGCAGCAGGGGGACACGCTTTTCAGGATCAGCGAGCGCTTCTACGGGAGCTCGGCGCACTGGAGGAAGATTCGCGAGGCCAACAAGGCCACGGTCCCGACAGACGGCCGCGTCAACGCAGGCCAGGTGATAATACTGCCATAGCGCGGCAACGAAGAGGACGAAGACGTGTCACCTGTTATTTCGACAGTTAAGAGGAAGCACGCGTACACGGGATGCGACATTCCGTGGACGGTCGGAGAGGCCCTGCAGAACGCGCGCTCCGGGTGCACGTCGGATCCGAAGCGCAGACTCATCGACTACATGTCGTCAGGCGGCGGGCTGCCGCAGATCGGCCGCACGAGCCAGCACGAGCTCGTCATCCGCAGGCAGCGCCGGTTCCTCGTCGTTGCGGCCATAGTGGCCTTGGCGTGGGGTGTCGCGATTTTCGTCTAAACTGATATGGAAAGGGAAAACACATGAATGGACAAGCTATCGCAGTGGTAATGGCAGCGGCATCGGCTGCCGCTTTCGCACAGGGACCGGATCCAGCTGCCGTGAGGCGCAGCGCAATGATCGAGCAGACCGCGGCGGAGGTGCAGCGCCTTGGCGAGAACTTCGACATCGTGAGCGAGAACCAGTCGAAGCTCGAGGCCAAGGTGGCGGCGATGGAGGGCAGCCTGAAGAGCATCGAAGACCTCAAGGCCGAGATCGCAGGACTGCGCGCGGAGAACGAAAGGCTCCGCAGCCAGCAGGCAGAGCTGCGCAAGCAGATAGTCGACGACATCACGGCCAAGATCGCCAAGATGAACATCGGCGGCTCCGGCTCTGCGCCGTCGCAGCCGGCGCTGCGTCCCGTGAACACGGCGGGCCGAAATGCAACACCGCCTCCTCAGCCCGCAACGCCCGCGCAGACAGGCTCTGGCTACAACCACATAGTCGAATCAGGCCAGACCCTTAGCGAAATCGCGCGCGGCTACGGCGTGACCGTTGCCGCGATCAAGCAGGCCAACGGTCTCAAGAGCGACAATCTCCGCATCGGGCAGAAGCTCTTCATCCCAGATCCGCCGAAGAAGTGATCCAGCTCTGCAAGGGGAAGCCAGATGGGATATCCCGACGTTAGGCTCAGGCGCCTCAGGAGGACGGCGGCGATTCGCGACATGTTCGCGATGCCCGTCCCCGGGCCGGAGAAGTTCGTGTGGCCCGTCTTCGTTGTGGAGGGAAGCGGCCGCAAGGAGCCGATCGCGTCCATGCCCGGCCAGTTCCGCTATTCTGCGGACGAGCTCGTGAAGGCGCTTGGAGGCGTAGTGGCGCAGGGTGTGAAGAGCGTGCTGCTCTTCGGCCAGATGGAGCGCGGCGAGAAGGACGAATGCGGGACGGCCGCAGCCGACCCTGCTGGCGCCGTGCAGCGCGCGATACCGATGCTCCGCGAAGCTTATCCAGACCTCGTGATCATCACGGATGTATGCCTCTGCGCGTATACGAGCCACGGCCACTGCGGTCCCAGGGACGCAACTGGCGGAGTTGACAACGACGCCGCATGCGAGATGCTGGCGCGCGTGGCGGTGAGCCATGCAAGGGCGGGAGCGGACGGCGTTGCGCCGTCAGCGATGATGGACGGCCAGATTGCGGCGATCCGCGCTGCATTGGACGAAGAAGGCTTCAAGGACACCCTTCTGGTTTCGTATTCTACGAAGTTCGCGTCCTCGATGTACGGCCCATTCCGCGATGCCGAGAACTCGGCTCCCGGACAGGGCGACAGGAAGGGCTACCAGGCCGATTTCCGCGACGGCGGCACGGCGCTCCGCGAATCCGCGTTCGACGAGGCGGAAGGAGCGGACGCGCTTATGGTGAAGCCGGCCCTCTACTACCTCGACGTCCTCTCAAAGCTTTCGGAGCGCACGGACCTGCCGATATTCGCGTACAACACGTCGGGCGAGTATTCGATGATACACGCGGCGGCGGAGCGCGGCTGGTGCGACATGCACGACGCCGCGCGGGAGTCGCTCTACGCTATCTTCCGCGCAGGCGCGACATGCGTCATCTCCTACTGGGCACCGTTCTACCGCGAAATATTCTGCTAGCCAATGCCCGCTGAATTTCCCGCAGTCGGTCATTGCGCAACGGGGCGCATTGTGGTAGAATACGCGTGTTTATCCGCAAAACGCGGAGTAAAAGGAGTAAAAGCAACATGGCCAAGATCAATTTCGGCGGCGTTGTCGAAACCGTCGTAACGCGTAAAGAATATCCGCTCAAGAAGGCGCAGAAGTTCCTCAAGGGCAAGACAATCGCCGTTCTTGGATACGGCATCCAGGGCCCCGCGCAGGCTCTCAACATGCGCGACAACGGCATCAAGGTGATTGTGGGCCAGCGCAAGAGCGCGGGCAAGACGAGCTCCTGGGGCCGCGCGCTTGCGGACGGCTGGGTTCCCGGAAAGACGCTCTTCTCGATCGAGGAGGCTGCGCAGAAGGGCGACGTCATAATGATGCTCACGTCCGATGGTTCCGTCGGCGAGGTCTGGAAGAAGATCGCCAAGTACGTGACGCCTGGCAAGGCACTCTACTTCAGCCACGGCTTCGCGTATGTCTACAACAAGCTCACGGGCGTCAAGCCGAGCAAGGACGTTGACGTTATCATGGTCGCCCCGAAGGGCTCGGGCACGAACGTCCGCCGCAATTTCCTCAACGGCGCCGGCATCAACAGCTCCTTCGCCGTTGCGCAGGACGCGACCGGCAAGGCCAAAGAGCTCACCATCGCGATCGGCATCGCCGTCGGCTCGGGATACCTTTTCCCGACCACGTTCGTCAACGAAGTCACTTCCGACCTCGTGGGTGAGCGCGGCATCCTGATGGGCGCGCTCTGCGGCGTGATGGAGGCGCAGTACTACA
>CAMORM010000134.1 GCA_946623785.1 uncultured Verrucomicrobiota bacterium
AAAGCATCGGCGCGGTCCCATGCGGAGCGTACCGTTGCGGCGGGATTTCGCGCAAACTTGGAGAGGCACAGAGTATGCGGCAAACCACCGCTGATTGCGGCGCGATGAGGTCATCGCGCCTTGGTGCCGCGTAGTCATTGGGAAATCAATAGTCGCCTCGCTCGCGGTCGCGCTTAAGCGCCTTCTCCTTTAGGGCGTCGCGCTTGTCGTGGAGCGCCTTTCCGCGGCATACGCCGAGCTCCAGTTTGACGCGCCCGCCCTTGAGGTAGAGCCTGAGCGGAACGAGGGTCAGGCCCTTCGCCTCCGTCTTCAGGCGCAGCTCCTCCACCTCCTTGCGGTGCACCAGCAGCTTGCGGTTGCGCGCCGGGTCGTGGTTGAACCTGTTGCCGAAGGCGTAGACCGGGATGTTCATCTTGACCACCCACAGCTCGCCCCCAAGGACCGCGCCAAAGGAGCCGGCGAGCGAAGCCTCGCCATGGCGGACGACCTTCACCTCCGTCCCGACAAGTTCAATGCCGCACTCGATCTTCTCGAGTACGGCATAGTCGTGCCAGGCCCGACGGTTCGTGGCCAGGTCGCCGGACGACTTCTGGCGCTTCTCCCCGGCCATTACTCCGCGTAGATGGACTTGAGGTTGCCGCGCTTCGACCACTTGGTCTTGGCCTCTTCGGCGCGCGCAATCGCATCGAAGTCGATTTCCGAAATCAGCTTGCCCTCCGCAACCTCGCGAAGCGCGATGTCGCACTTGTCCTCGTCGGCCGAAAGCGGCTTCACCAGCGGCTTCTGTCCGTTGATGAGTTCGTGCATGCGCTTGGAGACGAGATTCACCAGCACGGGAATCGAGGGTACGCGCTCATGCGCCTTCTTGAGCAGTTCTGTGTTCATTTTCACTCCGTTTTCGAAATGGAACGGATATTATAGCGAATTAATCCGATCCGCGCAAGAGGGGCAATAGCGGAAAAATTCACCGGGAGCCAAGCCCCACGGCTACTTGTTCACTATGTCCGAAACAGCCCGCTGGAGAGCCTCGTAGTCCGCGCCCTTCATCAGCTGCCTGGCGTCGAATTTCGAGGCGAGCGCGTCGAGATCGGCGTCGCGACCGCCTTGCTCGCGGAGGATGCGGAACTTTTCGGCCGCCACGATTCCGTTGCGGAGCTCGAGGAAGCGCCAGCTCGCAGAGCCGTCGCCGTAAACAAGGGCAACATCTCCCGCCGTCCAGCGCGGGTACGTCATGTCGTCCACCGGATCAGCCCCCCAGCTGTTGTACGCCCAGCGGAGCAGGCCGTCAAGCCCTGCGGCCGCCGGGAAGAACCCGCACACGAACGCCTCGCCGAGCCCGGAATTCATGAACGTGTTGGGCCTTTCGGGACTGCAGCACACATAGTAGGTGGTGACATTGCCCTCCTTCTGGCGCGCCGGGACCTCGCCGAGGAAATCCTTGCTCACGTGCCCCAACAGCTGCGAATAGCTGCCGATCTCAATGCCGTTGTACTCGCTCGGCTTGCGGTTCCCGGCCATCGCGATCTTGAAGCCTGGGGCCACGCGGCGCACGAACTTCGCAATGTACGTGAGGTCCTCGGGCGAGCGCTCGTCCATTGCGATGTACGTGTTCGCGAGCCACCCCTTCTCCCTGAGGTGCCTCTCGAAGTCGGGCAGGAAGGCGCCCCAGTACTCGTCGAAGAACGGCGTGCCAGGCTTCGCCGCCATGCGCACCTGCCTGCCGTCCGCCCCTACGTAGTCCACCTTGTACCCCCACGGGCACATCGTGTAGCACGCGATGTCCGGCCCGATCCCGCACTTGCGCCCGAACTCCACGTACTCGTCGAACAGGGAGTAGTCGAACGACCACCTGCCGTCCGCCCCCCTGCGGCGGACGACCATCGAGCCGTATGCGTCGTAGCACTGGTGGTTCCACGGCTGGTCGACGAGCGTCACGGTGAGCGCCTTCTGCCCGGCGTCCGCGAGCATCTTCCAGAGCGGCTCCATCGCGGCGTAGTGCTCCGGCGAGAAGGGCTTCACGCCCTTCGCGCGCGCGACGGCCCACGGGTGCTGCCAGAGGTCAAGGTAGTACTTCCACTCGCGGGCGGGCGGAAGCGTGCGGTCGAGGACCGTAACCACGAGCTGCCCGAACTCGTAGCGCCCCGGCTTTGCGTCCTGCGACGCCGCCACTACGGCGAAACCGAGCCCCGGCTCCTTCGACCCGACGACCGCGCGGTCCGCCTTGGACGCGTAGTCGAGCGACCTGGCGGACCTGTTGTAGCGCACCGGCATCAGCGTGCCGGTCTCTACGGCAATCCCGGGCGCCGAGCCGAATATCTCGTGGCTGCCGTCCAGGAGAAGCACCGCAAGCTTCTCGCCCCTCCACACCCTCACCTCGGTCTCGTACCCGAGCAGCGCGCCACACGCAAGGCAAAGCGCCGTTGCAGCAACCAGTCTCTTCATCGCAAGTATCCTTTCATTCGAACTTTCCGCATAGACTTCCTCTACCGCGGCAGCCGGGAATCGTCTGCATCCACCTTGATTATATCATTTCCCCCGCGCGCGGCGAAGCGCAAAAACGCAGCGCCCGTATGCCCGCGCAGCGCCGATTCCTGATTCCGAATCCACATTTTTTTTGCTATAATCCGGGCGATGGGCAGGAAAGAAAGAACGAAGCTCGTGGTGGCGCTGAGGATGGCGGGAGTCGCGGGACAGGACAAGCTCGCGGGCATCTTCCGCTACCTCACCGAAAAGTACGGCGACTCTCCGCCGTACGACATCCAGCTAATGCGCACGAAGGCCGAGTTCTCGCCCAAGGCGCTCCGCGAGGCGATCGACGGAGGAGCGGACGCGTTCATCGTATCCATCCCGGAGACGGAGGACACCGCGCGCCTTCTCGCCGACGTGGAGGAGCCTACGGTCGTGATGGACATCCCGGCGGTGCCTCTCGGCAACCGCACGCGAAACCTCCTGTTCTTGCGCAACTCCGGCGAAGAGATCGGACAAGCCGCGGCGCAGTACCTCATCGGGCTCGGAGTGGCGCACGACTACGCGTTCCTCCACGCCACGGACGAAGGCGGCATGCCGACCGAATGGAGCGTCGCGCGCTTCCGCGCGTTCCAGGCCTCGCTCCGGGACAGCGGGCTGTGGTGCGCCGAGCTGCGCAGCCCGGGCGACGCCACCAGGCTGAGGCGCCCAGCGGCCGTGTTCGCAGCGAACGACGACACCGCGTTCCACCTGGTGGAGCACCTCAGGTCCAGGCGCCTCAGGATTCCGCAGGACATCGCCGTGCTTGGCGTCGACAACGACACGCTCCTCTGCGAAAACTCGCGCCCGCGGCTCTCGTCGATCAAGCCCGACTTCGAGCGCGAAGGCTACATCGCCGCCAAGGCGGTCGACGACATGCTCAGCGGCGTGCAGCCGGGCGAAAGCGTGGAGTTCGTGGGCGTGAAATCGGTGGAAAGGCGCGAGTCGACCGCGCGATTCTCGAGCGCAGGACGCCTCGTGCAGAAGGCCGTTGCCTACATCGAGCGCAACGCGCTGTCGGGAATCGGCGTGCGCGACGTCGTCGCCCACCTGAAGTGCTCGCGCCGCCTCGCGGACCTTCGCTTCCGCGAACTGCAGGGACGCACCATCCTCCAGGCCATCTCAGAACGGAAGCTCGCCGAGGTCAAGCGCCTGCTCCTCACCACGAACGACAGGATGGACGAAATAGCCGCGTCGTGCGGGTTCCCCAACCCGACGTACCTCAAGAACCTGTTCAAGAAGCGGTTCTCGATGTCGATGAGCGAATTCCGCCGCCAGGGCAGGCCTGCCCAGTGACGCGCCTCAGCAGTCCACGTCCTCCGGCATGTGCTGGCACGAGCAGCCTGCGTCGCAAGTGACGATCTCGCCCGTCATGTTACTGCTCTCGGGCGACGCGAGGAACGCAACCACGTTCGCGATGTCGGAGCCCTTCGCCTCGTGGCGGAGCGGGCAGTTGAGGCGGCGGCGGGCCTTCGTCTTCTCGTCGAGCTTGTCCCAGCGCTCAGTGTAGATGTACCCCGGCGCGCAGCAGTTCACGCGGATGCCGAGCGGGGCAAGGTCGAGCGCGAGAGCGCGCACCATCGAGTTGATCGCGCCCTTCGACGCGCAGTACGCCGTGCGGTTGCGGATCGCGCGCATCGCGGTGTTCGACGAGAGGAACACGACCGCGCCGCGGGACTCCTGCTTCATGAAGAACCTGTTGCACGCGGCCTGAGTGACCTGGAAGCCGCCCTTCACGTTCGTGTTCATCACCTTGAGGATCGACTCGGGGTCCATCTCGAGCGGACCGCCAAGCCCCAGCCCCTGGTCGGCCGCGTTGTTCACGAGGATGTCGAGCCTTCCCGCCTCGCGCTCGATCGTGTCGAAAAGCGCGTCCACCTGCGCCTTGTTGCCTACGTCGCACGCCTGCGACACGACGCCCTCGAGCCCGCGCGCCTTCAGCGCCTCGGCTCCAGCGGCCGTTGACCTCTCGCTGGAGCCGCACATGAAAACGCGCGCGCCCTCGCGGACGAACTTCTCAACCAGGTCGAGACCGGTGTTCCTGTTGCCGCCGGTCACCAGAACAATCTTTCCTTCGAAACGCTTCATGTCGCACCATCCTGTCCTTTGTGTTTTGACGGCGGAATTATAGCACACCGACCGCGCGCCTTCTGCGCACTTGCGAAACAACTTATCCACCGATTGCGAAACAGACGGGATTATGGTAGAATGACGTCGTGAAAACGGTCCTCTACATCCAGTCCCCGGGAAAGCTGCCCGCGATCCGCAAGCTCGAGGGCGTCCTTTCGGTGTCGCGCAGAAACGGCTGGCGCATCCGCCGCGTCGACGAATGCGAGGACGCCGAGGCGGCGAAGAGCCTCGCGGAATTCTGGCGTCCCGACGGCATAATCGTGGAATGCGGGTCAGAGCGGAACCTCTTCCCGCCGGCGCTCTTCGGGGCGACGCCCGTCGTGTTCCTCGACCGCAACCCCGACACGCTCGGCGGATTCCCCGCGAGCGTCGCGCACGATTCGGCCGCCACCGCAAGGGCGGCCGCGCGCGAACTCCTTTCGCTCGACCTCGAGACGTACGGCTACGTGCCATGGCCGAAGCCGAGGTTCTGGAGCGACGAGCGCGAGCGCGGGTTCTCGTCAGCGATCGCGCTCAACGGCAAGCGCGCGGAAGTCTTCCGCTGCAAGTCGAAGGAGCGCGGCACAAGGGGCTACCTCTCGGAGCTGCGCTCCTGGCTTGCGTCGCTGAAGAAGCCAGTCGGGATCATGGCAGCGAACGACGAAATCGCAGCTGACGTCCTTGCGGAGCTAGGCCAGCTCGGCATAGCGGTTCCCGGCGATGCGGCGGTAGTTGGGGTCGACAACTCCGAACTCGTATGCGAGAACACCATGCCGACGCTCTCGAGCATCGAGCCGGACTTCCGCCTCGCCGGCGAAAAGGCCGCGGAGATGCTGGAGCGCATGATGTCGGACCCGCGCTACAAGGCGAAGCCCGAGACGTTCGGCCCCCTGCGCCTCGTGCGGCGGGCGTCTTCGTTCCGGACGCGCAGGATCGACCGCGACGTCCTTGCGGCGCTTGACCTCATCCGACGCGAGGCGTGCGCGGGGCTCACGGCGCGCGACGCGCTCAGGCACTTCAAGTGCTCGAGGCGCATGGCGGAGATGCGGTTCCGCGCGGTGACGGGGACATCCCCGCTAGCCGCGATTCAGGACGTCCGCCGCAAGCGCGCGCTTGAGATGCTTAAGGATCCGTCCATGGACCGCAACGCGATCGCGAACATGTGCGGATACTCGTCGGCGAACGCGCTCTGCAACTTCCTCCGAAAGACCAAGCGCACTGCAGCGGAATAATGGCGCTTACATCCTGCGTCGCCTGTCTTTATCAGCCGCCCGCCTCTGCGCCTCCGCGCTAAGGCTAAGGATCGCAGTTCGATGCCTTCTCCTGCGGACGCAGCTCGGGGAAGAAGTCCATCTTGAGCGCATTGGCGAGCTTCGCCGCCGTGCGGAAGGAGAAGTTGACGTCCTGGTGAAGCACCTTGGTGATGTACGGGCGCGAGACTTTCATGCGCTTCGCGAGCTCGGACTGCGAAACGCCCAGCTCCTTCATCCGGAGAAGAATGCGGCGGAGAAAAGCAGAACCTATTCGATCAATCGTTTCCATGTTCAAAGTTCAAGGTTCAAAGTTTAAAGTTTGATGTTGCTAGTCGTTAGTCGGAAAAGGGAATTGGAAATTGGGAATTGGGAATTGGAACTGGCAACACTGGCAACATTGGCAACATTCACAAACCGGGCTGCTTTGCGGCGAGGTCGGGAGGATCGGCGTTTAGGCTCGGCCCGTTGCGAAGCAACAAGTCCGGGGCCGAGGCTAATGCCGACCGACCGAGCCGCAAAGCCCAAGTCGCCCACAGTCGTCTGCGCCGTAGGCGCAAGTAAACTTTCACTTCCACCTCTCCCCCTCTCCGCGGCAAAACCCGAAACCAGCAAACCCTTTAATAATTCCAAGAAAAAGGTCAGACCTATTTCTTGGAACACTTGGCCAAATTTCAAGTCAGACTTGGGATTTGGCAGCGAGTTGCCTCTCAAAAAGCGAGAAAGGGCTCACACAACAGGCAAACATCGGGGCATTTTTATGAACTAACGACTAAAGACTAGCGACTCACGACTTAGCCGCGCCAGCGGAATCGCCTCGACCCCAAGCCTGCGCAGCGTCGACTCGGAGATGTAGTTTGTGCATCCAGAGGAGCGCAGCTTCTCACCGCTTACAACATAAACCTTCCAATTCTTGAGATCAAATGCCTGAACGAGGCGCGGGGTACGCGAGGTCTCACGCGGGAAGGTGGCGATCAGGAAGAGCCAGTAGTCGGCGATCGGGCGATTGCCCTTCAGCATCTCCGATTGGGTCGAGACGTCCCAGCGGTAGTATGGCGTGCGGCCGCGCTTGGGGTTGTACTTGTGTGTCGTTGCCTTTATCTCAAGAGTCGTGCCATCCTTCATGATGAGATCGAATGGAGCCTGCACCTTGCGCAAAGGAGGCAGGCAGTTGAGTATATCGCCAACAAGGTATTCTGCGAGCATGCCGATATCCGAGTCTTGCTCCGTCAAATCCCCAAACGCCCAGCGGTAGAAGCTGAGGACGTTCAGCAGTTTTCCTAATGGAGTTAAGTGTTTCAAGTTTATAGTTCAAAGTTCAAGGTTCAAAGTTCAAAGTTTGATGTTCAAAGTTCAATGTGCAAAGTTAAAATGGCAAAGGGCAAGGTTCAAAGGGCAAAGTGTGAATCGGGATCAGATCTTCGCAAGGATGTCGGGGATGTTGGACTTGTCGAGAGAGGCGAACGCGAAACATCTCTTCCCGAGAAAGTTAAGCGACGCCCCGACATGAATCAGAATTGACTTGTCGATGATCAGGAATCGGTCATGGAACACCGTAGACTCCTTGACTGTGAGCGTGTTGCCGTGCTGCG
>CAMORM010000135.1 GCA_946623785.1 uncultured Verrucomicrobiota bacterium
ATTCCGTTGCGGTCGTCGGCGTTGATGACGACAGGCTGATCTGCGAGAACTCCACGCCCACTCTGACGAGCGTCGCCCCAGATTTCGGCCAGTCCGGCTATCTTGCCGCGAAGCTGCTCGGGGAACTCATCGACAACCCGAAGAAGAAGCGCGATGTTGTGACCTTCGGCGCAGTCGGAATTGTCCGCCGCGCCTCGACCCGCCGCTTCGCGCGTCGCGACGACGCCGTCCGCAAGGCGATCGAGCGCGTTCGCACCGAGTCCAGCAGCGGGCTTACCGCGCGGCAGGTGGCGGCCGGAATCGGCGGAAGCCGTCGAAACGCCGAGATGCGGTTCCGTGCGCTTGCGGGCAAGGCCATCGGCGAGGCGATAGTCGAGCAGCGCATAGCGTGCGCGAAGGACCTGCTCCGCGACAGGTCGATCCCGATCGACTCGATCTACTTCAAGTGCGGATACAGGAGCAACGGTTCGCTGCGCAAGGCCTTCCGCCGGGCGACGGGAATGTCGCTGCGCGAATGGCGCGAGGGGAGGCAGTAGCAAAGTTTAAAGTTTAAAGTTTGAAGTTTAAAGTTTAAAGTTTAAAGGTCAGGGTTCTAAAGTAAAAAGTACAGATGAATTTGTAAGTTCGTCATAGAAGGGAAAGGACAACGACAATGAGGAAAATGTTCAAAAGTGCCATCTGCGCAGGTGCATCGTTGCTTGCCGTTGGAGTATATGCCGCCGACAGGTCATGGACGGGCGCGTTGAGTTCCGACGGCATGCTCGACGGGAACTGGAACCCCGCGTCCGTTCCGACGAAGGACACCTCTATCGCCGTCGGCGAAACGGCGACACCGGTTTCGATGACACTCTCGGGAAGCGGAACGCTTTTCGAATTCAAAGGCGGCGATTTCGGAAACGCCGGGAGTGGGCATTCGGTGACCATCTCCGGCGGTGCCAAGGCGCTTTCGTACGCCAACTTCTCCGTTGGCGGCTGGGCGAACGACTGCACGGTGACCGTTGACGGCGCGGGGTCCGAGCTGGGCGTCATTTCCGACTTGTCCAGCGGCGTAAGGATGTATGCCGGCAGTTCTGGTTCGAACAATCTCCTGCTCTTCCAGAATGGTTCATCGGGACATGTTCCGATTGGTGCGTGGTCGTTCCTGTGCGTCGGTAACGGCGGCTCGTTCAACAAGCTCCAGATTGACGGGTCCGGCACGGCCTTCTACGCCGCCGACACGCGCGTCGGCAACGGAGGGAGCACAAACGCGATTGTCGTGACCGGTGGCGGCGCCTTCTATGCGACCAATTCGGTTTCGGCGGGCAACAATACCGGTTGGGGAAGCGGCATCTTTGTGACAAACGGCGTGTTCGAGGCCATGAAGCCGAACGGCGCTCGTGTTGACATGACCTTTATCAGGGGAAGTCGGTTCGTGTTTTCCGGGCCCAGCGCCCGCGGCCTCATCGGCGGCTTCACGGCGAAGACGGATTCGTCCATGGAGATTCTTGACGGTGCGGTCGTTACGAACTATGCGCAGATGAGCTTCTCGCACGACGGCACGGTCGGCGTAAACGGCAACTGTTGGCTTCTCGTATCCAACGCCACACTGAACGCCGGCTACAACATCAACGCCGGAAACTTTGTCGATAACTCGAAGATCATCGTCATGGACGGCGGCAAGATTTACAATCCTACGATGTTCTTCGACATCGGGTCGTTCGCGGCTGCGCACGACAACGAGATGATCATCGACGGGGTGGGGTCGTTCGCCAGCTGCGCGCGTTGGCGCATCGGAGGTCAGGGCTATTGCAATCGCGGTATCGTCCGCAACGGCGGAGAGATGTCTTCGCCGGCCGTTCAGATATCCAACGGCAATGTCGTGACATGCGTATCGAATGCCGTCGAGGTTCTGGACGGGGGCAAGATCACCTTGACTGGGTGGAACGGAAGCATAACGTCCTACGCCAACACCTCCAATAGCATCGTCCGCGTCAAGAACGGGACGATAACTGGCAGCGGCACATCCAACAAGATCACGCTCTACAACGAGAGCGTGCTGCGGCTTGAAGGGACAACGACGAAGATAAAGGTGACATCGCTTGAACTCAAGAACAACTGCGCCATCGAGTTCGTGCCGCCGCCGGACGCCGCGTCGGTCGACGAGCCCTATGTGACGCTTTCGGCGTCGTCCAACCCCGTCCTCGTCGAGAACGGGCTTGTGCTACGTGTCGTGGATGCGCGCTCCTGCCAGAAGAACGGCGGTGGAATGTATACTCTTGTGTCTAGCCCGAATGCCTCGCTTTCCGGAATAGTGTTCTCGGATTCAAGTTTGCCGGAGGGGGCGAAAGTCATTTACGAAGAGCATGCTATTAAAGTCAAAATACCGCGCATAAACGGCACAGTCGTCATCATTCGCTGACCGTAGTTAGAAAGAGGCCTAAAGACAATGAACAAGATTTTTTGGGGAGCGCTTGTCGCACTTGCATCGGTTGTGGCTGCCGGGGAGAACCTTTTCCCCGCGGACGGCATCGCGCAGTTTGCGCGACAGGGGCGCTGGCAGTTCGTCGCGCTGCCGCAGGAGGGCGCGGTTCCCGCGGGATTGCGCGCGTCGAGCGAGAAGACGCTCGAGCCGATCTGGTCCGTCGAGACGTCGGCCGCCGTCGCGTTCGGCGTGAAGAAGGGCGACCTTGTCGCGCTTACTGTCGCCGCACGCGGCGTAGCCGCCGAGGGCGAGGCCGAGATGCCGGCGAAACTGCAGGACAAGACGTACGAGGGAATATTCAACTCGCCGATACGCGGCGGAAGCGCGTGGAAGCGCCAGCGCGTGTTCGGCGTCGCCAAGCGCGACTATGCGGCCGGATCGCTCCGCCTGCACCTCTACCCCGGGAAAAAGCGCCAGTCGATCGAGGTGCGGGACTGGACGCTCGAGAATTTCGGTCCGGTCGATCCCTCGTCCCTGCCTGCGCTCAAGCCCGTTCCGCAGGGATGGCCGGAGGGCGCGGTCAAGCTTCCCGACGGACCGCAGCCTCCGGGACCGATCGACCTTCCGCCGCTCTCCGCCGGGGAGAAGGCGAAGAAGCGCTACATCATCGTGAAACTCGACGACTTCGGCAGCGGCCCCGCGGGAGCGGCGCTGTATCCGAAAGGGCAGAAGATCGTCGACTACCTCAAGAAGCGCGGCATCCCCGCCTCGCTCGGCATCTGCTGCAAATCCCTGGAATGGGGGAATCAAAAGTACGTTGAATGGCTCAAGGCGAACGCGCGCGCGAACGGCGGCAACTTCGACTACTGGCAGCATGGATGGACGCATCAGATGAACATCAAGTGGACGGACGGCAATACCTACTTGGCCGAATACGGAATACCGGACTACGTCTACCAAAAAGGGAATTTCGACAAGGCGCAGAACGTCTTCAAGGAGAAGACGGGACTTGTCCTCGACGGATTCTGCGCGCCGTGCGGGATGATCACGGAGGAGACCCGCCGCCTTCTCCGCGAGCACGAGGAGATCAAGACGTGGCTCTACGGCGACATGGAGCGTCCCGAAGGCAAGTTCTCCTTCCGGCGCACGTGCAACCTCGAATGCCGCGTGGGCGTCGTCGAAATCGCGCCGTTCGTCAACCAGTACAAGTCGCAGCGCACGCGCGACTACATCATGCTCCAGGGACATCCCTTCATGTGGAGCGACGAATCGTTCGCCGCGTTCGGGCGGATTCTCGACCAGCTCGAGAAAGACGGATGGACTTTCGTTACACACAGCACGTTTCCCATCGAAACGGCGTCTAGGAAGTGAATGGAATCAAGGCGAATTCAAAAGAAGGGAACGCAGGAAATGCAGAGACGGGAATTCATAGGCGGGGCGGCCGGGCTTTTCGCAATCGCGGCGGCTGGACGCGCATTCGGAGCGGGAGCGGCGTCGAACCGCGTGCGCCTTGCGATGATGGGCTGCCACGCGAAAGGACGAGGCTTCCAGCTGATGCAGCGCGCGGCTGAACTTCCGGGCGTGGAGATCGCCGCTGTGTGCGACGTCGACGCGCGTGCGCGCCAGGCGGCGTCGGACCGCATTTTCGAGATGACGGGCGTACGCCCCAAGATGCTTGTCGATTTCCGCGAGGCGCTTGAGGACAAGAGCATCGACGGACTCATCTGCGCGACGCCAGACCACTGGCACGCGTGGGCGGCGGTCGCGGCGATGAAGGCGGGGAAGGCGATCTACGTGGAGAAGCCGTGCTCCGCGACTGCGGCCGAACTTGCGGTGCTGCGGCGCGTGCAGGGAGAGACCGGCGCGGTCTTCGAGATGGGCTCGCAGCGGCGCAGCGCGTCAGTCACCCTCGCGGCGATGAAGGAGATCAAGGGCGGCGTAATCGGCGACATACATTTCGCGCGCACCTGGTACCAGAACGCGCGCAAGCCGCTTGCGAACGGAAATCGCACGCCCGTTCCAGAATGGCTCGACTGGGCGCTCTGGCAGGGACCCGTCCCGCGCGAAGACTATCGCGACAACATCGTCCACTACAACTGGCACTGGCATCGCACGTGGGGCACGGGCGAGTGCCCGAACAACGCGACGCACTTCGTAGACCTCGCGCGCTGGGCGATGGGGCTCGACTATCCCGAGCGCGTTGTCTCGTCGGGCGGCAAGCTCTACCACCGTGCTTCCGACGACTGGCGCTGGCCCGACACGCAGCACGTGTCGTGGGAGTTCCCCGGCGGAAACGTCATCACGTGGGAAGGGCAGAGCGCGGTGAAGTACCCTAAACCGAACGACGCATGGAGCGGATGCTATCTCCTCGGCACGAAGGGTTCCGTGCTCTTCGGACCTGCGGACGCAACGCTTTTCGACGGAAACGGAGACGAGGTGAAGAAGTGGGACGCTTCCGCGGGCGACAAGTCCGTGACGAGCCTCACGAACCCGACGGACGTCGCCGACCGCGAGCACATGCAGAATTTCGTCGCGGCGGTGCGCGCGCGCGACCCGAAGCTCTGCAGCCAGCCGATCGACTCGTCCGTGAAGTCGACGCTTCTCGTCCACCTCGGCAACATCGCGTGGCTCACGGGCGAGACCGTCCGCGTCGATCCCGCGACTGGCCTTCTCGCGAAGGGTTCGCCCGGCGCCGAATTCTGGAGCCGTACGTACGAGAAGGGCTGGGAGCTCGTTTAAGGTCTGGGAGTTTGTTTGAATGAAAACGATTCTTTTCGGAGCGCTTGCCGCGCTCGTAGGGACATGTGCGCTCGCTGAAGGGAACCTTCTGCCGTCCGGCTTTGTAGCCAATCTCTGCACGAAGCGGGATACTGGCGTAACCTACCTCGCCGCGGAAGGCGACATGCCGGAGGGCATTCTCGTCACGACGGACAAGGCGCTCGACCCGATTTACACGATCGAGACATCTGCGGCCGTTCCAGGAGCTGTTGCGAAGGGCGACCTTATCGTGCTGACAGTCGCAGTGCGCGGAACTTCGGCGAGCGGCAATGTCTCGGTCCTCGCGAAGTTCCAGGACGGAACATACACGGGCGCTTTCCGCGACTACATCACGGGCAGCTCGACTGATTGGGAATGGTGCCGCATCATGGGTGTTGCGCCCAAGGACTACGAGGCAGGTTCGATGCGCCTCCATGTCTACCCCTGGACGGGCGCGCAGCAAGTCGAGATCCGCGGGTGGACGCTCGAAAACTACGGCGCGACAGACGTCGCATCGCTGCCGCCGCTCCCCGCCGACCCCGACTGGCCTGCGGGCGCGCTCCATTCGCCGGAAGATGCTGGCGAGCCCGAAGCCGAGACGCTCGAGCCGCTCACGCCCGAACAGCTGGCGAAGAAGCGCTACGTGATGCTGAAGATCGACGACGTCGGCAACAAGAACGGCGCGGTCGATCCGCTCTTCGCGCGCGTCGCGGACTATCTCGCCGAGAAGAAGCTCAAGAGCGGATTCGGCGTGATCGTCAAGTCGATCGAGTTCCAGCCGAACGCCGACTACATCGCCTGGCTCCAGTCGAACGCCGTGGAGAACGGCGGCTATATCGAGTTCTGGAACCACGGCTGGGACCACGCGATGTCGTTCACGTGCAATGAAAACGATGCGTGCGACCACTCCGCCACGTACGACGGCGAGTTCGGCACGTCCCTCGAGCACCAGCGCACGCACCTCGCGAAGAGTCTCGACGTGTTCTACCAGTACACGGGTCTTACGATGCACTCGCTCGGAACCGCCGGCAACGTCGGCAACGCCGACACGCTCACCGCCCTCAAGGAGCGTCCCGAGATGAAGGTGTGGATATTCGGGACGGGGAGCGACGAGGACATTTCGATTCTCGGCAGATGGCTCAACCTCGAATACGCCGTCGGCAAGGTGAGCTACGCCGACTTCGTGCAGAACTACAAGAAGCACCGCCAGACGGACTACATCGTCCTCCAGGGACACGCCGCGATGTGGAACGACACGTACTTCGCGGAATTCAAGAAGGTCGTCGAGCTCCTCGAGAGCGACGGCTGGACCTTCGTGACGCCGTATGAGTACCATTGCCTCACGAAAGGCGGCGCGGAGGAGCCCGAACCCGACCCCGCGCCAGAAGGCGGCGAGCACTACGTGGGCTATCCCGATGCCGCGCCCGCCGCGCCGTATTCAACGCCCGCCACCGCGGCCGCCACGCTCGAAGACGCACTTGCGTGCGCCGTTGACGGCGCGACCATCCATGTGGCGCCGGGCACATACGTACAGAGCGGCGTGATCGTGGTGTCGAACGCAGTGACGATCGTGGGCGACACGGACGATCCGACCAAGGTCGTCTTCGAGAACCGCGCGACGAGTTCGTGGAGCATGGACAGCGGCAATTTCATCGTCCGCAACGCCGGCGCCACGCTTGCCAACCTGACGATGAAAAACGGCCACGCGGCGGGCACTAACAACGACGGGATATCAATGGCCGGAAACCTCGACCTCGTAAACGGTACGGTGACGAACTGCGTCCTAACTGGCGGGACGTGCGACAACTCCGGCGGCGAAGTCGGTGGCGCGTACGTGCGCGCAGGGCTTCTCACGCACTGCGTCATCGAGGGTTCTGCCGGCGGAAACCGCGCCAAGGCGCTCTTCCTCTACCAGACTGGCGGACTCGTCGAACACTGCACGCTCCGCAATGCGCAGAACAAGTTCAGGACGAACATGAACCAACGGCTTTCCGCCGTGCGTGTCGACGGCGGGCGGATGGTCGACTGCACGATTTCCGGGTTCTGGCTTGTTGCGGCGGACGGAAAGACGACGTACACGCAGCTTACTTCCGATGGTGTCGCGCTCACGGTTTCATCGAGCGCCGAAGTCGTTCGCTGCACGTTCTCGGACTACCAGTTCACGAACAGCG
>CAMORM010000136.1 GCA_946623785.1 uncultured Verrucomicrobiota bacterium
GCCGCCGGCGTGAAGGACGTCACGATGTGCGACTCGAAGGGCGTGATCTCCACGTCCCGCACCGACCTCAACCCCTACAAGGCCCGGCATGCCGTCGACACCGACAAGAAGACCCTCCAGGAGGCGATTCGCGGCGCGGACGTGTTCATCGGCGTCTCCGCCGCGAACGTGCTGACAGGTGCGGACGTACAGGCGATGGGCGAATTCCCCGCCATCTTCGCGATGGCGAACCCCGACCCCGAGATCGACCCCGCCGCGGCCGCCGAGGCGCTGAAGGGACGGAAGTTCGTGATGGTGACGGGACGCAGCGACTACCCGAACCAGATCAACAACGTGCTGGGCTTCCCCTACCTCTTCCGCGGCGCGCTCGACGTGCGCGCACGGACGATCAACAAGGAGATGAAGGTCGCCGCCGCGCACGCGCTCGCCGCCCTCGCGCGCCAGCCCGTGCCTGAAGAGGTGAAGGCCCTCTATCCGAACGAGACGCTTGAGTTCGGCACGGGCTACATCATCCCGAAACCCTTCGACCGCCGCCTCTTCGTGGAGGTGAGCTACGCCGTGGCGGAGGCCGCCGTCAAGACCGGCGTCGCCCAGAAACCTGTGGATCTCGTGGCCTACCGCGCCGACCTCGAACGCCGCAACGCCGCGCGCGCATGTTGACAGAAGAGGAGGTCCCCCTTGGCTGACAAAGAGAGCGCGAGGTCATTCTCGCAAATCGCGGTACAGATTCTCAGCATCGCCATCGGCTGGCATTTCCTCTACGAGGGGTGCTGGAAGTTGGTGCAGAAGGACGGCTGGAGCTGCCTGTCGTACCTGAACGCGGCGCAGGGGCCGCTTGCGCCCGTCTTCAAGTGGATGGCGGAGCAGGCGTGGATCGTGTCCACGGGCGACTGGGCCGTGCAGATCGGGCTGGTCGCGATCGGTTTGGCGCTCATCACCGGCGTCTGCGCGCGGTACGCGGCACTCGGCGGCATCGCGCTGATGGCCATGTTCTACTGCTGCCAGCCGCCGGAGCCGTTCGCGACGGCGATGTCGGGGGCGGACGGACGCTTCTTCATCCTGGAGCGTAACGCCGTCGAGGCGCTCGGCCTGCTGCTCGTGGCCGCCACGCCGTGCCGGTGCATGAACATGTGGATGCTTCTGCCCGGCGCAGCCGTGCTGGCCGTGTTCCAGATCTGCTTCTGCCTCCACGGCCGGTCCGGCGGGCTCGAGAAGGTGGAGGCCGTCACGTCCGCCACCGTGAAGGTTCACGAGTTCACCGCGCTCGCGGCGCTCAAGGCGCCCTTTGAAGAAAAGGCGACGATCGGCGGGGTGGAGATCTCGCGCCTCGCGCTCGACGGCGAACTCTTCGCGGGACACGCCCATGCGCGCGACCTCATCTGGACGGACGAGTTCATGCGCCGCTACAACGGCGGCGTGACGCTGGGGCGCACCGTCCGCTACTGCCTCCACTGCGGCGTCGACGCGGTCTTCGCCGAGCCGCCGTTCCTCGCGCCGATGTGCGCGGAGGCGAAGGCCGTCGGCAAGGAGCTGAAGTTCTTCGTCAATTGCGCGAGCGCCGAGGACGCGAAGCTGGCCGCAGGGGGCGGTGCGAAGGGCGTCTATTTGCGTCCTGAAGTCGCGGACGGACTCGCGCGGAAGGGCGATACGAACGGCATCCAGAAGCTCGTCGCGGAGTTGAAGTCGGCTTCCCTGCCCGTCGGCATCGGCGCCGAGGACGTGTCCACGGTGAAGTTCTGCGCGGAGATCGGCGTGGTGCCCGACTACTGGGTGCTCGCCTTCCACTCGCTCGACTATCCGGCGGCGCGCATGGAGACGAAGTGCAACAACATCTGGTGCGTCGATCCCAAGGCGGCCGCCGCCTACATGAAGACGCGTAAGGAGCCGTGGGTGGCGATTCGCGGCCTTGCCGGCGGCGCACTCGATCCGGTGAAGGCGTACAAGTACGCGAAGGACAACGGCGCGACGGCGGTGGCGATCGACCTGTTGGACTACCGGATCGTGGAGACGGTGAACGGCATCGTCTCGCCGCCTCCGCCGAAAGACCGGGAGGGCCGCGCTCCTGCGCGGCCGACGAATCCCGACGCGAAGGGAGGGAAGAAGTGATGAGCTGGTTGGAGAAACACAAAGACCTCGTGGCGGCGACCGTTCGCTTCGCGATTGGCTGGCATTTGGCTTATCTCGGCGTGTGGGCCCTCACATCCACCTGGGACTACTCGTGGGCGGGCTGTTTCCGTTGCGCCCATTGGCTGTTCGGCGACGAGCTGCGCGCCGTCGGGCATTCCTCCGCCATGGGCGCGGTCGATGTTGGCCTCGCGTGGGGATTGCTCGTCGTGGGCGTTTTGCTGATGCTCGGACGGTTCGCGCGCGTCGCTGCCGTGTTCGGCATCTTCTACCTCGCGCTCATGTACATCCTCAACCCGCCGCATTTCGGTCACACGGGCGAGAGCCATTTCCTGTACATCGACCGCAACGTGGTGGAGATCTGCATGCTTCTGTGCGTGCTGGCGTGGAAAAAGAACGTAATGAAAGCCGAGGTGACGCATGAAGAAGATCAATCGTAGGGAACTGATCCTGGGAGGCGCATCGCTCGTGGCGCTCGGCGGCGCGGCCGCGTACACGAGGTACATGCGGTCGAAACCGGTTGTCCGCGAGACGGGGCCGGAGATTCCCGCGTTCATTCCCGAGCGCGACCTCGAGGGGCTGACCCATCCGATGACGGCGTACGCGAAGATCGGGAACGTGGAGCTCTCGCGCCTCATCCTCGGCGGCAACATGATCGGCGGCTGGGCGCACGCGCGCGACATGGGCTTCTACGGCCGGCTTGTGAAGGCGTACTTCACCGACGAGCGCGTGTTCCGCAACTTCCGCATCGCGGAGGCATGCGGCGTGAACACGATCCTCACCAACCCTGCCCTGATGCGCGTGATCAACCGCTATTGGCGCGAGGAGGGCGGGAAGATCAAGTTCATCTCCGACTGCGGCTATCCCGGCGGCGTGGTCAAGGGCGCCATCGCCAGCGTCGAGAACGGCGCGAGCATGGTCTACTGCCACGGCGGCCATGCCGACACCAACGCCGTCGTCAAGAAGGACTGGAAGTTTTTCCGCGAGTACCTTGACGAATCCCGGAAGCTCGGCGTGCCGGTGGGCATCGGGTGCCACAGCCTCCAGACGGTTAAGTTCTGCGTGGAGCACGACTGCATCCCCGACTTCTGGATGAAGACCGTCCACAAGGTGGACTACCCCACCGCGCACCTGAACGAGGACAGGAAGAAGAACGCGACGGGACTCGGTTCGTGCGACAACCGGTTCGTGGACACGACCCGGGAAGAGGTGTTCGCCTACATGGCCTCGCGCCCCGAGCCGTGGATCGCGTTCAAGGTCCTCGGCGCCGGCATCGAGCATCCCCGCGGCGCGTTTCCGGTCTCCTGGAAGGGCGGCGCGGACTTCATCTGCTGCGGCATGTACGACTACCAGGTGGTCGAGGACGTCAACGTGGCGAACGCCTATTTCGACAAAGGCCTGCCCGAGCGCTCCCGCCCGTGGCACGGGTGAGACGCCGTAGTACAATTCCCGCATCACAATGAAAGCAAAATCCTCCGCCGCAGGGCGGGGGATTTTTGGTATACTTTTTGTGCTTTCGCGGCGCGGGTGCGCTGCAGGGGCTAGCCGGGACGGGGGAGAAAACCCGTTCAGGCAAATCAGGTATTTTGCGCTGACACGCAAATGACGTTCATCGGAAACTTGGCGGTTTCATTCGTACGGGAATGTACGGAATGTGTGAACGGAGTTTGACAGGGTCGCGCAGGCGGTTTTATACCGTCTTGCGTGTCCTTTGTCTACTCTTTCACACATGGGCACGCCAAGGCCTCCGATGAGGGAGATAGACGAGGCACGCATTTTTTTATTGTCTCGTTCTGTCTCCCTCAAATCGTCTCCTTCGTGGCGGCACACGATGCCGCAGTGGTAGGGCGGTCGCCCCGCGACCGCCGCAACGAAGGAGAGCGAATGAAGCGCACGACGACAAACAGAACTCCATGTCCCACGGCAGACGTCTTCTATCCTCCCGCCATCCTGGAGGAGGAGCTGAAGAACAGGGTCGCCGCCGACTGGTTCGACGCGTTCGACTGCTCGCGCATTCTCGGGAAGGTCGATTTCTGCGCGGCGGTCGCCGCAACCGACCTCCCGCTGTGTGACGCCGAGTCCGTCGTGTGGGCGGAGGCGAAGCGCGGCGCGGACGCGCCGCTCGACTTCGCGCTCGTCCAGCTCATTCTCACCATCGGCAAGGAACGCACCTTCGATCGGCACCTCCCGCCTAAGTACCTTGCCGCCTTCAACGCCGCGCGGATCGCGTTCATTCCCTATTCGGAGGTGGTAGAGACGTTCTACCAGAACGACTTCAACTGGAACGTTGCCCCATCTGACCACGAGACACGCGAGTTCGGCGATCTCTACCAGCGCGTCATCCGCATCCTTGAATCCGCCACGCTCGAATTCGATTTCGCGAAAGACGGGTCGGAACTTCGCCACTTTATCAAGGCAAACCTCCATACGGGAGGGTCGCGCTCCAGCGAGACCGTCCAAATCACCAAAAACAACTTCACCCACATCTACCAGCGCTGGCGCGAGACGGTGATGCCTACGATCCTCATGCCGGACTGGGTCGCCGCCAAGAAGAACGGCATCATCGATGCAGACTTTTTCCTCGCCGACATCTTCTCGTCCGACAACGCCGCCGTGACCGACCGCCTCAATGTCCTCCTGATGAACGACCACTACCGTCAGACGCGGGGCTCGGACGCGCTTGGTTTCCAGCTCTTCTCGGAAATCTCCTTCTCCGACGGGCAGAAGGCGCACCGTCTCTTCTGGAACCGCTACAGGCGCCCGCCCCGCAAGGAGTACTGGAACTACATCGTCAACCGGCGCGACCTCCTCGTACCGCAGGACGTGCGCGAGCGCAAGGGTTCCTTCTTCACTCCGCAGCGGTGGGTTTCCCTTTCACAGGACTATCTCGCCGCTGTCCTCGGCGAGAACTGGCAGGACGACTACTATGTGTGGGACTGTTGCTGCGGCACGGGCAACCTCGAAGTCGGCCTCACGAACAAGTACAACGTCTGGGTATCCACCCTCGACCAGCAGGATGTCGACGTGATCCACCAACGCATTAAGCTCGGTGCGAACCTCCTTGATTCGCACGTATTTCAGTTTGACTTCCTGAACGACTCCTTCGACAAGCTGCCGCCGGGGCTGAAAGAAATCATCGATGATCCAGAAAAACGCAAGCGCCTCGTCATCTACATCAATCCTCCGTACGCAGAGGCGGGTGACGCCAAGCAACGTTCTGGTACGGGCATGAACAAGACGGACGTTTCGGTCATCCATGCCACATACAACCGCTATCTGGAAAAGATCGGTATCGCAGGACGAGAGCTTTTCGCGCAGTTCTTCATGCGTATCCACGACGAGATTCCTGGATGCATCCTTGCCGAGTTCTCAAAGCTGAAGCATCTCCAATCGCCCAACTTCAAGGCGTTCCGTCAGGCGTTTCACTCATCGCTCGAGAAGTGCTTTGTCGTTCCCGCAGACACCTTCGACAATGTGAAGGGAGACTTTCCCATTGGCTTCTTCGTGTGGCGACTTTCTGATGAAGTGGCGAGAGCGCCGCTTCCCCGAGAAGGGGCACATCCTCGGGGAAGCGACACGCTTGTCGCTTCATCCGCAGATGCCATCTTCACCTCCACTAGGGCGGACGTGTACGATCGCAAGGGCGAGTTCATAGGTGCGAAGATGATCCTTTCCTATGACCACGAGCGTTCCATCAACGACTGGCTCATTGAAACGCGCAAGCGACCTTCACGTTTGAAATTGGGATTCCTGTCGGCGCGTTCACATGATGTGCAGCACATTCTCGACATTTATTTCAAGACCGACAAGGCGCTCATCAAATCCGCACGCGGGTCGTGGATTACCGACGCGAATCTCGCAGAGGCTGCGGTGTACGTGGCCGTCTGCCACAGTATTGAAGCGGATTGGCTGAACGACCGAGACCAGTTCCTTTTCCCGAACGATGGTTGGCGGAATGACCTCGTGTTCCAGGCGGATTGCCTCGCATACACGCTCTTTTCAAATGCGAATTACATCAGATCCGCAGACGGCATCAACCACTGGATTCCGTTTATGGAGGAAGATGTGGGGGCGAGAGATTGTTTTGCGAGCCACTTCATGAGCGATTGGCTGGCGGGGCGTGGGACGGCGCGCTCGGCGAGCGCGCCCTACCAGAGGGAGCTTGATTTTACCGGGATAGCCGGGACGGACGAGACGACTGGGACGCGAGACGAGTCCCAGCCGTCCCCATTGTCCCAGATGTCCCAGCAAGCCCGCGCCGTCCTCGACGCAGGACGCGAACTGTGGCGCTACTACCACGCCCAACCGAACGCAAATCCAAATGCCTCGTACTACGACATTCGGCTTCACTTCCAAGGGACTACGACCGATGCGAAAGGCAAGGTGAAGATGAACTCCGAAAGCCCCGACGCGACATACACCGCACTTCTCGCAAATCTACGCGCCGCGATGAAGGCCCTCGCAAAGCGCATCGAGCCGAAGGTGTATGAGTACGGATTCCTGAAGGGTTGAACGCGCAAAAAATGATGTCGCACACGAATCCAAAGTTTTTGATATACTGAAGCAAAATGAAACGACCGCTCCTCATAGTTGTTTGTGTTGCCACATCGGCGACGTGTGCCCTGCCGCCGGTACGGCCCGCGTTGCCGTCGGTGGAGCATGTCGACACCGAGGCAACCACCAACGTGCCGTTTACGGCGTGGCAAGAACATGTGGGGAAGTTCAAGTTCAGCTTGACATGCCGCACGACCGCCACGAACAACGTGCAGTTCGCGTTCGGGCGTGATGCGGACGATGATGGAATATTGTCATTGGAGGAAACTGATCTTGTCGTCGGCTGGGACTGCGGCAAATGGTTCGTGCAGGGCGGGTGCGATGCGGAGCGAATCGAAACCGCCGTCGGCACGGGCGACGGGCAGACCC
>CAMORM010000137.1 GCA_946623785.1 uncultured Verrucomicrobiota bacterium
GAGGCGTTGAGCTGGTACATGCTCATGTGGTCGCCGTTGTACGTGTTCCATCCGAGCGCTATCTCCGAAAGGTCGCCCGTCCCCACTACAATCGCGCGCTCCATGTTGGCGATGTCCATCAGGACCTGCGTCCGCTCGCGCGCCTGCGCGTTCTCGAACGCGATGTCAGGCGTGTCCGTGGCATGCCCGATGTCCGTGAGATGACGGCGGCACGATTCGCGGATGTCGACTATCCGCACGGTCGCGCCGACTGCGCGTGCGAGGTCAGCGGCGCGGGTCTGGGTGGCGTCCGTGGAGCCGAACCCCGGCATAACGACGGCCGACAGGTTTTCGCGCGGCACGCCGATCCTGTCAAGCGCCGCCGCCGCGCCCAAAAGCGCGAGCGCTGAATCGGCGCCTCCCGACACGCCCACGACGAGCCTGCCCGCGCCTGCGCTCGCCATTCGCCGCGCAAGCCCGGCCGCCTGTATTTCAAGTATCTTCCTGTGCCATCCATCCTCGCCGTATTCGTCGAAGAAAGGACGCGGGGAAACGGACTTCGGGCTAGCATGCGGCAAATCGGCAGTGACGCGCACGACCTCCGCCGGCGAAGCGACGGAACGCTCCGCAAGCGAAGTGTCGCTCCTGCGCCTGTACCTGAGCGACGCAAAGTCCACGTCCGCGGAAATGGCCCTCGACCCTTCGCAGAAGAGCTCCATCTCCGCGAGCACCCTGCCGTTCACCGCGATGAGCGAGTCGCCGCCAAACACCGCGTCCGCGCTCGATTCACCTGTTCCCGCGCAGGCCATCGCGTAGGCGCATCCCAGGCGTGCGCTCTGCTGACGAGCCATGTCGCGCCTGTGCCTCGACTTGCCGAGGAAATCGGTGCTCGCTGAAAGGTTGAACACGACATCCACCCCGCGGCAAGCCATGAGCGAACTTGGCGGGATGGATGCCCAAAGGTCTTCGCATATCTCGACGCCGAACCTGAACCCGCCGACGTCGAAAACCTGCGCCGGCTCGTACTGCGGCGCAGGCGCAAACTGGCGGCGCTCGTAGTATTCGGCGTATGTCGGCAGAACGCGCTTGCGCACCATCCCGACAACCTTTCCTCCACAGATGACGGCCGCCGCGTTGTATACCGCCGGGCCGTCGGCAACCGGAAGCCCAACTACAAACGCTATCTGCAAATCAGCGGTGCGCGCGGCAAGGCCGTCTAGCGCGGCGCGAGCGGACTCAAGCAGGCCGTCGCGGAAAAACAAGTCTCCGCACGTGTATCCAGTGAGCGAAAGCTCGGGAAAGGCGATCGCCGCCACGCCGTCCGCGGCGGCATCACGCACAAGCTTCTCGGTTTCCAAAGCGTTCGCCGCGGCATCCCCTAGGCGGAGCCGCGGCGTCGCAACGGCGATTCTGAACAGGCCATTCACGGCAATTCCAGTTTCGGTCCTTCAAAGGGCCTGCGGCGGACGGAGCAAAGGTTCGAAGCCATCCGCCGCAGGCCAAGTCAGCCTCCGTCTAGAACGCGACAGTGAGGTTGACCCCTCCCCAGACTATCTGGTCCTTGCCCTCGCCCATGTAGCCTTCGTGCCGGAGGGTGTGGGAGGAAGTCCACGTGTAGTTGAGCTGCGCGCCGACAGAAAGCCACTTGGTGATTTCGTACGACGCCGCCACGCCGACAGTCAGGTCAGTCAGCTCCGTGCCGCCCGAGGATCCGGTGTAGGCGTGGTCGGCGAAGCTGAGTTCGACCTTGGGCGTCACCGTGAATCCCTTCGCAGCCTCGAAGTCGCGGGACAGCGCGGCTGTGGCGTAGACCGCAGAGGCGTCGTTTCCGCCCGAGTCGCGGTAGTCCCAGTACGCAGTCAGCGACGGCTTTGCGATAGGGTTCGCGTACGCCACTGTTCCGTAGAGCTCCTCGGTCGAGCGCCCGTTCCAGTACGGGAACGAATACCAGATATGGCCTATCTCGGCCTCGACGGGCCCGAACGTGTTGGCATAGGCGAGCGTATAGTCGAGCTCCTGGATGCCGCACGCCTTGCGCGACGCGTTCGACGTGCCGCGGCGGTGCGTTGCGTCCATGCTAGCCCAGACGTTGACCGACAACTTTCCGAACTTCTCCGCGTCGTAGGCGAGAGTCACTCCGGGCTGCCAGACGGGGTTGTCGTTGCAGACCTTTCCGCGCCAGACGTAGTCGCTCAACACGTCGACCGAAGCCTCTACGGAGAATCCGCCGGAATCGGCCTTTTCAAGTTCGTTGGTCCCTGCTGCGCGCACGGCAAACGCGAGCGCCGCTGCGGCAACCGATGCAATTACAGTTTTCATTTCGACATCCTTGTTAGAATTGTTTCGCTTGATGGTTTACACCCTGTCCAATCCGGGCGGCCGTGCTAGGCCATGGCCGCCCGGAACGGGACGTCAGGTGTTAGAGAAGAACTGGAACGAGGCGTATGCGTCTTGTCCGTGTTCGACGAGGTCGAGGCCCTTGAGCTCGGTCTTTGCGCTGACGCGGAGTATGCCGAGTTTCTTCAGCACGAAGAAGATCGCGGTTCCGGTTCCGAACGCCCAGGCCGCGGTCGAACCCGCGCCGAGGAGCTGTATGCCGAGGAACTTGAATCCGCCGCCGTAGAAGAGCCCCGCGAGTTCGTTGCCGTACCCCGCGGCGGCTGGTGCCGCGAAGAGCCCCACGGCTATCGTGCCCCACACGCCGTTCACGCAGTGAACCGACACGGCGCCAACCGGATCGTCGATGTGCATCCTGTCGAGCGCGAACACCGAGAGCACCACGAGCACGCCGGCGATGAGCCCGATCACTATCGAGGCATTGGCGGTAACGAGGTCGCACGGCGCGGTTATCGCCACGAGCCCGGCGAGCGAGCCGTTAAGCGCCATGGTCAAGTCGGGCTTGCCCATGATGATCCACGCGGTCACGAGCGCCGAGATTGTTCCGGCGCAGGCGGCGAGGTTGGTCGTCATGGCGACGCGCCCGATCGAGCCCACGCCTGCGGTGTAGCTGCCTGGGTTGAAGCCGAACCAGCCTATCCACAGGAGGAACACGCCCAGCGTGCCGAGCACAAGCGAGTGGCCCGGTATCGGATTCGCCTTGCCGTCGTGCCTGTACTTCCCGATGCGCGGACCGAGCGCCATCGCGCCTGCAAGCGCAATCCATCCGCCTACGGAGTGGACAACGGTCGAGCCCGCGAAGTCGTGGAAGCCGAGCAGTTCCAGCCATCCCTTGGACGCCTCTCCCGCGAGGCCGCCCCACATCCAGTGTCCGCTTATCGGGTATACGAGCGCGCTTACGATCACCGAATAGATCAGGTAGCTCTTGAACTCGATTCGCTCCGCGACAGCGCCAGACACGATCGTGGCGGCGGTTGCGGCGAACATTGTCTGGAAGAACAGAAACGTCCAGTCCCATACGCCTTCGCCCGTTGCGAGCGACGGCATTCCAAGCCCGCCCCAGCCGAACCACCCGGCTGCCTTTGTGACGCCGAACATCAGCGCCGCGCCGAGCACGTAGAACGCCAGCGAACCGGCGGCGAAGTCCATCAGGTTCTTCATCATGATGTTCGCCGCGTTCTTGGCGCGGGTGAAGCCCGTCTCGACGAGCGCAAAGCCCGCCTGCATCATGAAGACGAGGATCGCGGCAATGAGCGTCCAGACGACGTTCAGGTTTGTTTGCACTTCAGGTGCAGCAATTGCTGTAGGTTCCATTTTGTCTCACCTTCAACTTTCAACTTTGAACTTTAAACTTTGAACTTTAAACTTTTAACTTTGAACTTTGAACTACCCTATCGCCTCCGGACCTCGTTCTCCGGTTCGTATCCGCACGCACTCGTCCATCGGCAGCACGAATATCTTTCCGTCGCCGATGTCGCCTGTGCGCGCGCCTTCGACGATCGCATCGACCGTCTTCTCGATGTAGTCGTCGTTGACGGCGATTGCGAGGCGCATCTTCTTGTGGAGCGTCACTTCCTCGACCGCGCCGCGGTACAGATGCAGGTATCCCCCCTGCTTGCCGCACCCGAGCGCATTCGTGACGGACATTTTGTAGATTTCGCGGGCGAACAACGCCTGCTTTACAGCATTCAACCGCTCCGGCTGAATGTACGCTATGATCAGTTTCATGTTTCCTTTCCCGTACCAGGTGAATCCTGGTAACGAAATGGAATAAGCACAAACCATGCCAACGCCCAAGAATCGCACCAAAAGCGAAGAAAATTACACTGCGTGTAACTATGTGCATACATCTGGCCCTGGCGTGTAAATGAAGGACGAGCAAACCCCTTCGGGATCGGGCAACCCTTCTTTCCGAGCATTCGGCCATGCGCCCACTTGCGCAAGCGAATTGAATGCCGAGCGATTGGAGATTGGCGGGGAAAAGGCCATTTGGTATAATTCGCGGGACTTCGCAACAAGGCAGGCAGAGATCAAGAAAGGCTCCCGCAAGGTGTTTCCCGTAGAGACGGTCATTCCGCAGATAGAACGCTCGCTGGCGGCGAACCGCAGCGTTGTGCTGCGCGCGCCGCCGGGGAGCGGCAAGACAACATGCGTCCCGCCAGCCCTTCTAAACGCCCCGTTCCTAAATGGCAGGAAGATCGTAATGCTCGAGCCCCGTCGGCTCGCCGCCCGCTCTTGCGCCCAGTTCATCGCAGGGAGGCTTGGCTGCCGCGTAGGCGGAACGGTAGGCTACCAGGTCCGCCTCGAAAGGAAGATCGGACCAGACACGCGCCTCGAGATACTGACCGAGGGTCTCCTCACGCGCCGGCTTCTGTCGGACCCCGAGCTCTCCGACACCGGCCTTCTGATCTTCGACGAGTTCCACGAACGGTCCCTCCAGTGCGACACCGCCTTCGCTATGGCGCTAGAGGCAAGGCGCGCTCTGCGCGACGACCTCCGCCTGATGGTCATGTCAGCAACTCTAGACACGTCGCTCGTGGCCGACCATCTGGGCGACGCTGACGTTCATACAGCCGAGGCAAGGATGTACCCGGTCGAGACGCGCTACCTCCTCGACGAGCCATCCGCCCCCGCTCCATCGGTAATGGCAGGCGCAGTCAACCGCGCGCTGCGAGAGACGGAAGGCGACGTTCTCTGCTTCCTTCCCGGCGAAGGCGAGATAAGACGGTGCATGGAGGCGCTTCGCACCGTCGAGCATCCGGGCGTGGACGTTCTGCCGCTCTTCGGCGCGCTTCCGAAGGAGGAGCAGGACCGTGCGGTCACCCCGCACGAAGGCGACGGAAGAAGGCGCGTGATACTCGCAACGTCCATCGCCGAGACCTCGCTCACGATTCCCGGCGTGCGCGTTGTGATCGACTCCGGGCTCGCAAGAATCCCGAAGTTCTCCCCTTCCAGCGGAATGAGCAGGCTCGAGACGGTGCGCCTCTCGCGCGACCGCGCCGAACAGCGCCGCGGACGCGCAGGCCGAGTTGCGCCGGGAGTCTGCTACAGGCTCTGGACCGAATCTTCCGACAGGCTGCTCCCCGAGCGGGCGAGTCCCGAGATACTCGACGCCGACCTTTCCGGCACCGTGCTGTCGTGCGCCGACTGGGGCTCCTCCGCGCCGGACGCCGTTCCGTGGCTCACCCCGCCGCCTGCGGCCAACTGGGAGCGCTCGGCGAACCTCCTCAAGTACCTCGGCGCTCTCGACCGCGAAGGCAGGATCACCCAGCACGGACGGCGCATGAGCGAGCTGGCGCTCCATCCGCGCCTCGCGAACATGGTGCTGCGCGGGGGCGCGCCGGAGAAAAGCGCCACCCTCGCCGCGATTATCGAGGAAGGCGCGCCCCACTCGATCACCGACATTCGCGACGTGCGCCCTTCCCCGCGCGCACGCGAGCTCGCGAAGCGCTGGTCGCGCATCGGCGGGGCGAAGCACGGGGGCTTCGAGCCGGAGGCCGGCGAACTTCTCGCGTTCGCGTACCCGGACCGCGTGGCGCGGAACAGGGGCGACGGCACTTTCCAGATGGTCAGCGGCCGCGGCGCGTTCCTGGAGCGCACGGAGGCGCTTGCGCATTCCGACTTCATAGTGTGCTGCGAGCTCAACGACGGCGGAGGAGACGCGAAGATACACCTGGCCGCACCCATTTCGGAAGCCGCGATAGAGGATATCTTCGGCGACTTGTGCGAAGAGACCGAGATCGTCGACTGGGACAAGCGCACTGAGACGGTACGAGCCGTCAAGCGGCGGATGCTCGGGAAGCTCGTGCTGAGCGAAACCGCTTCGCACGAACCGGACCAGGAGCTGGTGCAGCGCGCGTTGTTCGACGGCATTCGCGCAAAAGGCGTCGCCAATCTGCCAGGCTGGGACAAGGACTCGCGCCAGCTCCAGGCGAGGATATGCTTCCTCAACCGCGTCTTCGGCGGCGACGCGGCTAACGGCGGCTGGCCCGACGTTTCAGACGCCGCACTGGAATCGAAGCTTTCGGAATGGTTCTCCGGATTCACGCTAGGGATGTCGCGCTGGGCGCATCTCGCCAAGCTCGACATGCGAGCCGTTCTTGAGTTCGCCGTGTCGGACTCCGGGCGCTCGATGCGCGAACTCGAACGCCTCGCGCCTGTGAAGATGGAAGTGCCTTCCGGCTCGATGATGACGATCCACTACGAAGAGGACGAGCCCTTCGTGCAGGTGCGCATACAGGAGACTTTCGGACTTGCCGAGACGCCGAAGGTTGCAGGCGGGAAGATCCCGATTCTCATGAAGCTTCTCTCGCCGGCGCAGCGTCCTGTGCAGATAACGAAGGACCTTGCAAGCTTCTGGAAGGAGGGATACACGCTAGTTCGCAAGGACCTCCGCGGCCGCTACCCGAAGCACTACTGGCCCGAAGACCCGACAACCGCCATCGCAACGCGCCGCGTCCGCCCGCCGAATCCAAAGCAGTAGCCAGCTCGCCACCCTATGCAAGCTGCATCGTTGCTACAACAGTCAACCGCGCACAAATTCCAGTTGTGGCACGCGTCGCGCCAGTTCACTCCTGCGGCCACGGCACTTCTATGCAGCGGGCGTGGGCCGGAAGCCCCTTCGGCGCCAGGT
>CAMORM010000138.1 GCA_946623785.1 uncultured Verrucomicrobiota bacterium
ACCGCAGCAATCCCCCGGCCTGACAACACCAGTGTTGCCCTTCAGGTATCCCAAAATCTGTTTTTCGGTCAGCATCATCTCGGCTGGGAACCATACTGCGCATGCGGGCGATCGGCAGGCGGCCGGCGTCACTTCTTCGGCTCGGGGGCGGTTCCCTTGTTCTTGCCGCGCTTCGGGAACTTGGGCATGAACGGGTTCTTCGAACCGCCTTCCGCGCCAGCCGCAGCGGCGGCGTTCGCCACCTGGTAGCCAAGCACCGCTTCGCGGCCTTCGAACGACGACGCCCCTTCGCAGACGATCTGCGTGAACGCATCGTCAGAAACTCCCTCGTCCACCTTCACGTACTCGAGCGGGTCGCCCTCCTTGAGCGGCTTGAGCCATATCTTCCTCCCGCGCGGAACCTCGCCAGACACGCGCTCTAGGTCCTCCTCCTTCGGACGGAACCGGAACGCCCCCGCCGCGACTGCGACAACATCCTCTGCGCGCGCCGTCTCGATGGAGAGCGTCGCCGTCATTCCCGGGAACAGCATCTCGTCCGGGTTCTCCGCCTCGATTATGATCGGATACGTCACCACGTTGTTCGTGGTCGTCGCCGCACGGCGGATCTGCTTCACGCGGCCTGTGAACTTCCGCCTGTACGCATCGGCGGTGAACGTGACAGGCTGCCCTTCGCGTATCGCGCCAACGTCTGCCTCGGGGATCGTGGCCTCGACCCAGACCGTCTTGAGGTCCTCGGCGATCGACAGGACCGGCACTGCGTTCATGGACGAAACGACCGTCTCTCCCTCCTCGACCTTGCGGTCGATGACGATTCCGTTCACCGGCGACACGATCGTGCAGTACTCGAGGTTCGCCTTCTGCTGCGAGACGTCCGCCTCGCTCTGCTCCACGGACGCCTTCGCGCTCTCGAGGCTCGCCTCCGCGCTCTCGACCGAGGCCTCCGCCCTGGCGAGCGCCTCCTCAGCGCTGTCGAAGTCCGCCTGGCTCGCCATGTTCTTCTCGACAAGCGCCTTCTTGCGCTCGTACGTCTTCTTCGCAAGCACAAGCTCGGCCTTGCGCGACTTGAGCGACGCCTCGCTCACCTTCACGTTCGCCTGGTTCACGTGGAGGCGCGCCACCGCGCTCTTGTAGTTCGCATCGTACACGAGCGGGTCGATTAGCGCCACCACCTGCCCGTTGGTGACTATCGAGTTGTAGTCCACGAAGAGCTTTATGAGCTTGCCGTTCACCTGCGCGCCGACCGGGATGCCCTTGGCGGTGTTGCGCGGCGTCACGGTTCCCGTTGCCTCCACGGTCTTGACTATGTCCGTCCGCGCGATCGGCGCAGTCCTGTAGCGCGGCGCCGCCGCGGCCTCCTTCTTCTGCCGCAGGAAGAACCACGCGCCGTACGCCGCCCCTCCGAGAACCGCCAGAACCACGAGTATCTTGATTACCTTCATTTCTGCCCCTTCGTTTGTGGAAAACAACTACGACAACATGAAACAACAGTCTTGGCGCGCCGCTACTTCCTCGCGCCGAGCAGCTCCACGAGCTTCGCCTCGGCCTGCTGACCGGCGTAGAACGACTTCACGCGCTTGCCGAGCGCCTCGGCATACGCGCCCACGGCCGCGGAGAAGTCCACGCGGTTCGCGTCCCCGACCTTGTACTGCTCCGCCACAAGGTCGAGGTTCTCCTTCGCCTGCTCCACCGCAACGCGCGCCGTCTCGAGGCCCTGCGCGGCGTTGTCCCGCTCCGCCACGGCGACGGCGAGCGAGAGCGAGAGCTTCTGCTCGGCGTCGTCGATGTCGGTCTCCGCGGACTTCATCGCCACGACCGCGCTGTCGACCGCCGTCGTCTTGCGGAAGCCCCTGAACACCGACATGATCCCGTTGACGCCCCAGCTCCAGTTCCACACGGGGTCGGTCCATCCCATGGCGGTGTTGAGCGAAAGCTCCGGGAAGAGGTCGGCGATCGCATAGTCCACCTCGGCGGACGCCGCGCGCAGCCTGGCCCGCAGCGCAAGGAGCGAGGGCGAGTTCGTGCGCGCGAAGTCGAGCGCCTCGTCGGCGGCGAAGTCGGTCTTCGGGAACTCCACCTTCTCCGCGGAAAGCGGGTCGGAAAGCGGCGCAAGCACAAGCGCGCGGCTGCCCCTGTCGGACTCGATCCCGAGCGCCTTCATGAGCGTCGCCCCAGCTGTCGCCACGTCGTTCGACGCGTTGATCACGTTGAGCCTCGCATTGGAAAGGTCCACCCTTGCGCGCGCCACGTCCAGCTTCTTCGCCTCGCCCGCCTCGAGAAGCGACTCGCTCTGCCTCAGGTGCTCGGCGTACTCGAACTCGTTCGTAAGCGCCACCTCGAGGAGCGCATCCGCGCGCAGGACCCCGAAATACGCGTCCGCCACCTCGCCGAACACCGAAAGGCGCTCGGTGGCCAGCGCGCGCTCCGCCGCCACGATCCGCTCGCGCGCCTCGCGCTCCTTCGCCTTCACGCGGCCGAAGTCGTAGATGAGGAGATCCACTGATATCCTGCCGGAGCCCTTGCCGGTGTTGCGCCAGGAGAAGTGGCCGGGCTCCCTGTTCTGCGTGCTCTGGGAATGGCCGAGCGAAACGTCGACCTGCGGCACCAGAAGCCCGCCGGACTTCACGCTCTTGAGCGCGAGCCGCGCCGCCTCGACATCCAGCTCCGCCCTTACGACGCCCGGCCTGTTCGTGAGCGCCCAGTTGACAAGCCCCTCAAGGTCGAGCCCGCGGAGGTCGACCATCTCGCGCTTCTCGAGCGACGGGACGTCGGCGGCCTTCCCCTTCACGCCGCGCTGCACGGCGCGCGCGTGTTCTATCGTACAGCACCCCGCGACCAAAACCGTCGCGGACAGCATCAAAGCAAATTCTTTTTTCATTGTCCCTGCATTGCCTTCGGTTTCCCATACCCCCTGCGGAGGTTGGTGCGGATTTTACCAAAAGTTCATGCACGGGTAAACGATTTAAACAGCCGTTTATTGGCGACGGACATGCGCCTGCGCACGATCCCGGGCCTTCAGCGGCCGCTGCCCACGGCATAGCCTGCACGGAGGGCGAGTTCGCGGTCGTCGTCGAAATCGGCGCCTGGGGTCGTGAGAAGCGGACCTGCGATGCCGGCCGACATGCCAACGTAGATGCACTTCGCCGCAGTCTCGTCCGACATGTCGCGCCGCCCTCCGGCGAAGCGGAGGGGAGTGGACGGATTGACAAGCCTCAGAAGCGCCACTGAGTCGACCACGCGCTCGGGATCAAGGACTCCGCGCCCATAGAGCGGCGTGCCCTCGATGGGATGGAGCACGTTTACGGGAATCGAGTCCGGCGCAATCTCCCTCAGCGCAAACGCGAACTCCACGAGCTGCTCGTCCGACTCGCCCATCCCGATGATCCCGCCGCAGCATATCTGGAAGCCAAGCTCCCTGGCGGCGCGCAGCGTCGCGAGCTTCTCGGCCGTCGTGTGCGTGGTGCAGAGCGAGGGGAAAAACGAGGGCGCGGTCTCGATGTTGCAGTGGACGCGCTGGAGCCCCGCGGCCTTGAGCTTCGCGAGGTCGTCGCGGGAGAGAAGCCCGAGCGACGCGCAGAGCCCGATTTTCGGGGACGCCTCCCTCATCGCCCTCAGCGCCTCGCACACGTTCTCCACGTCCTCGCGCGAAAGCGTGCGTCCGGAGGTCACGATGCCGATCCTGTCCGCGCCGTTCGCCTCGGCTTCCCTCGCCGCCTTTACGCACGCCTCCGCACCTACCCACCCGTATGTCTCGCAGTCGGTCTTCCAATGCGCGGACTGCGCGCACCACTTGCAGTTCTCCGAGCACCGCCCCGAGCGAGCGTTGATTATCGAGCAGAAGTCGAACCTCTTCTCGACGCACTCCAGCGTCGTGGCGTGCGCGCGCTCGCGCAGTTCCTCCCGCCGCTCCGGCGCAAGCAGCGCCAGCGCCTCTTCCCTGTCAATGCCTTCCATCGTTCCCCTTTTCAAATAGCACTTCGTTCATGCTGCCCGTGCGGTAGCCGCCGAGGTCCAGCGCCACGTATGCGAATCCAAAGCTCCTGAGGGTTGCGGCGATCTCGCCGGCGCGTGCGGCCAGCCGCGGGATGTCGCCGGGCGGGACCTCGATCCGCGCGATGCCGCCGTGAGAACGCACGCGCAGCTGTGCAAGCCCCAGTCCCGCGTCAAGAAGCCACTGCTCGGCGCGCTCCACGCGCTCCAGCGCCGCGGCCGTGATGCGCTCGCCGTACGGGAAGCGCGAGGCAAGGCATGCGAAGGACGGCTTATCTGCAGTTGGGAGCCCCATCTTCCGCGACAGCGCACGTATCTCCGACTTCGTAAGCCCGGCGTCGTGGAGCGGGCTTACGACCCCAAGCTCCCTTGTCGCGCGACGCCCAGGGCGATAGTCGCCGTCGTCGTCCAGGTTCGCCCCCTCAAGCACCGCATTTAGCCCGTAGGCGCGCGCAAGCGCCGCGATCTCCCCGAAGATTGCCTTCTTGCAGTGGTAGCAGCGGTCTGGTGGGTTCTCGGCGAACTCCGGGATGGACAGCTCGTCGGAATCGAGTATTTCGTGGCGAACGCCTTCTGCGCGGCAGAATGCCTCAGCCTCGTCCAGCTCCCTTTTCGGAAACGTGTGCGAGCGGACCGTCACGGCAAGCACGCGGTCGCCAAGCTCCTCGCGCGCCACGCGCAGGAGGAACGTCGAATCGACGCCAGACGAAAACGCCACGGCCGCGCTCCCGAGGGAACGCAGGCTCTCGCGCAGCCGAAGAAGCTTGGCCTCCACGTCCGCAATGTCATGGCGCTGAAATGTCATGGACGGAATTATAGCATTTTTCCGCCCCCGCATGGCCAAGTTTCTCCCTATGGCTCGCCATTGGACGTCTTGTGCTCCGATGGCATGGCCGGGTTGCGGTTGTTTGCCCTCGAGCCCGTCGGACGGTTTTGCCTGCCGTCGGGGATGCGGCCCGCCCCAGGACGCACCGGGCGGACGACACGGCGGCGGCGGGCCTTGCGTATGGCCTCAACGGACTCCTTGATCGTCTCGTCGTCGGGGAAGCGCGCCGCGAGCGATTCGGCGACTTCGAGCGCGCGCTTGAGCTCCTGCTCGCGCGGGTCGCCTTCGCTGCGGTCGAAGTCGGTTAGGATCGTGGCGAGCGACTGCGCCGTCATTGCGGCCTCGCGGTGTACCGCGTCAAGCGCGCGGGAAGTCCTGACATAGCCGATGGCGAGCGCCTGCACGAATGCCAGCAGGCAGACCGCAACCGCAACTACCCCTGCCGCGGCCAGAGGGTTCCTCTGGCCGAAGAGACGGAACCGCCGCCATGGCGACGGCGGATTGGCAGCCACCGGCTCCTGCGCGAGGAACCGGCGCAGGTCGGCAAGCATCGCGTCCACGCTTTCGTAGCGGCCAGTCGGATCGGGGTTGGCCGCCTTCGCGCATATCGCGGCAAAGTCCGGAGGGGCGTCCTTGACGCGCCCCGCAAGTTCACGAAGCGTTACGCCCAGCGAAAAAAGGTCGCTCCTCTCCGTGGCCTCCGCGCCAAAGACCAGCTCGGGCGCCATGTAGCGGCGCGTGCCGCTTCCGTCCGCCGCGTTCGACGACGAAAGGCATGCGAGCCCGAAGTCGCCGAGCTTCGCCTGGCCGTCGGTCCCTATGAAGACGTTCGCGGGCTTCACGTCGCGGTGGAGGATGCCGCACCTGTGCGCGTATGCAAGCGCCTCGGCAACGGACGCGCCAATCCGCGCAACGTCCTCCGCCGATGCGAATTCGTGCTTGTCGGCGCTCTCGCCGTTCACAAGCTCCATCGCGAACCAGGCGCGATCGCCTTCCCTTCCCGCGGAATAGACCTGGACGATGTTCGGATGGTGGAGGCTGGCAACCATCCGCGCCTCGCTTGGGAGGGAATCCCCCTTCGCTTCAACAACCTTGACCGCGACTTCGCGTCCGAGCGAGACCTGGCGCGCCAGGTACACCGTGCCCATCCCGCCGTGGCCGAGAACAGACTCTAAGTGGAAATCCGGCACATCTGGAGGGCGGCCGCCCCCAGCCGCGGCAGACGTCGCGTCGGGACACTTGCCCTCCCTGCCCAATTCGTCCAGCTCTGTGGCCAGGCGGCGCAGGTCGGCAGTCAGTTCTTCCTGAAGCATGAGACCTCCGTGAGTTTCTGCTGAAGGCGTTCCAGCGCGCGGACATAGCGCATGGAGGCGGCCTTCTGGTCGATGCCAAGCACGGCAGCGCACTCTGCGTTGCCCATGCCGTCGAAATGGCGCATTACCAGGATGGCCCTGTCGTTCTCCGGCATGGCGGCTAGGGCATTGCGGAGAATCGCATGCCGTTCGTCCCGGTCTACGCGGGACACCGGCGACGTGATGTCGGCCGGCATGTCGCCAATCGCTGGCACACCTGGTTCGCCGGCCTCCGTCGTCGCCTCCTGAACCTCCCTGTACGCGTCGCGCCCCTGCGCCTTGAGGTTTCGCCGCTCGATGTCGGCAAGCGTCTGGAGCAGCACCGTGCGCAGCTTGTAGTAGACCGGCACGTCGTCCCGGGCGGCAAAGTAATCCAGCCTCTTTGCCGCGTTCACGTACGTTTCCGACAAGACGTCCTCGTGGTCCATCCGCTTGAGCAGGATTGGATTAAGCCGCTTCTCGGCTATCGCCCGCAGCCTCTGCCGGTGTTCGGCAAAGGCTGCGGCGAGGTCGTCTTGCGTGAAGTCTTCCATGCCAGGTATTCTATCAAATCCTCTGCAGGAAATCCACTTTAAGGCCTAGTCTTCAGTATCTTCAGGGTCCTCGCGGTGGCCCTTGCGTCCGCCGTCGCGCCCAGGTCTAGAACCGCGTCCGCGCTTGAAGCTGGGACGTTCCTTCGGGCCTTCGTCACCATCTTCGCCGCGGTCGAACCGTGGTCTGTCCTTCGTACCGCGCCCGCGCTTGAAGCCGGGACGTTCCTTCGGGCCTTCGTCGCCGCCTTCGCCGCGGTCGAACCGTGGCCTG
>CAMORM010000139.1 GCA_946623785.1 uncultured Verrucomicrobiota bacterium
GAATGCGGTTCAGGCAGTCGGCGCAGATGTAGCGCGCTTCGCGGTCGACGGGCCGACCGCATATCTCGCAGTTCCTCGGCCAGAGGAGATCAAGGACTCTTTGCAGGACATTCATTACTGTGCCGCCATGCTTGTCGGACTTCCCGCAGCTGTATCAATGCGTCGCATCGATGGGGTCCGCACTCTTTTTTATGCGCTCGATCGTGCTCTTTATCTCGGGCGAATCGGGAAGCGCCTCAAGCGCACGCTCCGCATACGGCAGCGCCCCCTTCGGGTCTCCCTGGCGAAGGCGGCACTGCGCGAGATTGTTGAGGACCGCGGGATCGTTGGGGCGAAGCTTGAGGCAGCGCTCGAGGTACGCCTGCGCACGCGCGTACTGCTTCTGCACGAAGTAGTCCATGCCAAGCGCGAAGTTCGCCTCTGGATTGTCGGGGTCGACGGAGAGCACCTGCTGCGCGAAGATCCTCGCGCGGGCGAAGTCGGCGCGCGCGAGCCCGGCCCTAAGCCCCTCCTGCGGCGTCATGCGCTCAAGCTTCTTGCGGCTCGCCCACGCCATCGTCGCGCGAATCCTCGCGAGCGCGGCGTTTTTCTTGTCGAGCTCGTCGGCAAGATGCGTCTCTTCCATGGCAAGGTCCCTCTCTCCGCGCTCGTCGTAGGCATTGGCGCGGTGGCGCGAAAGAATCGCCAGCCGCCACTGCGCGAAGATGAAGGCGTCGTGGAGCTTGCGGTCGGCGATCTTGTCGGGCTGCCACCGGTTGTACAGCGCGAGCACGCGCTTCGCGAGATTGCGCGCGGCAGATGCGCCGCGCTCGGCCTCCTCGTCAGAAATCCCTTCCGGACGAGCGACGAGACCGGAACAGCGCGGCATGGGCCGCCCGTCGCGCCGCCAGAGCTCGAAGCCGATCTGGACCGCATACTCCCGCGCCTTGTCGGGGCGCGTGCGCACCCACATCCTCAGCGCGTCGGCAGAACCGCTTTCGAGAAGCGCCTTGTCCACCGCGTTTGTCACGCCGCGCGTCCGGATGTAGATCTCGCGGCTTTCGGCCGCGGCGCCCATCATCGAAAGCGCGCGAAGCTCGCGGCCCTCGGCGGCGGCGGCAAGTTCGACCGCGGCGTCAAGCCCTCCGTCGGTGAAGAGCCACCTGACGTCGCGGCACTCCTCGGCCGTCTCGCGCGCGACCGCGTCGACGGTCGACAGCATAGCCCGTTCGACGCGCTGGGAGCGGAACGGGACGACGCAGGAGAGCACGATTATTGGCTCAAGCAGGAACACGGCGCGGACGATGCGCTGAAAACGCTTAGCTGACGCAAGCGCCGGCACTGCATCCTCGGACTCCAATGCGTCGGGGAAACGCAGCGTCTCTATACGGCGGAAATTCCGCAAGAAAAGCTCCATGACGAAGACGGCAAGAGACCAGACGGCCGAAAGCGCGCACAGGTAGACGGCAATGCACTTGAGAAGCCCGTCCGCGACACATCCGCCGCCCCACGTCCAGAACCAGAGCGACTTCGCGCCCGCGAGCTGCGAAAACGCGATGCCGCCGAAGACCGCAAAAGCGGCGCCGTAGACGTAGGCGAGGTGCTTTTCGTCGTCTGTCGCCCGGCGGATTAGCTGGAACTCTATGACGACAGGGAGGACCGCGCCTGCGAGAATCAACGCCGCGCCAGCCGGAGAGACCGATGACAGCAGCGCCTTTATGTAGAGAATAGGCACTTCGAGCGCATAGTCACCCCATGTCCAGTCAAAGGCGGCGAGACCGTCGAGGGATGAAAAGGCATTGACCTCAAGCGCAACGCCCGCGAAAAGGCCGATTCCGAACGCGAGCGTTAGACGAAGCGACATGAACGCACGGGCAAAAGGACTTTCCTCGGGCGTCGCAAGAACTCCGGCGTTGCGCAGATGGCGCCGAACGCCGAGCGCGACGATTACGACTACGAAAAGCACCGCGCCGATCGGCGTATCGGCCGCGAGAAGCCCGAGGACCGCGAATGTCGCGAAAAGAAGAAAGCGGCGGTCGGTCCTGAGGTGCTCAAGAAAGAGAATCACGGCAAAGGCCACTATCAGGAGCCGGAGCGAAAGCGGGGAGAACCAGCGGAAAGCGTTCCAGACGGGATCGGCGCAGCAGAGGAGAATGATTCCCTGGAAGAGAACAAACCTGACGGCCCGACGCCACCACGAGGCGACATGCATCCCTCGGAGAAGCGTCGTCGGCAGCATCATCTCCAAGAGGAACGAGGACAGCAGCGCGAAGACGCCGAGCGAGATATGTCCGGCCGTCCTGAGCACCGTTCCTGCCGTTACGAGACCGTAGTTCCGGCAGAGCGGCGCGGCGATATGCTGCCAGAGAAGCCCGAGGGGGCTGATCGGCGGCCTGAGCCCAGCGGCCGCCGCGAGGTCGTCCATCAGATCGGGCGGCGTCGAGTCGAACCGCCAGATCCAGGCGAGCGCGGCAATGGCCGCGCCGAGAAGAAGCACGTACAGACGGTCAAAAAACCTCTGCCTGCCGTCCGTCATCATGCTGTCATGCGACTTCGCCAGTGCGTTTTCTGCGAAGCGCGAGGAGCGCAACGCCCATCAACGTCAGAAGCCCACCCGACGGCTCAGGCACAGCCTGGAAGGAACCTGGCGTCCAGATCGCCGACTCAGGCGTATCCATGTTGAACGACGGATGAATATAGCCCGCGGCAGCGAGCTGCGTATACGTCATCGTCGAAGTGCCTTGGGCGACAGTCGTCCAGCCGTCGGCATCGGTGACATTGCCAAGTTCAATGATAAAGCTGTACTCCGGCGTGCCGGAAGAGATCGACGCCTGAACGCCATCCGGTACGCCAGCGCCCCAGACACCTTCGAATGTATCGAATTCAACGCCATATTCTCCAGACGTGGTCCCGCCATCGCCATCATAGAGATCGAGGAACATGTCGCTCTCGCCGCCGATTACACGCACGCGCGCGGCCGACCAAGACCCTTCTGTAGCAGCCTCGTATATCTTCAAATAGGCTTTGATGCCCTGCGAATCGGGGCCACCGCCCGAGACTGTCGCATCGGAGCCCACCATCCAGTAGAGGACGCCTTCTTCGGCAGATGCGACACGCACCGTCAGGACAACCGCGGCAAGAGCCGCAAGTCTCAAAAGACGCGTACTCATTCCGCTCCTCCAAATTTGATCACAAGCGCGCCTTCAGACTTGCGCGTATACCAGAAGCCCGTACCTGCCGGAACCACGACGCCGCTGCTGTCGACCTGGACCTGCTTTGTCCGCTTGCCGGTCTGCTGCAGCTCTCGATGGACCCACTTGCCGCCCGAGCGGTAGTGGGAGACTTCGAAGCCGAGTGCGTCGAGAATGACGATGCGGTCGCCGTCGCCTGGCGTTGTCGCTACTCCATTGCCGTCATAGAACTTAAGCGCGCCAAGCGTGGTGTCGTCCGTCGTCGGGTTGGCGACGAGCGTATGGCCTGGTCCCTCGGCAGTAGCGCCGGCAAGCTCGACATCGTAGTCCTCGCCCGTGTAGCGGCCGATCAAGTAGTAGTACTTGGTGGACGGATTGGACCTGACGAGCCAGAACGCATTGCCGCGCGGGAACTGCGCATCATCGGCATCGACGACATCAACACCGTTCGTCGTGACGGTTGCAAGCGCCTTCCAGCCGCTTTCGCCGCCATTACTCCAGGCGTTGAACTTGCCGCTCGCCGCCTTGTATGCGAGAATCATGTCATCCGCCGAAATGCCGTTCTGGTTTACTACATCGTTGGCAACGATGTTGGTCGGCGTTTCAGTGTCAACGGACATCGAGTACCAAGGAACAGCCGTCACCGTGTTCATGTTCATGCTCGAGACGCGCATGACGCCGACGGTCGCGCAGGAAGCGAGCACCGCCTCGCCGGCGCCTGTCTCGGCGGTTTCGTTCGTCGATACGAGCACCATATTGAAGACATAGAGGCCAGTGGAGTCATTTCCGTCCTCGAAGCCAAGCGGCACGTTCATGTCGTACTTGTCGCTCAACGTGCCCTGCGTGAACGTGCTCTCGCCCTTCAGCTTCCTGTCGAGGCGGTAGCGGACGTTCAGACCTGTGTTGCGCAATGCCTCGACGTTCGGGAAGTGGACGACGAACGAATCCTTGTTGACGCGGCTGCCGCGCTGCATGATTGTCGCCACCAGCTTCTTGGAGAGATCCTGCCGGTCAATGACATAGTTCTGCCAAAGCTTCAGGCCGTTGTCGCAGACTCTGTCGAGGTTCGCATAACGAGCGTCTCGATCGGCAAAATGCTCGCTCGTTTTGCCGGTACTTCTGAGGAGCCAGCCGGGATCGCTCACGTTGATCTCCGTCTTGTAGCCCGAGTTGCCGTCCATGTTGACCTTGTAGTCCCAACCCTCGATCGTGAACGTGCAGTTCGTCGTGAAGGTCGCGTGGTTCGGCGCCGAGACGCGGAAGTAGAGTTTGTATTCGCCCGGCTGCGTGAAGGCCGGCACCTCGCCCTGCCATTCGCCCGCTTCGTCGCGGAACTCGCACGTAAGCGGATTAAGATCCGGCTCCACATGGCCCGTCACGTTCGTCGTAATTACAGGCGACTGCGCTACGCCAGTGTAGCTCCAGTTCGCGGCGGAAATCTCCGCATAAAGCGGCGCAGGGTTTATCGTAACGGCAAATGTGCCGTTGTTGCCCGTATGGTTCGACGCAGACGCCTTGAACTGGACGATGTAGTTGCCGGCATCCGTGAACGAAGGTGCAGTAGCGCCCCACTCGCCGCTGCCGACGCGGTACTGGTACGACACCGCCTGGTTGTTCCGAACACCGGTAACGGTTGGCGACGCTCCTGCATGGGATTCGCCGTCATAGGTGGATTCCGCGTCTTCAAACGACGCACTGAACACGGCATTTGTGACGGCATATTTCGCCCCGACATACGACAGTAGGTAGTTGTAGGTGATGTAGTCACCCGTCGGATCTCCCGTGTCCGGATCGACGACGGGATGCTGATAGGACTCGCCATGGTTTGACAAAGCAAGCGTGCCCTGCGCGATATCGTACTGACCGACCTTGGATGTCGCCGTGACAGCGCACGACGGCGCGCCTTCGATGTGTATGTTCGTATTGGTGTAATTGTCCCAGCCCGGGCCTTCCGTGAGGCCTCCATAGGTTACCGTGTAGTCGAGCGTCTGCAGCTCGTCGCCATAGCAACCCATCTTCGGGTTGGCGTTGGCATAGACAATGAGCGTGTTCGCAGCGACCGGCGTCGTGATCGAAATCTCTCTCGTCGTGCCGGAATAATAAAGCTTGCCATCGACGGTCGAGCGGATCGCAACCCGCACGTAATAGGTGGTCGCCTCGGCCGAACTGAGCGGGAACGACACGTCCGTGTTAACATTGTCGGGAATGGTCTCGCTCGTTCCAAGAACCAAACGCGGAGCGCCTTTATCCCAAGGCGAACCTGACGTCAGGTCGGTCTTGTTGGTCGAGTAAAACACGAACACCTCGGCATCGGACGGGGCAAGCGTGGCGATGGCCGTTTTGATGGTAACCGTCGCGACATGATTAGACCAGGAAGATCCGAGAAGGTTGATAGCCGGCTGTTCGATGGTGCTTAGCTCGAGAATCTCGTCGGTGAGGAAGTGCTTGACGCCCTGCTCGTCGCCGGCGGCGAGACGGATGTAGTAGACCTTGTTGCGCTTCAGGCCTTCCGATGCCGGCAGGTTGAATGTCGTCAGCGCCGCCTTGTCTGCGCCCACATCGAACATGCGAACCCCGTCGCCCGAAGGACGCTCGTCGCCTTCAAGCGACTCGAGCGACTCGCTCCAGTAGCAGTAGAGATGCGTCGCCTCGTTCCTGTCATGGAGCTTGTAGTCGATAATTGCATAGTCGTCCGACGCGCTGTTCTGCTTCTTCCAAGTCACGCCGTTGAGCGAGATGGCAGGGACGTAGAACGAGGCGATTTCGTCGGAATACATAAAGGAGCTTTCGTCCTTGCGCGACATCAGGCGGATCCAGTAGGTGCAGCCAACCTCAGGCGGAACGAATGTTGTCGTCCCGATGCCGATGGAGCTTTCCGAGACCTTGACGTGATCGCCGTTTTTGGCGGCGACATCTTCCTCGCTCACGGTGCTGTAGAGGACATAGATGTCGTCTTCCTGCGCCTGAATACCGGCCCAGAACGCGCGGTAGTCGATTGAGGCGACGCCTGTGCCGGTTGTGCCGGCGTCCGGATTGTAGGCGCAGCGCGTCATCGAAATGCGCGGCTCCTCGGCAACCGGATCGCGGCCGTGCACCTCGTAGGCGATGAGCACCACGCCGTCTCCGCCATCGCCGCCCTTCCAATAGGTTTGGTCGGTCTGGTTGTTTAAGATCATGGAGCCGCCGCCACCTCCGGCACCAGTGTTCTCGACGCCGGAACTCGCATATGTTCCGTTTCGGACATCCGCCGCATTGCCGCCGTTGCCCGAACCGCCCGCACCGGGTTTCGAGTAGCCCTTTTGATCCTCCCTATAGGCATAGCCGCCACCACCGCCCGCGCCATAGAAGAGCTCCTCGCCCGTCATCGAATTGGCAAGACCCGCGCCGCCTGCACCGCCACCATAGTTACTGTCGAACGAAGCGGTAACGCCTTCGCGAGCCGCGCCGCCGCCACCGCCCGCCGCCGTCTTGCCATAAGAGTTGCCTGCCGTCTTATTGTCATTGCCAGGCCCGCCTTCATAGCCGTAGGTAACCCAAACGCCGTCGACCTCATTCGAAACGGGCTGGCCTCCCGCAAGCGCAAATGTACCGCCGCCGCCCGATCCGCCATCGGCGCCCGTGGCGATGGCTGCGTTTTTGTCAACATAGCTACCGCCCGCGCCGCCGCCAGGAACGGAAATCAGTATCGTCTCGTCGTCCTCTCCGTCGCCATCCTTGCGGGCGAAATAGGAAAGTTGGCC
>CAMORM010000140.1 GCA_946623785.1 uncultured Verrucomicrobiota bacterium
GAAGCGGCTGCAAAGGGCCGCGCCATCTTTGCGAGCCTTCGGAGTTGACACAAACACGCACAGAAGTGCAGTACGGTGAAATTCACCGTGTTCTAGAGGCGGTCAAATTTGGTATGGTCTAGGGGCGTCCCGTTTGGTAAAATACTCACTGTTTTCCCAATCCCGAGGAGCCACAAACGCAGGGCCAAGACAATGAAAGACCTAAAAGCCGCATACAAGACGATTGAAGCCGACCATTTCAGCCCCAAGATGGAGATTTCCTTCATCGACGGAGACAAGCGCGAGACCTTCCAGTACGAGAAGGTGACATGGAACATCGGCGGCGAGGAGAAGGGGCTGCGCTACGGCGAGAACCCGGGCCAGGAGGCCGCTCTCTACAAGCTCGTCAACGGCAACCTCGTGCTGGGCGACGTCGAGATGCTCCAGGCGGGCCAGTACCTCGCATCCGTGCCCGAGCTCCTCCAGAGCGGCAAGCACCCGGGCAAGACGAACGTGACCGACACGGACAACGCGCTCAACATCCTCCGCTACCTTATGGACAAGCCGTGCGCCGTCATAGTGAAGCACAACAACCCGTGCGGCGTCGCGGTTGCCGACACGCTCGCCGAGGCGTACTTCCGCGCGAACAAGGCCGACCGCCTCGCCGCGTTCGGCGGGGCGATCGCGCTCAACCGCGAGTGCGACATGGAGACGGCGAAGCTCATCGTCGAGGCGTACGCCGAAGTTGTCGTGGCGCCGGAGTTCGCGCCAGGCGTGATGGACCTCTTCGCGACCAAGAAGAACCTGCGCGTCTTCCGCATCCGCAACATGGCGCGCCTCACCGACTTCGTGGCGAAGCACGTGGTCGACTTCAAGTCGCTCATCGACGGCGGCATCGTTTGCCAGACCTCCTTCTGCGCCAATGCGCGCAAGCCCGAGGACCTGATGCCAGCGTACTGCAACCGAAAGATCACCGACAAGGCGACTGGCGCCGTCAGCTACGAGGAGCACAAGATCAAGCGCCTCCCGACCGCGAAGGAATACGAGGACCTGATCTTCGGATGGCTCGTCGAGGCCGGCGTTACGTCCAACTCCGTGCTGTACGTGAAGGACGGCGTGACGGTCGGAATCGGCACAGGCGAGCAGGACCGCGTTGGCGTTGCCGAGATCGCGCGCGACAAGGCGTACACCAAGCACGCCGACTGGATCGCGTGGGAGAAGTACGCGCTTCCGTACAACGACCTCCGCCTCAAGTTCGGAGAGAAGGACGGCGCGATTAAGCAGGCGGAGATCATGGAGCAGACGAAGGCCGAGAAGGGCGGCCTCCCGGGCTGCGCGATGGTTTCCGACGCGTTCTTCCCGTTCCGCGACGGCGCGGAGGTCGGAATCCGCGAGGGCATCACCTCGATCGTCCAGCCTGGCGGCGCGATCCGCGACTGGGACGTCATCGACTGCTGCAACGACGCGGGCGTTGCGATGGTCTTCACCGGCCAGCGCTCCTTCCGCCACTGATCTATAAGTTAAGCGGTTTTGTGGTTATGTGGTTACGTGGTTCAAGAAACTTACCCTCGTTTACATTCCAGTGCAAATCGCGCGCATCATGCTAACCACCCAACCACTTAACCACCTAGCCACTTAACCACCCAACCACCAAACCACTTAACCACCAAACCACTTAACCACCCAACCACCAAACCACTTAACCACCTAACCACTTAACCACCTAACCACTTAACCACCTAACCACTTAACTCCCAAAGGAGAATTCCATGAGCATCTTCAAGGCATACGACATCCGCGGCATCTACGGCACCGAGCTAAAGCAGGACGATTTCTACAAGATCGCCCGCGCCTACGCGCAGTTCTGCGGGTTCCCGGGAAAGAACGCGAAGGTGGTTGTCGCTCGCGACTGCCGCAAGTCGTCCGACGCGCTCTTCGCGGCGTTCTCAAAGGGACTCGTCGACGAAGGAGTCGATGTAATCGACATCGGGCTCGCCTCCACGCCGATGAGCTACTTCGCGAACGCTAAGCTCGGGGCGGACGGCAGCGTGATGATCACCGCCTCGCACAACACCAAGGAGTGGAACGGCTGCAAGCTCTGCAAGGCGAAGGCGGTTCCGATCTCCGGCGCGACCGGCATCAAGGACATCGAGAAGCTCGTGGCGGGCATGGACGGCAACGAGCCCCCGACGGGCCGCGGCGAGGTGACGAAGGTAGACGTGTCGGCCGACTACGCGGCGCACGTGAGGGAGTTCGCGCACATGAAGCGCCCGCTCCATCTCGCGCTCGACTTCGCCAACGGAATGGGCATCGCCGAGTCCGCGGCGTTCAAGGGGTCCGACATCACGTACGACTCGCTCTACGGCGAATACGACGGCGACTTCCCGAACCACGACGCGAACCCGCTCCACACCGAGACGCTGAAGGACCTGCAGGCGCTCATGAAGGCGAACCCCGGCAAGTACGCGTTCGGAGTTGCGTACGACGGAGACGCGGACCGCGCGGGATTCCTGGACGAGAAGGGCGGGATCATCCCGATGGACTTCGTGACGGCTCTCATATCGCAGGACCTCCTGGCGTCCAACCCCGGCGCGGCTTGCTTCTACGACCTGCGCTCGTCGAAGGTCTGCGAAGAGGTCATCGCGGCGGCTGGCGGAAAGCCGATGATGTCGCGCGTGGGCCACTCGTTCATCAAGGAGCAGATGCGCCAGAACGACGCGATCTTCGCCGGCGAGCTTTCCGGCCACTACTACTTCAAGGCGAACTCCACGGCGGAGTCGAGCTCGATGGCCACGTTCGCGCTCGCGAACATCGTGTCGGCTTCCGACAAGCCCCTCTCCGAGCTTGTGGCGCCGCTCAGGAAGTACTTCCAGAGCGGCGAGATCAACTCGCGCGTGGAAGATGCGGCCGCTGTGCTTGAGCGCGTGAAGACCTTCTATCCCGACTTCTTCGAGCTGGACGGCGTTTCGGTCGACCGCTGGGAGTCGGAGGGCTGGTGGTTCAACGTCCGCATGAGCAACACCGAGCCGCTGGTGCGCCTCAACCTCGAGGGCAAGACGAAGGAGATCATGGAGAAGCGCCGCGACGGCATGCTCGCCATGATCCGCAGCTGACCCTTTGACTGAAAGTTGACATGTCAACTTTCCCGCAGAGGAGGAATTGTGGTATAATTGACATAACAAAAGCAGGAGACCAACTATGAAGTCTTACCATAATTGCATGAAACCGAGGGGGGGGGCGATTTTCGCCACGATATGTGCGTTGGCAATCGCGCCGTTGGCGGCTGACGCCGAAACATGGTATTGGGTGGGAAATAATAAGAATGCATCCGACAACTATTATTATTGGTATGGGTACAACAACTGGACGAACGCGAACGGCGTGGTGGGCGATCCCGCGCGTGGAGACAATGCCGTGCTCAACGACAATTCACGCACCACTCCGCGCCTCGTGTGCGATTCAAACGGCGACGACACGAGTTCCTCGTCCTCGCGCAAGGCCCTAAACAGCATCCTGATCACAGGCGACTTCAAAAAGGGAGGAAACCAGGGCAACTACGCGCTGATCGGCGGCGGTGAAGGACTGAAGGTCGAGCCGTCTGACTACAAGGCGGCGAACTGGACGGGAATTCTGCTTGAGGGCGAAGGCGAAGTCCCCGTAGACATCGTGGAGGCGAATTCAACCTTTTACACCCAGATGCGCATGGTTCAGCGCAAGGATCCGGATGGGAAGATCGGCGCCGTACTCGTCAAGAAGGGGCTCGGAACGCTTGTGTGCTTCAACCAGGTCGGCAACCGCAACTATGACATCTCGCTCACCAAGATACAGCAGGGGCGAATCAACGTGACTACGGGAAAGGACCTGACGAACATCGGGTTCCGCTTTGACGGCAACGACAGTTCGGCGCGTCTCCAGTGGGGCTTCAACTACAATAATATTGGGATGCTGCCGCTCAAGCTGGTTTCCGGCGCCATTACCGAAAGCGACGACGTTGCGAACGCAGACCATGGCCTTGAGAGCAACTACGACCTTCAGGTGCAGTTCACTGGGACGCCATCCGCAAACCCGATGAAGTTCTCCGGCAAGTTCTACGGCGGCGCGGGGCTTCTGTGGAGTCCGACTTCGACCGACTACTCGTTCATCTGCTCAAACGCCGTCTCCTCGACGACTGGGCACGTAGAGGTGGCAAAAGGAACTCTCAAGCTGGTGACTGGTGCGTCGTTCACGGCGCTTTCGGGACTCAAGGTCGGTGCTGACGGCGTATTCGAGGTGGAGGCAGGCTCAGGAGCGAACTTCCGCGCCGAGACGCTTGACGTCTACACCGGCTCCAAGCTGAAGCTCGCCTCAGGCGTTACCATCACGGTTGGCGCCGCTGCGCTCAACGCGCTACCCGTCATGGCGGGAACGTACACCGGATCCGGTGCGGAAGGCAAGAGCGTCGCTTGGATTGAAGGAGAGGGCAAGCTGGTCGTAGAGACAGGGTCTGCCGCTTCCTTCTCCTGGATTGGCGGCGGCACGGACACAGGGATCGCCACGGAAGGCAACTGGAGCCCCGAGACGCCCGACTTGGATCCCGGCGACGCATTCGCCGTGTTCGCCGACAGCGGCGCAGCGGCGACTCTTGGGCGCGACGCGGCTTTTGCGGGACTTTCGCTGAAGAACGGCTTCGCGTTTTCCGGAACCGGGACCCTGAGTGTCGGCGACCTCGGCATTTCCGCCCTTGACGCCGCGTCCGCGACGACCTACTCCTTCGGGTCTCCGCTAGAGGCGACGGCAAACCAGACCTGGTCAATCGGAGCGAACAACACCTTCGACGTCACGGGCGGGCTCAAGGGCTCGGGCAACGTGAAGGTCGAGGGCGCGGGAACATTGAACATAGGCTCGGGGGCGGGCTACACAGGCTCCATCGACATTGCGACGGGCACGACTATCAGCGGACTCAACGCGCTTGGCGAGGCCGGTGCCGTGGCTCGCGTCAGGAACGACGGCAACGGCGCCTATTTCTCGAACGCCACGAACGACGCGGTTGTCGTTGTCTATTCTGAAGGTGGCCTGTCGGACTCCAACCCCATCTACTTCGTCGGGGACAACGTATTCAACGGCGCCTTCACGAACACGACCTGCACGTTCAACATGATGAACGGCGCAACCGCCGAGTTCACGTCCGCGTATATGGGCAACACCCTCACGATGGCGGGCGAGGGCAACGTCATTTTCCGCAACAGGTTCTCGCAGAGCGGAATATTCTACATGTATACGGGCAACGTCACAGTCGACTTCTACGGCGAAAACAGCGACATCTCGGGGCTTTTCTGGTCCCAGCTGCTCTCCGGGCGAATCAACTGCCATGTGCCGTATGCGCTCAAGGCCAAGGGATGGGTTGACAACAGCAACACCATTCGTTTCCAGATGCAAAACGGGATGACCATCGACCTGATGGGCAACGACCAGAGCGTCGACGGCTTCTACGCCAAGAAAGGCGGCACGATAACGAGCGACGAACCTGCGTTCTTCCACTGGGTGGCGAAAAGCCCGTATAGCGCAAGCAACGATCCAGAGGGCTCAAATCTGAACCGCACGAACAACGTGGTGTTCGCGGGCGCGGCGGGGCTTTCGTACGACGGACCGCAGACGAACAGGCTTGGCGGCGTGAGCACCACTACTGGAACGCTGAAGGTCACCGACGGCAAGCTCATCGTCCTTCCGCACGCGAGCTGGGCGAACTGCACGAACGTGGTCGTGAGCGGAGGCTGCCTCGGTGTCGAAAACGCGGCGGCGTTCGGGAAGCAGGTCACGGTAAGCATCTCCGGGGACGGCAGTATTGCGCTGGACTTCGTCGGCGAGCTCAAGTGCGACCGCCTCTTCATCGACGGACACCGCATGTCTGGCGGCGAATACGGGTCTAACGACAGTTCCGCGGACCATAAGCTTCCGAATTTCTCCGGGAGCGGCGTTCTCGCTGTCAAGGCACGGGGCCTGATTCTTTGCTTCAGGTAGCCCCGCGCCCAGCCATCGCCTGCAGTGACTTGTCGCATCTGCGGCAAACCGCGGCTGCGGCATCCATTTTGCGCTTGCACGCTGGGCGGTAAAACGATAAACTATCTGCCAAACTTTTCGCCGGGGCAGGCCCGGCAACATCAAGGAGTAAATGAACATGGCCAAAACGCCGAAATTCGCCAACGCGAAGGTCTTCGCGTGGGTTGACAAGTGGAACAAGATCTGCACGCCCGACAAGATTGTTGTCGTGACGGGCACGAAGAAGCAGCACACCGACATCTGCGAGATGATGGTCAAGAAGGGCCAGTTCATCAAACTGAACCAGAAGAAGCGCCCGGGCTGCTACCTCGCCCGCTCGCACGAGAGCGACGTCGCTCGCGTCGAGGGCCGCACGTTCATCTGCTCGAAGAAGGAGATCGACGCGGGTCCGACGAACCACTGGATGGACCCCGTCGAGATGAAGAAGAAGATGACGAAGGCGTACACGGGCTGCATGAAGGGCCGCACGATGTACGTGATCCCGTTTGCGATGGGCCCGATCGGCAACCCGATCACCCAGTACGGCATCGAGCTCACCGACTCGCCGTACGTCGTGGTCAACATGAACATCATGACGCGCACGGGCGACGCGGTGCTGAAGCACCTCGGCAAGGACGGCGACTTCATCCCCTGCATCCACTCCGTTGGCGC
>CAMORM010000141.1 GCA_946623785.1 uncultured Verrucomicrobiota bacterium
CTCGTCTCGGCTCTCTGCGACCGCGCGTCGCTCTGACGCCCGCCGACGTCTCGTCGGCTCGCTTAACCTTGTCCGCGCCACATCCGCCGCGTGGAGCCGACAAGACTTGATTGCCACAGTAAATTACCACAGTAGCGGGAGTTTGTGATATACTTTTCGGCATGAGACGTTGCAGGATAAATCTTCCAGATCGGTGCCAGCGTCTGATCGGCCGAGTGGCACACCGCGCGTTTGAAGGGGGCAAGCTGCGAATCGAAAGGGTCGCGCCGCTATGACAAGGAAAACCTACTGTGGCAATTTACTGTGGCAATCAAGTCTGTAATCGAGGTCGAGCTGAAATGACGGATCGTGTACTACAGGTGCTGAGCGGCGTCGCCGTGGCCTTTTTGGCAAATGTCGCCGTTGCGTCGCCGGTCGATCTTGTGTCGTACGTCGATCCCATGATCGGCGCGGTGACGTACGCCGACGGCCGACAAGCCGACATCCACGGCTTCGGCAAGACCTTCCCGGGCGCCGCGACGCCGTTCGGCATGGTGCAGCTCTCGCCGGACACGGTGACTGGAGGGGACAACGGGTCGGGATATTCATATTCGCACAATACGATAGAGGGTTTCAGTTTCCTCCACATGAGCGGAGTGGGCTGGTACGGCGAATTCGGCAATTTTCAGGTTATGGTCGGAGGGAAAGGGCCGTCTGCTTTCTCGCACGCGAACGAGTCGGCCGAAGCCGGCTGCTACCGCGTCCGGCTGGACGATGCGAAGACCATGGTCGAGGCGACGGCGACGCCCGACGCCGGACTCCTGCGCTTTACGTTCGAGGATGGCGGCGAACAGACGCTGACGATAGACCTCGCGCGGCGTATCGGCGAACTGTCGCGGGCGAAGCCGCATGGCAGACAGTCGTTCGAGATGGAGGGTCGCAATGCGTTCAAGGGTTTCATCGTCTGCGACCATCGGGACGGCGGCTGGGGTCGCGGCGCGGGCAAAGTCGATTACACGGTCTATTTCCACGGTATCGTGTCGAAGCCGTTTTCGACGGTCGAGAAGCGCGGAGGGGAGACGAATCTGACTGTCGTCGCCACACTCCCTGCCGCGGCGGGCGAATCGGTGACTATGAAGGTCGCGATTTCCTTCGATGCGATTCCCCCGCGTCCAGAGGCGGAGGACTTTGACACGGCCCGGGCCAATGCGCGGCGGTTGTGGAAGGAAGCATTCGATGTCATCGAAGTCGAGGGCGGGACGGAACGCGAACGCACGATCTTCGCGACGGCGCTCTACCACGCCTTCCTCGATCCGCGCGCCATAGGCCGGGGAGACGGCTATGTGCGGCGGACGGTCTTTTCGGGCTGGGACGTCTTCCGCAGCGAAATGCCGCTTCTCTGCATTGTGCGCCCCGATGTCGTGAGAGACACGATCCTTTCGATGATGGACGTCGTGAAGCGCGGCGACCGGGAGACGCTTCCTGTCTGGGACATATTCGGGTGCAGATCGGGCTGCATGATAGGCAATCCCATGATTCCCGTGATGGCGACGGCGGTGCAGTTCGGAATCACGAATTTCGACACAAGGGCGATGTACGAGCTGGCTAAAGACACGAGCGCGAAGCGCGGCAACGCGCCGTGCGGTTTCACACCCGGTTCTCTTTCCGAAACGCTCGAATACTGCTACGACGACTGGTGCATGATGAAGCTCGCGGAGCGCTACGGCACTCCTGAGGACGTTCGCCATTTCGCGGAACGGGCCAGGTGGTACACGAACTGCTGGGACAGATCCGTCGGCTGGTTCAGGACGCGGAACGCGGACGGCACATGGCTCGAGCCGTGGCAGGGACGCACGTGTCACGGGCAGGGCTGCGTCGAATCGAATCCATGGCAGCAGGGGTGGTTTGTGCCGCACGATCCGGACGGGCTTGCCGCGCTTATGGGTGGACGTGCGGCGTGCCTTGCCGAACTTGAACTGTTCTTCTCAGAGACGCCGAAAAACTTCCTCTGGAACGACGCCTACAACCATGCCAACGAACCGGTCCACCACGCGACGGCGCTTTTCGCGGCGTTCGGATGCAAGGATCTCGCGGTGAAGTGGACGCGAACGGTCTGCGCGAGCGCCTACGGAACGGGGCCGTACGGGCTTTGCGGAAACGACGACGTCGGGCAGATGAGCGCCTGGTACGTGCTCGCGGCGATTGGGCGGCTCCCGCTCGATCCGGCGGCGGGCGTATGGCATTCAATAACGCCAATTTTCGACAGGGTCAGGTTGAAAACATCGGATTCGTCCGCAGGCTGCGACACCAATGTCGTCCGTCTTCCCGCGGGCGACGTCGCGCTGTCCGAGACGATGGTCGTCGGACCCGAGTCGTCCGGAAAGATATTCCGCGGCGCGTCCGACGGCTCGACGCGCATCACCGGCGCGATCGCTGTCGGTCCGTGGGAGGACTGCGGCGGCGGGGTGTGGGCGGCGAAGCTTCCGCTTGGCGCGGACGGAAAGCCGGTTTACACGGAGTCGCTTTTCGTGAACGGACGCCGCGCGGCGCGCGCCCGCTTCCCCGACAAGGGCTATTTCCATACGCTGGGCGAAGTGGATGAGGCCGCGTGCCCGGATTCGCGAACGGGCTGGCGCCAGACAGTCGCTCTTCCGCCCGAAGCGGCTGCGAAGGTCGCGGCCGTTCCCGCGTCCGAGCTCGCCTTCGCGCAGCTCGTGGCGCATGTGAAGTGGGATGTCGCGCGCTATCCTATAGCCGCATTCGCCGATGGAAGGCTTTCCGTCGACGGTGACCAGATGCAGAGTTGGAACAGATGGGCGGGAAACGACCTCTTCTGCCTCGAGAACCTCCGATCGGCGTTCGATGCTCCGGGCGAGTGGTTCTGCGACGCTTCGGCGGGCGAGATCCTGTACCGCACGCTTCCTGGCGAGACAGTCCGCGAGGCCTCGATCCCGTGCGAAGGGCTCGAGACGCTCGTCGCAGTGAAGGGGGCGGGCGACATCGCTTTCGAGAATGTCACCTTCGCAATGTCCGCACCGACCGCAGGGAAGGGGCCGTCGCGCCTGTCGCCATGGCAGGCCGCTGCGAGAGTCAGCTCGGCCGCGGTGACGGTCGACTTCTCGACGAACATCGTGTTCAGGAACTGCCGCTTCGAGAAAACCGGCGGCTACGCGCTGTGGTTTCGCGAGATGGTGCGCGGAGGAGGCGCGCACTCGTGCGAGATGACGGATCTCGGCGCGGGAGGGGTGCGCATAGGAGTCCATTCATGGAATAAGGGCGAGGAGACGACTTCCGGCGTGACGGTTGACGACTGCCTGATCGCGGACGGCGGCAGGTTCCATCCGGCCGGTGTCGGCGTGCTGATCGCTCACGCGTCCGACTGTTCCGTCGTCCACAACGAGATTCGCGATCTCTTCTACACCGGAGTCTCCGTCGGCTGGACATGGGGGTACGCGGGAAGCCCGTCGCAGCGCAACACCGTCGCTTTCAACCTCATCCACGACATCGGACGCGGAGAGCTCGCCGACATGGGCGGTATTTACACCCTCGGCACAAGTTTCGGCACGTGCGTCTCCAACAATGTGATCCACGGCGTCCATTCCTACTCCTATGGCGGCTGGGGGCTCTACTCCGACGAGGGCAGCGAGGGGATCACGCTCGAGAACAACCTCGTCTACGACACGGACGACGCGTCGTTCCACCAGCATTACGGACGCGACAACGTCCTGCGCAACAACATCCTCGTCGATTCGGCGAACGGACAGGTCGCCGTCACGCGCGCCGAGGACCACCGATCGCTCACGTGCGAGCGCAACATCGTCATCTGGTCGAAGGGCGATGCGTTCGTCAAGTACACGGGCACGAAGTCCGAGCGCGCCAAGATCGACTGGCGAGGCAACCTCTGGTGGCGCATCGACGGCAAGGACGAGTTCAACGGAACGCCTTTCGCCGACTGGCGCAGACGCGTGAAGGACGAGGGCAGCGTGTTCGCTGATCCGCTCTTCGCCGACTGGAAGGCGCACGATTTCACCCTGTCCCCGGAATCGCCCGCGCTCAAGCTCGGGTTCGTCCCGTTCGACGCGTCTCTTGCAGGTCGCAGGAGCAGATGAATACGATTTTCGTCGACAACACACAAAACAAAGGAGAAGCAGTCATGAACGTCAAGAAAACTTTTGCACTCGTCTGTGCGACGGCGTCTTCGCTTGCCGGTGCGCCGATCTGTGCTGCGGATACGGTTTACGATCTCGAATACGAGACGGCCGACGGCTGGGTTCAGGTCGAACACTCCGGGGATTCCCTCGTGACCGCGATGAACGGCGTCAAGGACAACGGAACCATACGGCTCCTGCGCGACATCACTGTCAATGTAAGTTCGCAACCCGACCCGATCTACAGGACCGTAACGCTGGATGGCCGCAACAGGACCGTTTCGCTCTATTCCGAGTTTAACGTTCACGTCGCTGGAGATGTGGCGGTCTTGACGCTCAAGGATACGGAATTGACTTCATCCGCGAACAAATCGGCGCACCTTGCGGTGCTTGAACAGCGCGGCAAGGTTGTTTTGGACAACGTCTATTTCCACGACTATGCGACAAGCAGCCAGATTTTCCATCTTCGGAGTGGAACGCTCCAGTTGGCGAACGGCTCGCGTATCGAAAACGTCAGCGGCGACAGACTCTTTTCCTTCGAGCAGGACGGCGGGTATGCGGAAAGGTGCGGCGACACCGGATACACGAATGTCGTAGAGATTTCCGATTCCGTCCTCTCCGGTCTTGGCGGCATGCGCGCCGCTGCGATGCTCTACCAGGGACAATGGTATCCGGCGGTCTTCAGGATGTCGAACAGTTCGCTCACAGGGTGTTCGATCGCGTACGGTATAGAGCTGAACGACCGTCTCGGGTCCTTCCGCACGGACGACGGCGGATATTACGCTCCGGAGTTCTATCTTGAAAACGGCTCCGCGATAACGAACAACACCTTCACTGCGGCGGCGATAGAGATATCCCCCACCGGCACGGCCTGCAAAGTCGAGTTCGCCGGCGATCTCAGGGTCTTCGGGAACGGCAAAGACGTCGTCTTCGCGAACAGGTTCGACACGCTTGCAATCGAAGATGGCGTTACCGGCGACATTCGCGTCACTTCCCCGTCCGGGATCGGCGAGCAGTTCGCCGTCGATGGCGGGGCGTCCGACCTTTCCGCCTTCAGGTTGACTGGCGACGACACGAGTTTCGCTGTCGCAAGGGACGGAGCGGTCGTGTGGTCGTCTTCGGCGGCGTTTTACGTCGATGGCGTCCCTTACGCTAATTTCGCCGTGGCCGAACGCGCCAAACGGGCGGAGGGACGCTACATCTTCAAGTCCGGCGATGATTACGTTTCCAAGATCATTTCGGAAAAGAGTGCGGAAGACACGCGCTATGTGACTGTCGGTGGAGATGTTATGACGGAATCCGTCGCCGCAGAGACATGGGCTTACCGCGTTTCCGACGCTACGACGAACAGCTGGACAGGATGCGCCGATGTCGCTGCGGTCGCTACGGCCGCCGTCGGCAGAAACGGGTGCGTCATCGAGCTTCTCAAGGATGTCGAGCCCTCCGATGCGCTGACATTGAGCAACTGCGACAACGTGACCATCTGCGGCGCGGGCCATGTCTGGCGATTTACGAATCTGCGGGCAAACAAGCATGCGATCCAGCACGACTATCAGCGGACGGTCTTGAGGGACATCGTCTTCGACGGCTGCTGGGATAGTCCGCGCCGCGCGGCCGCGATCGTGTTCGCCCAGGGCGACGGGACGGCGGAGATCGTCCTCGACAGCGGCGCGGTTGTGAGCAATTTCTGGTTCACCGATGTCAATGCGAATCTTCCAGCTCCTTTCTTCATCGGCGGCAATTCAGGGGCGGCCGTCGTGAGGATGAAGGATGGCGCGTTGATCGAGAACTGCACGGTGATAACGGGCTGGGACATCTTCATGTACAACGAGGCGTCGGGGACCGGTCACGGCGTGAGCTGCTATCTGGAGGGTGGCATCATACGGGGCTGCCGCGCGAGAACCGTGTTTCAGACGAGCAATACAGGGAAGGATCTGCGCCTCAGCGGCACGGTGATCACCAACAATACGTTCAGCGCCGCGGCCGCAGTCCAGACGGATGGATGCCCCGTGAAAGTCTCCGGACGGCCTGTCATCCGCGACAACGTGCTGGAGGCTGGCGGCCCGGCAGGAGTGAAGGTTGTCGACGTTGACAATTTCATTCAGGACGGCGACATTCTCGAAGGCGCCGAAGTGCCTCTCATGCTCGATCAAGATCCCGTGCGAAGCGGGCAGTTCGGCGTGTGGCAGAGCGGCGCTGGGGCTTCGGCGTTCTACCCCGTCGGCAAATCGAAAACAGACTGGTTCGGCTGCGCTTTGCACGGCAAACTTGTCTGGAAAGACAGGGGATTGCTTCTGGTGGTGCGATGAAACCCGTACGCGCTCGGCTGCGCGGCGATGAACATCGCGGAAAAGTGAAGGGGCAAAAAGGCTCAGGAGGGCCTGTTGGTTCCTGAAGATTTGAAAGTGTCGCGTGCAATGAAAAAGGCGATAGTGTCCGCGGCAATCGCGGTCTCCGCATGCCTGCCCATA
>CAMORM010000142.1 GCA_946623785.1 uncultured Verrucomicrobiota bacterium
TGCGGAAATCGCCAAAGCGATTTAGCCTATTGACATTCGTTCTCATAGGAGATGCGCCCGGATACCGCCGGGGTCACTCGATCTTGGAGGCGCGGCGCGGGTCGAAGGCGTCGCGAAGGCCTTCGCCCACCAGCACCGTGAGAAGCATCACCGAGAAGAGCGCAAGAGTCGGGAAGAGGATCAGCCACCACGCCCCGCGGAACTGCGCCGCCTGGTGGAGGAGCTCGCCGAGCGACGGCGTCATGGGCGGAAGGCCGAAGCCGAGGAAGTCGAGCGCCGCAAGCGACCCGATAGCGCCCATCAGGAGGAACGGGAAAAGCGTCACGAGCGGCGTGAGCGCGTTGGGAAGTATCTCCCGGAAGATGATGCGCGCGGCGGAGAAGCCCTGGCACTTCGCGGCCTCCACGAATGGACGCGAACGCAGGCGCAGGAACTCGGCGCGGACGTAGTACGACACTACGATCCAGTTGAAGAGCGAATAGCACAGGAGAAGCACTCCGAACCCGTGCCCCACCGTTGAGCCTATGAATATCATCACGTACAGGAACGGGAGCGCGCTCCATATCTCGGTGAAGCGCTGGCCGAGGATGTCCGTCCAGCCGCCGAAGTATCCCTCTATCGCGCCCACGACGAGCCCCCCGAACATCGCCCAGAACGCGAGCACCAGCCCGAAGAGAAGCGATATCCTCAGCCCGTGCACCACGCGCGCATACACGTCGCGCCCGGCCGAGTCTATTCCGAATGGGTGCCCCTTCACCGGCGGGAAAGGCCAGGACACGGGATCGCGGACCTCCTCGCTAGAAACCACCTTCGGCGGCTCAAGCGGGCGCAGGAACACACGCGTGTAGCCGCTGCGTTTCTTGGCGACGACGTCAAAGCCCTCGATCGGGTCGCCGAGCTTCCACCCGCCCTTGACCTTGGCAAGCACGTCGGACGGGCCTTCGTACGACTCGATACTGCCGTCGTCCGCAAGGTTGAATCGGGCCGCGCGAACGTCGTGCTTCACCTCCATGCGCACGCGGCGGTAATTCTCGAGCGTGGCGGGTTTCGTGATCGCCTTCGGGTCACACGGGCACACGAGCTCGGCGCACATCGAGAAGAGCGCGAGGACGGCGAACGCGATGAGGCTCCACCACGCCCTGCGGTTGTTGCGGAATGCACGAAGGCGCCGCCGGGTCATCGGAGTGATGTTCAGTTCGAATTTCGGCAGCTTCATCGTAGTGGTCTCCTGTCGTTCCGCGTCAGCCGCGCTTCTTCGCTATGCGGCAGATGATCCTGGAGGCGCCGAGGTTCTTGAGCCCGATGGCGAGCATCGCCTTGCCGATGAGGTGGCGCGACTCCGCCTTCACCTCGAGTATCTCGATGCCCTCCTCGCGGCAGAGCTTGCGGAAGTCCTTGAGGGTGATCAGGTGGATGTTCGGCGTGTCGTACCACTGGAACGGGAGCTGGCGGCTCACCGGCAGGTGGCCGAGAAGCCCGAGCGTGAGGCGTATCCTGTACGCCGCGAAGTTCGGGAACGACACCGCGGCCTCCTTGGCCACGCGGAGCACCTCGCGGAGGAGCTCGCGCGGCCTCTTGACGACCTGGAGAGTCTCGGAAACCGCCGCGAAGTCGTAGTAGCCGTCCGGTATGAGCGAAAGCTTCTCGTCGGCATCCTCCCAGAGAACGTCGTTTCCGTCAGCAAGCGCCGCCTCGAACTCCGGGATGTCGATCTCCACGCCGTTGCCCGTGGCGCCCTTCTCCTCGCGGAGGATGTTCAGGAGCGTGCCCTTGCCGCAGCCGATGTCGAGCACTCGCGCCTTCTCGGGAACCATGCCGACCATCTTCGCGTAGTGGCGCTTCTGCCAGGCCCTGACGTCTGGCTCAGGCGTCCCTAGGAACCCGGAGACAAGCTTCGAGAGGTCGTCTATGTGCGTGAGGAACGCGTCGTGTCCCGTGCCGATCTCGAGATGGCAGTACGACACGCGCTTGCCCGCCGCAAGCAGCCCTCCTGCGATCTCGCGGCTCTGCTCCTCGGAGAAGAGCACGTCGCCGGAAAGCGACACGACGAGCGTGCGGCACTTCACGCGCGCGAACGCGGCCGCGAGCGAGCCGTAGCGCGCGCCTGCGTCGAAGCGGTCCATCGCGTGCGTTATCTGGAGGTATGAGTTCGCGTCGAAGCGGTTGATGAACTTGTCTGCCTGGTATCCGAGGTAGCTCTCGATCTGGAACATCGTCTTGAAGAGACGCGCGCGGGACTCCTGGAACTCCGGGCCCTTCTCGAGCCACGACGCCTGCAGGTTGCGCTCGAACTTCTCCTGGAGGAGGTCGCGCGAGAGGTACGTGATGTGCGCGAGCTGGCGGGCCGCCGCGAGCCCCTTCACAGGGCCCTTGCCGTCGCCTTCGCCGTAGTAGTCGCCGCCGAGCCACGCCGGGTCGTCGGTTATTGCCGCGCGCCCCACCACGTCGTATGCGAGCGCCTGGGTGTTGAGCGAGACAGACGATGCGATTATCGCGGCGGACTCCATCTCGTCGGGGTAGCGCGTGATCCAGTCCACGACCTGCATTCCGCCGAAGCTGCCGCCGATGAGCGCGACGAGCTTCCCCACCCCGATCTCGCGGAGAAGCGCGCGGTACACGTCGACCGTGTCGCTCATCGTGAAGCGCGGGAACGCGCTTCCGTATGGCTTGCCCGTGGCGGGGTTTACGGACGAAGGGCCGGTCGTGCCCTTGCAGCCGCCGAGCACGTTCGCGCATACCACGCGGTAGCGGTTCGTGTCGATCGCCCGCCCTGGGCCAACCATCCCCTCCCACCAGCCGGATGGCTTCTGCTCGCCCGGGCGTATGCCGGCTACGTGCGCGTCTCCCGTCAGGGCGTGGCAGATGAAGACCACGTTGTCGTTCTCGGGCTTCTCGAGCCCGCACGACTCCCACATGACGTCCACGCGCGGCAGCGTCCCGCCCTCCTCGAGGCGATAGACCCCCTCGGGTAGCGAAAGCGTTGTCACCTTGGGGGTGACAACGCCGACTGACGATACGTCCGCCACTGTCTACAGGCTTCCTTCCTTTGCCTCGTCCTCGAGGTCAGGCCGCTTGCCGCGGTACCACCACAGCATCACCGGGGTGGCGATGAAGATGGACGAGTAGGTGCCGGCGATCACGCCGAAGAGCATCGTGAGCGCGAAGTCGTACACCATGCCGTCGCCGAACGCGAAGAGCGCGAGCACGGCGAAGAACGTGGTGAGCGACGTTATGAACGTGCGCGATAGCGTGCGGTTGATCGAGGCGTTCGCGACCTCCTTGAAAGTCAGGCGACCCTCGCGGTGCATGTCCTCGCGGATGCGGTCGAAGATCACGACCGTGTCGTTCACCGAGTAGCCGATGATGGTGAGGAGCGCCGTGATCACGATCAGCGACACCTGGCGGCCGCAGAGCGAGAAGAGGCCGAGCGAGATGAGCGCGTCGTGCGCGAGCGCCACGATCGCGCCAAGGCCGAAGCCGAACCTGAAGCGGAACGCCACGTAGATGAGAATCGCCACGAGCGAGAAGCACACGGCCTTCGTCCCGCTCTTCTTGAGGTCCTCGCCAACGACCGAGCCGACTTCGTCGACTCCAACCTGCGCGAACTTGGCGCTGGGCAGGGCGGCGTCGAGAAGGCCCTGGACCTTCGCGGGGACGTCCTTGTTGGGAACCACGTCCTCCGTCACGTTGTCGGCCGTGTAGCTCGTCTTCACGAGCACGGTGTCGCTCTTGCCGTCGAGCGACTTCTGGTACTGCACCACCGCGCCGTTGTCGAAGGCGTCGAGCGCCTTGCGGATGTCGCCTTCGGCCGGCTTGGCCTCCTGGTCGAAGCTGAAGGTGATCGCCGTTCCGCCGGTGAGGTCTACGGCCAGCACGGACGCGGGCTTGTTGACGAGGCGGATCGCGAAGACCGCGAGCGAGACGACGATGATCGCGCCAGAGACGGCAACGGTGAACTTGCCCTTCCCGACGAAGTCGAAGCTGGGCTGCTTGAACGCCTGGAGCATCCTGAAGGGCTTGACGCTCTCGGGATCGACCGTGTGGTCCAGCATGAGGCGCGTGACGACGAGCGCCGTGAACATCGAGATGATCACGCCTGCCGTGAGGGTGATCGCAAATCCGCGCACCGGGCCGGAGCCGAACGTGAAGAGGATCGCGCCCGTGATGATGGTCGTGATGTTCGAGTCGAAGATCGCCGTGAAGGCGCGCGCATAGCCGTTCTTGATCGCCGTGCCGGCGGTGACGTTCGCCTTGAACTCCTCGCGGATGCGCTCGTAGATGAGCACGTTCGCGTCTACCGCCATGCCGAGCGTGAGCACGAGGCCGGCGATGCCGGGCAGCGTGAGCACGGGGAGGACGGTCGACCCGCCGCCGCCCATGGAGGCATCGCGCGCGAAAACGCCGAGCACGTTGGCCGCGATCACGAGGGCCGAGGGCAGGAGCAGGAAGTCGAGCGCGAGCGCAACGTCCGCCGCAAGGCCGCAGTACCAGTAGTAGAAGACCATGAAGAGCGCCACGAGCGCGAAGCCGAGGCCCGCGGCCCAGAGGCCCTTGTTCACAGCGTCCTCGCCGACAGTGGGGGCAACGGTGGACTCGGCCAGGATCTTGAGCGGGGCGGGAAGCGCGCCGGCGTTGAGGACGTTGGCGAGCTGCTGCGCCTCTGCCGGCGTGAAGTTGCCGGTGATTTCGCCGCGCCCGCTCGGAATCTCGCCGTTGATGACGGGGGCCGAATAGAGCTGGCCGTCGAGGATGATGGCGAGCTGGCGGCCGACGTTTCCGGGGTTGCGCGGGCCGTGCGCCTTGTAGTTGCGCGTGAGCGTGGCGAACGTCGCCGCGCCCTTGCTGTCGAGCTGGAAGCCGATGGAGAGCTTGGAAGAAATGGGGTCGCGGTCAACGCGCGCGGACGTGAGGGAGTCGCCCGTGAGCTCGGCCTTGCGGGAGACGAAGTACGGACGGCCCTCGTTGTCCATCATGAACGCATAGTGAGTGTCGGGCACGCGGAACGAGGAGAAGCGCGCCTGATAGCCGCGCCTGCTCGAGACCTCGGCGAAATCCGGCGCCTTTTCGTAGCCCGACGTCTTGGTGGACTTCACGTAGCCCTCGGGGCACGCGTCGGTGGAGAGAAGGCGAGCCACGAGGTCGTCGTTGCGCGGATGCACGAGGCGGAACTCGAGGAACGCGGCGCTCTGGATCGACTGGCGGGCCGCAAGGCGCTTCTCCTGCTCAATGCCAGGCAGCTGCACGGTGAGGCGGTGGTCCTTGCCTCCCTGGATCACGGGCTCGTTCACGCCCATTCCGTCGACGCGGCGGCGAACGACCTCGATGATGCGCTGGTCGGCGTCCGCAAGCACCTCGTCAATCCTGGCCTCAAGCCTTCCCGGCGTGTTGGTGACCTTCGGATCCTCGGCAATCAGTATCTCGGCGAGCTTGTCCTTGTCCACGCCCAGCGTGAACGAAGTGCCGCCCTTGAGGTCCAGGCCGCGGCGCAGCTTGCCCTGCACCAGCAGCTTGCCGTCCGCGTCCTTCTGGTCGAACAGCGGGTTCGAGACGTAAAACGAAAACACGGCAAGTATGCCCAGTACTAGCCACTTCCAGATGTTGTTGCGAAGCAGGTTCGGATCTCTTGTGCTCACTACTTTGTTCTCCAGCTTTTCCCTTGTGCCAAGGGACTCTTTCCCTTGGTGAAATCTGTATTATAGCGAATTTTATGGCAGGTATCAACCGCGAAATGGCCCCTTTTGTTCCAAGCGCGCCGATAGGCATGGCCGCAGCGGCAAAAAAAACGCGGCGGGAACGGAAGCGCGCGCAGAGCCTCAACGCCGCCGAGCGAAGAGCTCGCGCGGGTTCGTGCCCTGGGGAACGACGACCTCCTTCCCCTTCCATCCAATCCACGCCGGCACCAGCTTGCCGGTTTTCTCGTCAGGCGTCGTTCCGTAGACGACCGTTTCGGGCGAGAGACCGAACTCGATGCTGGATCCGAGCTTGCAGGCTGCAAACACCGTGCTGATTCTGTGATGGCCGGGGAACAGCGGCATCGAACGCACCGTGGCGGGAATCGCAAATATTCCGTATTCGAATTCACCCCATCGACGATGCAGGAGATTGCGGCCAAGCGCAACGACCGGCCGGCCGCCCAGCGTGTCCGGGACAAAGACATCGCGGCCTTCGCCGAGGAACATAAGGGCGTTCGCCCCATCCTCGCCCTCTTCCGACCAGAGGAAGTCACCCTCGATGTGCAGGCGACGGTGGAGCTGGTCGTCGCAGAGGAACATATGTGTGCTGAATAGCCCGTCGACCGGCAGGGCATGGGACTTCAGCGATATCTTCCTCCTCCCATGTGTTACGGTGTTTGTTATTCCCCCGGAGATCTTGACAGTGCTCCAGGATATCTCGACAGGCACTCCAATCGTTCCGCCGTAGAGCGCCGGCGCGCACCCGTCGAAGGCGTCAGACGCGATTCGCGGCGAGCGGTAGCCTTCGAAAACCACCAGATTGAGCTTTGGCGAC
>CAMORM010000143.1 GCA_946623785.1 uncultured Verrucomicrobiota bacterium
CCTCGATCTCCTCGCGGTTCTTGTCGATGTCGAACTGCGAGATGCGGCGGATCTGCAGCTTGAGGAGGCGCTCGATGTCGTCGTCCGTTATCTCCTTGCGCCTGAGCTCCTTCATGTGCGGGACGAAGCCGGTGCGGACGGCGCTGCGCACGCCCTCCATAGTCTTCTCGGTCTCGATGCGCTTGTAGATGCGCTCCTCGATGAAGATGCGGTCGAGCGTGCGCGCGTGGAAGAGGTCGTCTAGCTCGCCCAGGCGTATCTCGAGCTCGCGCTTAGTGAGCGCCGTGAGGCGCTCGGCGTTCTTCTGGAGTATCTGCGGGACGGTCATCATCTTCGGGCGCCCGCCGTCGAGGACTATCGGACGGGAGGAGAGCGACTTCTCGCAGTTGGTGAATGCGTAGAGCGCGGTGATGGCCCTCTCCTGGCTCTCGCCTGTTGCAAGCTCGAGCTCGATTCTCACAGTGTCGGAGGTGAGGTCGTGGAGCTTTCTCACGGGAACCTTCTTGCGCTTGATAGCGTCCTCTATCGACGCGGCGATGGAGTCCGTCGTCTCGCCCCAGGGAAGCTCGGTTATCACGAGCTTGTTCTTGTCCTCCTTGACGATGCGCGCGCGGATCTTGACCTTGCCGAGGCCGTCCTGGTATTCGGAAACGTCCATGAGGCCGCCGAGCTGGAAGTCGGGATAGAGGGTGAACGGCTTCTTCTGGATGAGGTTTATCTCGGCCTCGAGCAGCTCGATGAAGTTGTGCGGGAGAATCGCGGTGGAGAGGCCCACCGCGATTCCATCCGCGCCCATCATCAGGAGCAGCGGGATCTTCGCGGGGAGGTATACGGGCTCCTGCTTGCGGCCGTCGTAGTTCGGGACGTACTCGGTCGTCTTGCGGTTGAAGACCTCCTTCTTCGCGAGCTCCGTAAGGCGGCACTCGATGTAGCGGACTGCCGCGTGCGGCATGCCCGTCAGAAGCGAGCCGTAGTTTCCCTGGCCGTCGATGAGGTATCCCTTGCCCTTGCCCCAGAGCTTGTTCGCGAGGACCACGATCGCGTCGCCGATGGACGCGTCGCCGTGGGGATGGTACTGCATCGTCTGGCCGACGATGTTAGCGACCTTCGTGTACCGGCCGTCGTCCTGCTCGTAGAGCGCATGCATGATTCGCCGCTGCACCGGCTTCAGGCCGTCCTCCACCGATGGTATCGCGCGCGAGCAGATGACGTATGCCGAGTACTGGCGGAAGTTGAAGTCGAAGAGGTCGCGCATCGGCCCGTGCCCCGTGAGCCCGGCCTTCGCCGTGTCCACGGGCGCAACCTCGGCTCCGGCCTTTTCGCCCTTCTTCGCCTCCGCCTTCGCGGGCGCGTCCTTCTTCGCCGCCGCATCGCCGGCCTGCTGCGCAGTCGGTTCCGCGGCTTCCTCCGCGGGAGCCTGCTGTTCCCTGTCGAGGTTCACGCCGTCGAAGAGGTCCATGTTGTCGAACATGCTCGGCGGCTGCTTGTTGTCTTTCTTTGCCATTGCCTTTTTCAGTTCAAGGTCCGAAGTTGAAGTTTGGTGTTTGAAGTCGGGAGTCTGGCGACAATGCTGATTCAGTCATGCCGACGGGCTGCCGGCGTCCAGATGTCGGAGGGGCGGAGGTCGAGCCAGACGATCGCCTCCAGCCAGCGCGAGAGGTCCTTCGGCCCCGGGTCGAAGTTGTTGGTGCCGAACGAGAACTTTGCGCCCATCTCCTTCGCGAGCCGGAGGAAGCCCGGGCGCGGAAACGCCGACTCGGCCTGTATCTCGATGGCGATACCCTTCTCGACGCACTTCCTGATCACCGCGCGCATGCGCTCCTCGGTCCAGAGGCGGTCGTATTCCGCCGCGATCGGCGTCGGGAGGTATGTCGGGTTCGCGTAGATGGAGATCGGCTCGCCGAGGATGCGCATGACGTGCGCGAAGTACTCCTCCATCCACTTGTCCGGGTCGGGTATCTCCTTCACCATCCACAGCCTGTTGTCGCGCCCGGAGGGGAGCTTCCCCATGATCATGGAGTCGGCGAGGATGTAGTCGAACTGCGCGCGCGTCTCCGCGTCGATCTTCTCGAACCAGTCGCGGTCGTTCACCTGGATGCCGACTGGCATCTTCGGGTTGGCCTTCCTCGCGCGAGCCGCGAATTCCCTGAGGCGCGCGTTGTCGTATATCTCCCATTCGCGGCCGTGGTTCTCCATCGCGGAGGAGCGGACGAACGAGTTCGTCTCGCGGACATAGGCCATCTCGGGCGTCATTCCGCCGCGGATGTGCAGATGCCAGTCGACGAGCGTGATGCCGCGGTTCGCGCACTCGCGCTCGAGGAGCATGTTCACGGCCGTCTTCGGATAGCAGGGGTCCTTCGCCTCGCCTACCGTGTAGACGATCAGCCGCATCGCCTTCCACGGATCGACGTCCTTCTCCCACGGACGGCGGTAGCGGAACTCTACGCGAGCCGGGGTGTAGATGCGGCTCGTCACCGTGACGTCGAGCACGCCAGGCGCGCCGCACGTCGTCTTGCCGTCGTGCCCGCGGCGCTCAAGCGCGACCTCGCACTCGCTTGCGTTGGACTCGACCTCCCACCTGAATCCGGTCGACGGGTTCTCCTCGAGCGAAAACCGGACGGGCTCTCCCGCGCGCCGCTCGACGACGAGCTCCTTCGGCACGCCGCCAAGCGAGAACGACGTCCCGTTCTTGAACTCAGCGGCGGCAATGCCCGCCATGCCCGCCAGGCCCACTGCGGCCCCCACGATCAGCTTTTTCATTCCATTCCCTCCGGCGTCCAGCCACGCATGACGATGAGCGCATCAGAACTCGCTGGAATCGCACACCAGTGACTCCATGATGTAGTCCTTGCGCTCCGGCGTGTTGGCGCCCATGTAGAACTTGATCGTCTTGTCGACCTCGGCGTCGCTCGCGCAGGTGACGGGCGTAAGGCGCATGTCCTTGCCGATGAACCCCTTGAAGTCCTCCTTGTCGATTTCGCCGAGTCCCTTGAAGCGGGTGATCTCGCAGCCCTTCCCGCACTTCCTTATGGCGTTTTCGCGCTCCTCGTCGGAATAGCAGAAGTAGTGCTCCTTCTTGTTGCGCACGCGGAAGAGAGGTGTCTCCAGGATGAACACGCGGCCCTCCATCACCAGCTGGCGGAAGAACCGCATGAAGAACGTGGTGAGGAGCATGCGGATGTGAAGCCCGTCGACATCGGCATCGGTCGCGAATATGATCTTCGAGTACCTGAGGTGCTCCAGCGTCTCCTCGATGTCAAGCGTCTTGATGAGGTTGTAGAACTCCTCGTTCTTGTAGAGGACGTCCTTGTTGAGCCCGCACGTGTTGAGGCACTTGCCGCGCAGGAAGAACACGGCCTGCGTCATCGCGTCGCGCGCGCCGCCGAGCGTGCCGCCGGCGGACTGTCCCTCGGTGAGGAAGATCATCGTGTCGTCGCCCTCGGGGCGCCCGGTCTTCTTGTTGACCTTGTCGAGCCTGAGGTGGTTCTTGCAGTCCTTGAGCTGCGGCACGCGCACGCTCACGGCCTGGGACCTCTCGCGCGCCTGCTTCTTGATGGTGTTGAGCTGGCTGCGGAGCTTGGACGTCTCCTCCACCTTCGCCACGAGCTTGTCGGCCTCGGTCGGAGAGCGGTGGAGCATCTCGAGCGCGGCCTTCTTGATATCCGCGACGAGGTCCGCGCGTATCTCCGGGTTGCCGAGCTTCGTCTTCGCCTGGCCGGTAAAGTTCGGGTCCTGCATGCGGATCGCTATGGCGCCGATGATCCCCTCGCGGATGTCGTCGCCGTCGAACTTCGACTTCGGCGCGTACTCGTTGAGCGCCTTGGTCAGGCCCTCCTTGAGCGCGGTGAGATGCGTGCCGCCCTCCGTCGTGTGCTGGCCGTTGACGAACGAGTAGTATTCCTCAGAGAACCGGTTGGTGTGGGTGAACACGAACTCCAGCGTCTTCGAGCGGTAGTGGAACGGGGCGTAGAGCTTCTCGAACTGCGCCTCGTCCGCAATGAGGTCCGCGAGCCCGTTCTCAGACACGATCTTCTGCCCGTTCAGCACGATGGTGAGCCCCGCGTTGAGGTACGCGTACATCTTGAGGCGGCGCAACACGTGCTCCTCGCGGAAGCGGAACTTCTTGAAGATTGTGGCATCCGGGAGGAAGCTCACGAAGGTGCCCGTGCGCTCGGACGGGTCCTTCAGCTTGCCGCGCCTCTTCGACACGAACTTGCCCTTCGCGAACGTCGCCTCGGAGAACTCGCCGTCGCGCACTGAGCGGACGAAGAACTCGTCCGAAAGCGCGTTCACCGCCTTCGTTCCCACGCCGTTCATGCCGACCGAGAACTGGAACGCGTCCGTGTTGAACTTGCCGCCCGTGTTGAGCTCGGAGACGCAGTCCACGACCTTCCCGAGCGGGATCCCGCGCCCGTAGTCGCGCACCGAGCAACGCCCGGTGTCCCAGTTGAGGTCGATCTCGATCCGCTTGCCCTCGCCCATGATGAACTCGTCGACCGCGTTGTCGATCACTTCCTTCATCAGGACGTATATGCCGTCGTCGTAGTCGCTTCCGTCCGAAGCCCTCCCGATGTACATCCCGAGCCTCAGCCGGATGTGCTCCATCGCGTTCAGGTGCTTGATCTGCTCTTCGCCGTATTCCTTCGCCATCTCTCTTCCTTCTCCAAAATTGATGTGTGATTATACCATAAAACCCGACGCCGGATGAAGGACGAAAAGCCGGAAAAACGACAACCGGGAAATTGCCCCATTGTGTTTTTTTCATTCTTCTCCTTCGCCGATTTATGATATACTCGCATCATGAAAATAACATTCTTCGGAGCGGCGCAGACGACCACCGGGTCGATGCATCTCGTAGAGGCGAACGGAAAGAGGATCCTCCTCGACTGCGGCCTGTACCAGGGCCACCGGAAGGAGGCATTCGAAAAGAACAGGAAACTGCCCGTCGACGCCAGGACGATCGACTACGTGATCCTGTCGCACGCGCACATCGACCACTCGGGCAACCTGCCGCAGCTCGCGCGCAACGGGTTCAGGGGCAAGGTGATATGCCGCCCGCCTACGCGCGACCTCTGCGACGTCATGCTCCGCGACAGCTGCTTCCTCCAGCTCAGGGACCTCGAGTACGTCAACAAGAAGCGCAAGACGCAGGGCAAGACGCTCTTCGAGCCGCTGTACGAGGAGTCGGACGTCGAGGCGATAATGAAGCGCTTCGAGACTGTCCCCATGAAGCGCGAGTTCGACCTCGGCAACGGGCTGTCGCTCGTGTTCCACAACGCCGGGCACATACTAGGGTCCGCGCTCGTGCAGCTAGACGTCAAGGGCGGGGTGGGGCACAACCACAGGCTGCTGTTCTCAGGCGACCTCGGCCAGCCCAACCAGCCAATACTCAAGCACTACGAGTACCCGCAGGGCGCGGACATCGTGCTGATCGAGTCGACTTACGCCGACCGCGACCATCCGTCCGACGTCGACGTTCAGGCCCGCCTCAAGGGGTTCGTGGACGACATCGTGGAGCAGAAGTCGAAGCTCCTCATCCCGGCGTTCTCCGTTGGGCGGACCCAGCAGGTCCTCTACTACCTCAACAGGCTCCACGCCCTCGGGCGCATCCCGGCGATCCCCGTGTACATCGACTCGCCGCTCTCGCGCAACGCCACGAACATCTACGCAGAGCACAAGGAGTGCTACAACGACGAGGCGTCGGACATCCTCCGCTCCGGAGGGGACCCGCTCTCGTTCCCAAACCTCAAGTTCGTGGAGACGCCACAGCAGTCGATGGCGCTAAACGACGTCCCCGGGCCGATGATTATCATTGCGGCGTCCGGCATGTGCGAAGGCGGACGCGTGCTGCACCACCTCAAGCACTGCATCGACGACCCGCGCAGCATCGTCCTGATCGTAGGCTACCAGGCCGAGAACACGCTCGGCCGCCGCCTCGTGGAATACCGCTCCCCGGTGAGGATATTCGGCGAGGAGCACACGATCGAGGCCCGCGTCCACACGATCAACGCCCTTTCGGCGCATGCCGACAGAAAGGGACTGATGGACTGGTTCGACGGCATCAAGGGCAAGACCGTCAAGCGCGTGTTCGCCGTGCACGGCGAACCGGAAAAGGTCGAGGCGATGACCGGGCTCCTCAAGGAGCACGGCGTGAAGAACCCAGTTGCCCCCGTCCCGGGCCAGACGTTCGTGTTCGAGTGACCGCCGGCGAACCCGCCACCGGGACAACGGGCGTCCCGCACGTTGGTTCAGGATCGGCTAATCAACCGTCCGCCGCCACTGGGACAACGGGCGTCCCGCCCGTTGGTTCAGGATCGGCTAATCAACCGTCCGCCGCCACTGGGACAACGGGCGTCCCGCCCGTTG
>CAMORM010000144.1 GCA_946623785.1 uncultured Verrucomicrobiota bacterium
GGGACGGTGATGTCGTCGGCGACGAACACCGTCGAGTCGTCTGTCGACAGGCGGAAGGAACTTCTCCGGCCACGGGAAATCTACACGAGCCAAGATATGATATTCCGCAGGTTCCTTTATTCAAGCCCAATCACGATCAGCGTGCCGTTGCCGAAACCTTTTCTGGGTTGCTCATCCGTTCGAGTGGCCACGAACATGGCGGGCGTCGGCTATTCATTCTCCATAAACGGCACCTACCGGCGCGGCTTGACGCGGCGTGAAAGCCTGGCGAAGATTCATGAATTCCGCGCGGAGGTCGAACGGCGGTGCGGGTTCCCGTTGAACGACTACCTGTTCTATGTGCAGGGGGCCGTTGCCGATGGGCAGAGAGGATCTGGGCAGACGGCGCCGTCAGTGCCGAGCGTTGGCGAGGGGCCGGAACTGTGGCTGGACATGGATTCGGTGCGGGCTTCGTCGATTACGACGCAGGGGGTCCTGCGCGTGGAGCTGAGTTGTTCCATTGACAACAACCTGGCAAAGGGGGACGATGCGCCCACAAAGGTGCGAGTGACGGTTTCCCTGCCGTCCGTCTGGGACGCGATGAAACGACAGATAGAGGAAGAAAGCCGCAAGCGCTATGAAAGGCAGCGCAGGGCGGAAAATGCACGGCTATCCGATTTCTACGGCCTGAAGTTCGGGTGTCCGTCGGGTGTCTCAACAAATGAATTGGGGCGATTTGAGAGAGAATGTTGTTCGATCAGCAATGGCAAGACGAATGTGAAGACGATTGCCACATGGCATGAACGACGAAAAGACATTCGTCCAGCGCCCTTTTTTGATTTCGCAGAGGTCCGTTATTCCTACACGACCGTGACGCCTGTGGGGGCCGCTTTCTACGGGCACTTCCCCACGGGGACGACACGCAAGAGGAGCCTTGAGATCCTGGACGATTTTGCCCTTTCGATGAACGACAGGTTTGGATTCCAGTTGTCCTGCGGTCAGAATCGTGACGAAGACGAACCGCAGGACTTCACGCCCGGCGAGGCTCCTGTCGGCAAACGGAAGGAACGGTCTCGTTACAGCGGTCCCGTGTTCGTGCGCTACTCTTTCAGCAATCACGATCTTTTCATCCAGCTGGAAGGAGGGGAAAATCGTTACGGGGAGCGTTTCGTCTGGTTGGCGGTATCCGATCGTTCGCGCATTGACGAGGTGGAAGGCGTCGTTCGCGAGAGCGGAACAAAGGGGACGTCCCGATGAGGTTCTAAACGACTGTTGACATCGTTTTCCTGATTCGGCATGAGAGGAGAAAGTAATAATGGCGAAGAAATGGATTGGCGGAACAATTGCGGCGATTTTCTGCATGACGAGTGTGTTGGGGGGATTGGAAGCGTTCGCGAAGGAATGGTCGCAAAACCTTGATGCGAAGCCGATCATTCTGCCGTGTGGGTTGAAATTTGGAGAGGTGTATGAGGGGACGGTGAAACAGGTACGAACGAATTACCTCAATGGTATCGCGTCCAGGTGCTATGAGGCCGTTATGACAAATAGCTGGTGCGGTTTTGACGAGATCACGATCATGCTGACAGGAAAGAAGCGCATTGAGGGCGTGAGGGGAATCCGGGAAGATGGTCGGTGTTTTGACGAGGCGGTGTCCAATCTTGTCATGCGGAAGGAGTCTCTTGCGCGGAAGTACGGCATCAGGTTTATGGGAGATGCGACTCCGCAGACGATTGGCAAGATGAGGTCATGGTCGATTACTGGTGCCGGAGCGAATGATGAGACGGTGTTCCTACGCGTCGCCGAAGGGCGAAGTGAGGGCGAAAAGGGCGTGAAGACCTTTTCGAGCATGGCAATCCATTCGCGAATTGCCGCAAAACTTGAGTTGAAGGATCTGGATGCCGAGGCAGCTGATTTGAGTGCGGCAATCAAAAGCGTGTTTGGCGTTGATCTTGAAGCGCCTCAGTCGAAGCCACTGTGGGGATTCTCGTGGGAGAAGTTGCCGACGCCCATCGAGGGGCTGACGGAACGACGTTGTGCCACAGGGGTACAATCCAGCGGCAAGAAGATTGAATCGGTGTTCTTCCGACGTGTCTTTGACGGCGATGTTTCGCGTGCCGAGCTTAAGGCGGCGGCTCGGCGAATTGTGGTTGCACTGGAAAAGGCGTATGGAAAGAAGTTGCCCGACAGCCGTCGGAATCTGTTGTCGGGTGAAAAAGGCTATGGCATTCCAGCTGCCTACGACGTTGAGTATCGAGGGGAAAATCAGCATTTTGTGGCGTATGGTGCAGTTGGCACGCTCGTCGTGTCCGTTGAATATGCCGAGCCGCGCTATGCTTTGCGCGACGGGAAATACGAACTCGTGTTCAAGGGCGGAGTCATGTTCTCGGCGTCGCGAGCGGGCTGGATTTCTTCGCCGACGGACACTTCACGCCGGCCTACGAGGCACTGGGATTCTATTCTTCGGCCGATTTCATCGAGCTGGGCACAACGTTCGGAGTGCCGGAAGAAGAGGTCTGCGGTCACATTGCAAGGTTCCAAGGGCACAGAGACCCGGTAACGAGGCTAATTGAGACATCATGCCTTTCGGAAGAGGCCAAGTCCCGCTATCTTGACAAATTCGTCGACCGTCTCCGCGCCATTGCGCAATGAAGAAATCCGCGCGTTGCGCGCGATGGCGAGAAATGCTATACTATCCGCGTCTGCCAAGAGTGGCAGCGAAACGGAAAAGAAAGGAAATTTGGATGGGAAATCTTGATGGTAAGATTGCGCTGGTCACAGGCGCCGGGCGCGGCATCGGGCAGCAGATCGCGAAGCAGCTCGCGGAGCAGGGCGCGAAGGTCGCCGTGGTGGACCTCAAGCCCGAATGGTGCGAGGAGACGTGCGGGCTCGTGACGGCGGCCGGTTCCGAGGCGCTGGCGCTCGGCTGCAACGTGGCCGTGAGCGACGAGGTGAACGCCTGCGTAAAAGCCGTGCTGGACAAGTTCGGCCGCATCGATATCCTGATCAACAACGCCGGCATCACAAAGGACGGCCTCCTCATGCGCATGAGCGACGAGGATTGGGACGCCGTGCTGAATGTCAACTTGAAGGGTACCTTCCTCTTCACGCGCGCGGTGTCGCGTCCGATGATGAAGAACAAATCCGCCGATGGCGTCCAGGAGGGCGGCTCAATCGTCAACCTCGCCTCAGTCGTGGGCATCATGGGCAATGCCGGACAGGCCAACTACACGGCGTCGAAGGGTGGCGTAATCGCCCTCACGAAGACGACGGCCAAGGAACTCGGCTCCCGCAACATCCGCTGTAACGCCGTGGCACCTGGCTTCATTCAGTCCAAAATGACGGATGTGTTGTCCGAAGACGTGAAAAAGGCATATATGGAGACGATTCCGCTCCGTCGTTTCGGTACGGCCGAAGACATCGCGAAGTGCGTTGGCTTCCTTGTTTCGCCCGATGCGGCTTATATTACGGGGCAGATCATCTCCGTCAACGGCGGCATGATTGGCTGATTTTTCCATTTCATGGATTTTTGCTCTCGCCTTTCGGCGGGAGATATGGTATACTACTCACATCTTCCAAACCCAAGGAGTAAAAACAAATGGCAGGAAAACTTGAAGACCGCGTGAGAGAGATCATCGTTGACCAGCTCGGTGTCAACGCCGAGCAGGTGACGCTTGAGGCGTCGTTCATTGATGATTTGGGCGCGGACTCGCTTGACTCGGTCGAGCTCATCATGGCATTTGAAGAGCAGTTCGGTGCGGCCATCCCCGAGGAGGACGCCGAAAAGCTCACCACCGTCGGAAAAATCATCGACTACCTCAAGGAAAAGGGGTACGGTGATGACGGTACGGCTCCCGCGCAGTAAGATAGCCGCGCGAGGCTAAAAAAGGAAAGGGACAGGCTTCTCTGCTTGCCCCTTTTCTTTCGTTTTCTACAGCCCGAACGGGCGGGGACGACATGAAGAATGAGCGGACATCGGATGAGCTGAACCGACGCAACACGGCGTTTGACAACCGGTTGCGGCCCGGCCAGTTCGGCGAATTCGTGGGACAGCAGAAGATCCGCGACCGTTTGGAACTGGCCGTGAAGGCCGCCAAGGACCGCGGGGAGACGCTGGACCATGTGCTCTTCTCGGGTCCGCCCGGTTTGGGCAAGACCACGCTTTCCTACATCCTCGGCGATGCGATGGGCGTGCACGTGAAGACCACGTCCGGACCCGTCCTCACGAAGCCCGGCGACCTCGCGGGACTGCTCACCTCGCTGGAGGCGGGCGACATCGTGTTCATCGACGAGATCCACCGCATGGCGAAGACGGTGGAGGAGTACCTCTACTCTGCGATGGAGGACTTCGCGATCGACATCATGATCGACCAGGGACCGAACGCCCGCAGCGTGCGTCTGGAACTTCCCCGCTTCACCCTCGTGGGCGCCACCACGCGCATCGGCCTCATCGCCGCCCCGCTCCGCGCACGTTTCGGTCTCGTGAACCGCCTCAGCTTCTACGAGCCGAAGGAACTGGCCGAGATCGTGACGCGCTCGGCAGCGAAACTCGGCGTGGGCATTGATGCGGACGGTGCCCTTGAAATCGCCGCGCGCGCGCGCGGAACCCCCCGCATCGCGAACAACCTCCTCCGCCGTGTGCGCGACTACGCGCAGGTGAAGGCGGACAACATGATCACCCGTCCCGTGGCCGTGGAATCGCTCGGTCTCCTTGAAATCGATCCCAACGGCCTCGACGAGATGGACATCAAGATTCTCGAGACCATCTGCTCCAAGTTCGGGGGCGGTCCGGTGGGACTCTCGACGATTGCCGTTTCGGTTGGCGAGGAGCCGGACACGATTGAGGAGGCCTACGAGCCGTTCCTCATCATGGAGGGATATCTTGATCGTACGCCCAAGGGACGCGTGGCCACGCCGCTCGCCTGGAAGCGCCTCGGCCTCTCGCCCATCTCTGGCGGCCTCACGCAACCCTCGCTTTTCTGATTTTTAGCCACAAAGGACACAAAGGTACACAGAGTTAAAGGAAATCCAACAATTTCTATGAAAACTTTGTGGACTTTGTGTTCTTTGTGGCTAGAATAAACACTAACCAACCAAATAACGGACTTAGTCAAAGAAAGAGAAATTATGAAGAAAGCAATTCTATTGACAGCCTTTGTGGTGTCTATTACTAGCCTTGCCGCTGAGGGCGTGCGCACGGTCGCCGAGAAGCCCCGCAAGAACCTGAAGGTGCTGATGATCGGCAACAGTTTCTCGATCTGCCTCTTGCAGCAGTTCCCGCAGGTGGCGAAGTCGATGGATCTCAAACTTGATCTTTGTTCGATGTTCATCGGTGGGTGCTCGTTTGAGCGCCACTGGCAGAACGTGGAGAAAGCGGGGGATCCCAATTTTCTCCCTTACGGCGTCAAATGGGACTACGCGAGTTGCGACAACGCCGCCGCCCCCGTCGCCCAGGCGGTCCGCAAGGTGGAGCGGACCGACCGCAAGACGGGTAAGGTCCACAAGCAGGTTGGCGGCAACATCCCCCAGCTGCTCAAGGCCGACCGCTGGGACATCGTGACGATCCAGCAGGCGTCGCACTTCAGCTGGCAGCCCGACTCGTACCACCCCTACGCGGATAACCTCGTGAAGAAGATCCGCGAGCTTGCCCCGCAGGCGGAGATCGTGGTGCAGGAGACGTGGAGCTACACGCCGTGGGACGGCCGCCTGAAAAAGTGGGGCATCGACCAGAACGAGATGTACGCGAAGCTCCACGCCGCCTACGGCGATTTCGCGAAGGCGAACGGCTTCCAGGTGATTCCCGTGGGCACGGCCGTGCAGCTCTACCGCAAGGCGCTGCCCGTCGTCTACACGGAGAACTCGTTCGGCGGCGACCCCTGCGGGTCGGCGAAGTTCGAGCAGCAGCCGAACGGCAAGTGGAAGCCGAAGGGCGACGTGTTCCACTTCAACCGCGAAGGGCACTACCTGCAGGCGCTTGTGTGGACGGCGTCGCTCTTCGGCGTCGACGTGACGAAGTGTCCGTACAAACCCGATTTCCTCGACGCCGCGCGCGCCGAAAAGATGAAAGCCTGCGCGATGAAGAGCGTCAAGGGCAAATAAACCCAAGGAGAAGCAATGAAGAAACTGATGATCGTGGCCGCGCTGGCGGCCGTGTGGACGGCGCAGGCCAAGGTGGCGTTCGCCCCCGTGTTCGGCGACAAGATGGTGCTGCAACGCGACATGCCCGTGCGCGTGTGGGGCACGGCGGCTCCCGGCGAACTCGTGACGGTGACCTTTGGGGGCCAGGCCCGTTCCGCGAAGGCCTGCGCCAAGGGCAAGT
>CAMORM010000145.1 GCA_946623785.1 uncultured Verrucomicrobiota bacterium
CGAAAGGAAAAAGCAAAATGCAACTCACAAGCGAGCAGCAGCGCGCCGTGATGGACGGCGCAGACAGACACGCGGACGCGATCCGCCGCTCAATAGACGGCGCACGCCATGCCGCAATCGAGGCTTGCGCCGAATGTTGGTACAGGAAAGCGCAGAAATGCCGGGGCAGGGAATGCCCCGCGCATCGGATAATGATGGAAGCCGAGAAGTGCCGCCGCATGATGAGCAAGGGGCGGCTCATGCCGAATTGGTACATCGAGGCGAAGAGCGCGGAGACGCTGGCCGAGGTGCCCTTCATCGGAGAGGGGGCGAAATCATGAGCGAACGCGAACGCGAACACGGGTGCAAGAAATGGCGCGTGAAAACGCACGTAGGCACGTTCTCAACCTACGCCGCGAACGAAACCGAGGCAATCGACAACATCCGCCACCGCTTTTTGGCCGTCTCGTGCACCACGTGGACGGCGACGGAAGACCGGCGCACGCGGTCCGCGCGTCCGCGCAAGGCTGAATGAGCGACAGCAAAAGGTCAGGCAGGGCGCATCCTTCGGGGTGCGCCTTTTTTCGTCACCTCATTGCGCCGCCGCATCGAGCGCCGCGCGCGTCTCCGCGAGGTGCGCGGCGTGGTCGTAGTGCTCCGCCATCGCGTCGGTCGTATGGCCGAGTATGCGCTTGCGCGTCTCCGCGCCGACGCCTGCCTCCGCCAGCCTTGTCGCCGCCGTATGCCGCCACGAGTGGATCGTGTAGCCGCTCCCCTTCACGCCAGCCGCGTCAAGCACCTCGCGGAAGTTGAGCACCGCCTGCGCCTTCTTGCTGTGGTCGTCGTACAGCTCCGCGTGTAGCGGAAAGAGGTAGTCGCCCAGGTGCGCCAGTCCGTCCACGGCGGCGCGCGCCGCAGCCGTGAGCGGGATAGCGACCTCGATCCCGTGGCGCGCGGTCTTGTGCGGAACCGTGTAGATGACGCCGTCGCGCACGTTCGCCCACTTGAGCCGCGACACGTCGGAGTAGCGCAAGCCCGTGTGACGCATCACCACGCAGACGGGGTGCCAGTCCTTGCCGATCCGCTTCGCCGCCTCCAGCACGGCGCGTTCCTGGTCGGGCGTGAACGCCTTGCCGCGCTCCGAGTCCGTGACCTTCGGCGCGAGGTTCGCCCACGGGTTGCGGATTCCCGGCGACGCCTTCTCCATGAGCTTCCACACCGTGCCGAGATCGCCCAGTATGTTCTTGCGAGTCTTCGTCTTGAGCCCCGTGTCCGCAAGGTGGGCGGCATATCCGGCGGCAATCGGCCCGGTGACGTGCTCCACGGTTGCGATTGTGGGGCGGTCCGTCGCAAGCCACTTCAGGAACTTCTCGACCACCTGCCTCCGCCGCTCCCACGACCTCCGCGCGATGGACGCCTTGCCCACGGACCGCGCCAGCCGCTCGTAGGTAGGCCACAGCGAGTCCAGAGAGGTCAGCCCCTCGATGGGCTTGCCGTAGAGCATCTTCAGTATCTCCACGGCCTGCTCGAAGGTAGGCGCGCGGCGCGCGGTGTCGATCGAGCGCATGAAGGCAAGCGCCTCCTTGCGGTCGCTCGTGTGGGTGTTCTGGCGGTATCGCTTGCCGTCCTTATGGAAGTCTATCCACCAGTTTTTCGTGAGCTTTCGCAGTTTCATTTCAACCTCCGTGGGCAATGAGTGGGCAATGTTTTCAACCCCCAAAAACGCACGATACCCGCATAAATAAAGGCTTTTTCGTTGGTGGGCGCGAAGGGACTTGAACCGGACGTGGGCTGGCGCAAGTAGCCTTTTTTGGGCGAAAAACCGATATGCGCCAACTTGCGGAAAGAGGGCGGCGGGCAAGTTTGCGGGCAAGTCTCCAGCCTGTCGGCACCGCTAGCCATCCCTCCTCCCCGCATACAGAAGGAACCCCGCCACGTAGGCGACCGCCACCGCCGCGCACGCGTAGGTGTAGCCGTTCAGGACGCCGACCTCCATCCACCGCACGGCGAAAAGGTACACCTCCGCCACGACCGGCAGGAAAAACCCGCCGACGCCGAAGAGCCAGCCCTTCCACATGACGAGCAGCACGCAGGTCGCGACGTGGAACGCCGACGGCACGAGCGCGGCGAGAAGCACGCCGACCGCCGCCCCGGCGGAGTTGATGTTGTCGATGTCGTCACTCATTGGCGCGAAGTATACCACACGGGCGGCGGAACTTCACCCGCGGCAGTTTGCCGACGGCAACTTCAGACGCGCCGAAGCCCCTAAAAACGCGGCTTAAAGAATCTTAAAAAAAATTAAAAAAAATTTAACGCACCCCCTTGCGGTTTATATAAGCCTGTGGTATAATACGCGCCATCAAAGGAACAAAAGGATTTTGAGATGCCACAGGCGCACAAACAAGGAAACAAGGCCATCTCCGTATGGCTCGACGAGGAAGACCGCGCCCTTCTGCGACAGCTGAAGGAACTCGGCCTCATCAAGGATCAGTCAGCTTTCATCAGGCAAGCCATCAACGACAAAGCAAAAAAGGAAGGACTAATTCCGAATGAACCAGAGTCCAAGTGAAGACCTCGTTGCGTTCAACTTCGACGACGCAACCCTCGCGATGCTTACGCGCATCTGCGCCAAGGAGAACAAGTCTCCGTCCATGGTCATCCACGAGATGATACAGGAAGAGGCCCGACGTCACGGGCTCCTGAAGGACATGGCGAAGAGCGCCTAATTTTTTTGGCCAAGGGTTTATATAAACCTCGTGCGCAATGGGGTTTATATACGCAAAGGAGAGACATGAAAAGAAACGAAAGAGCAACCTACGTGAACTGCCCCCTCAAGCCGCGCATCCTCGCCGCGCTCCGCGCGCAGGCGAGCGCCAACGGACGTCCAGCCGGACGCGAGGGGGCGGAGATCATCACGCGAGCGATGGAGCGCCGCCTTGCGCGGCGTCTCGCGCGCGTCCAGGCCGCGAAGGAGGACCGCGAATGACAGGCGCAATCCCCTCCACCTCGCCGTCGCCTGCACCGACGCCCACCGCCGAGCGCGCGCCCGCCTCCCTCATGTGGGGCACGGCCCGCACCATCGCCACCTACATCGCGGAGGTCCCGGAGCGCTGGCTCATCGGATTCGCGGCGGCCCATCCCGGCTCCACCCGCAAGTTCGCCCGCGCACGCAACGGCCGCATGCTGTTCTTCGTCCCCGACGTCCTCGCCGCCATCGAGGCGCGTGAGGGAGGCATCGCATGAAGCGCCCCTTCCTCACGGACAAGGACGTGATGGCGATCCTGATGGTCTCCCGCAAGACTCTCAACGCCGCCCTCCGCGACGGCCGGAGGGTTGCGGGCATCGACCTGCGCGCCGCCGCCCCAATCGTCGTGAGCGCGGGGCGCAAGCGCGGACAGCGCAGGTGGTCCATCACGAAGTTCGCCGCCGCGACAGGGCTTTCGCGCGAGGACATCTGGGAGGCTCTGGCTTGAGCCGACCGCCCCCGCGCGCCCGCAAAAGACAACAGACAACAGACAAAAAAGCAAAAGGAGCAAATCCAATGGAAACCAATGACCTTGTCGCCGCCTACAACGAGGTGGCGTCAATCGACAACTCCGCCGTGATCGCAAGCCGATTCCAGCGGCTCTCCGGCTTCGCCGTCACCGGCACCGAGGAGAACATCGCCCAGGCGAAGAAGACCCACGCCGCCCTCAACGGGCTCGCGAAGGACGCCGCCGCCGCCCGAATGCAGCTGCAACGCGCGATCAAGGCGCACCCCATCGGCCAGTTCGCCTTCACCAAGACCGAGCTGGAGAAGAGCATCGAGGCCGAGGCCAAGCGCCTGGGCGACGACATCGCCCACGCCGTCAACGCCCCCAAGGTGCGCCTCGTCGAGGACGTCGGCACGTTCGTGTGCTTCGTCACGGGCACCCTCGCCCAGGTGAACAGGCTCGCCGTCGCCGCCAACGAGATGGGGCTCGCGTTCGAGAACCACGGCCCCGCCGATCCCGCGCCAGCCGCGAAGGTCGACTTCGCGTGATTTAGTCAACAACCAAAAACAAGAAAAGAATAGGAGCATACGATCATGGCAACGAAAGCCACCGCAAGCACCAAGACGCCCGCGCCAGCGTTCCGCAAGCGCGGCAAGCGCGTCCTCATCTACGGCGAGGGAGGGGTCGGCAAGACCACCCTCGCCACGAAGCTCCAGGGCAAGACCCTGTTCTTCGACCTCGAAGGGTCGCTCGACGACCTCTTCGACGAACTGCCGCCGAACATCGTCAAGGTCGAGCCGAACGGCTGGGAGCAGATGGAAAGCTATCTCGCCGCCGACCGCGTGAAGGAGTACGACAACGTGGTTGTGGACTCCCTCACCGCCCTTGAGACCATGTTCTGGCGCTACATCGCCACCCACTGCCGCAAGGCCAAGGAGGGCTACGGCATGGTCACCTTCAGCGACACCGCCCTCCCGCCCCTCAAGGACGAGAAGGAGCTGGGCGGCGGAGGCGCGGACAGCGCGAAGTACGCAATGTGGACCCGCTTCGAGGGCTACATGGGCTACCTCGCCGCCGAAGGCGTGAACTTCATCGACCTCTGCCACGACTGCGTCAAGGAGAAGGACGACCCCTCCGACGGCATCGACGTGAAGCACCAGCCGAGGCTGAACGACCCCAACTCCGGCAAGAACTCCATCCGCTCGCGCGCCGCCGAGGTCCACGGCGAGGTGTGGTTCATCAAGTGGGAGACCCTGCGCAAGGACGAGCGCCACGTCGTGAAGACCGGGCGGCGGATCGTCCTCGGCCAGCCAACGGAGGAGCACGCGGAGGACTTCGTCGGCGTCACCAGCAAGTCAAGGCGCGGGTTCTCCGTCGCCTACCTCGACGAGTTCGACATCAACGCCGTGCTGGGGCTTTCCGCCCCCGCTCCCGCGATGCCGCCGCCAGCCGAGCCGCCCGCAAGCGCCGCCGAGCCTGACGCCGACGCGCCCGCCGAACTTCCGCCCCCGGCAGCCGAGTGAAAGGAGATACGCCAATGAACGAACAGAACGAAAAGAAGACCTACAGCAACGCGCAGCTCGCGGACAAGGAGTACTACGCCCGCCCGCGCTGGCACGAGGTCGCGATCAACGAGCGCTCCGGCAACCTCAACCTCACCGTCGTGTGGGGCGTCTGCGACCGCGACGGCACCCTCGGCAACTTCGACGTCGAGACCGGCGCGGAGACCCCGCTCCCCGACGGCATGGACGGCTGGGAGGCCATCAGCAAGACCTACCTCATCGCCGCCGCCGAGGAGGCGCAGAACCTCGCAAAGTGCCGCGGCAAGGACATCGAGTACCTCAAGGACGTCTGCCCCAAGACCTACAGGGCCATGAAGCACATCCTCGACTGGTGCCCCGGCTGGGATCCCAAGCGCGCCATGTGGTTCACCGACTGCCGCGATGAGTTCTACGCCACCATCGTCCGCGTCACCTGCGTCCACGAGGAGTGGAACGGCAGGATGCGCGCAAAGGCGAAGTGGACGAACCCGAGGGACCGCAAGTCCGCGCCGCAGCCGGACACCTCCGCCGCCCGCGCCGGAATCCGCTCCCACTTCGGCGGGTTCTTCGACGTGGCCGAGAGCGCGCCCGCGCCGAAGTCCGCCGCCCTCCCGCCTCCGCCGCCCGGAGAGCCGCCCGCGCCAGCCTACGCCGCCACGAAGGCCGACTGCTGGGCGGCGTACTGCCGTGCCGTGCCCTCGAAGGACACCACGGCGTGGTTCAACTACATCAAGGGCTTCGGCAAGGCGGAGAGCCGGTTCACGCCAGAGGACTGGTGGAAGCTGAAGGAGGAGATCGAGAACCCAATGCCCTTCTAGGAGGAACGTCGCCGGGGGCAATGCTCCACCTCCGGACGTGCGCGCCGACCGCGCGCCAGGAGCGGTACGAAAAGCCGCTCCGCCTACCAAACAAGGAAAACGGAGAGAACGATGATGGAAGAAGTGACATTAAGTGTCGGCGGACTCATGCTCCTGTGCATCACGTGCATGGGCGTGGGCGCGTGCATCGCGCATTGGGCAGACATGAAATGGCCCACGCCGTGCGACGAGGATGATGGAGAGGAGGCCGGGAAATGCTGATTCCTGAAAGCGAACAGGCATTGTGGGACGCAATCCCGGAGGAGATGCTACCGCGCAAGGTGGCGCGGACGTGCTACACCTGCGCGCATGACGGGCAGTGCGTGGATCTGCACTACTGCGGAGGCAGTTGCTGGGAAGCGCAAGAGGAAGGAGAAGAGGAATGAGTGACAACAACAAAGAGCTGTGCGTGTGCATC
>CAMORM010000146.1 GCA_946623785.1 uncultured Verrucomicrobiota bacterium
GCTGCTCGCCTGGCAGGCCGACCCGAAGACGATGGACCTCAAAGACAAGGAGTACCTCGACTGGTGCAAGCGCCATGAGAACGAGCCGCTGGCCAAGTTCCTCTCGTCCCGCGTGAAGCGCGCGAGGGATGTTGTCAAGGCGGGCGGCGCGCCCAAGGTAGTCAAGGGGCGCGAGCCGGGCGAGAGCCGCGTCGAGGGCGAGAGAGGCGAGTATATCCGCACCCGCTTCGGGATCAAGACGGACATCGACTTGAGGTCCGACAGGGAATGCTTCGGGATGACGGGCTCGCCGCTCGGGCCCAGCGTCCGCTGGGAGCACATTTCCTCCTCTGCCTACGGCGGCATGACCGGCGACGCCGGCAAGAAGGCTTTTGCGAAGGTCTTCCGCGTCTTCCTGGACGAGAGGAACTACCCGATCGACTTCCACTGCATCGCCGGACAGGACCGCACCGGAGCCGTCGCCTACATCCTCAACGGGCTTCTGGGGGTCGACGAAGACCAGCTCGCGCTCGACTGGGAGGTGACCGGCTTCTGGAACCGTAGCGCCGACTTCTGCCACAGCAAGCGCTACGACCACCTCGTGGAATGCTTCAAGGAGCACTACCCGGCAAACACGGTGCGCGAGCGCCTCGAGAAGTATGTCCTCTCGCTCGGGTTCACCGAGAATGACATTGCCAAGTTCCGCGGCATAATGCTCGAGTAGTCCTGAACCGGATGGCAGAGGGTTTCAAGGAAGGAGACGCAGGATGAAAACCATACTATGGGTTGTTGTCGCCGTCGCGGTGCTCGCAGTGCAGGCAGACCAGGCGGAAATCGCAAAGCACGACCGCAAGATGGTCGTGGAGGGGATTGTCGTCACGAATGGACTGAAGTGGATCGACGGCACGCTCCTTCCTATCGAAGGGCGGGCGTTCAACGACACGGAGCACTACTACGACCGCCTTCCGGCTGGCGTGACGACTAACGTCAACGGAGGCGTCCGTGCCATGAAGCACCACACCTCCGGCATGATGTTCCGGTTCTCGACGGATTCGCGCAAGCTCGCGTTCAAGTGGGTGCCGTACAACGGCGGGCTTTCGATGGACCACATGCCGTCCACTGGCGTGAGCGGAATCGACGTGTACCGCTTCGACGCGGCGAAGGGACGCTGGCTCTACGTGAGGACGGGTCGAATCACGTCGGCGAAGGGCGGCAGCATGGACATGGGCTGGACTCCAGGAACGCCGTGCCTCGTGAACCTTCCGCTATACAACGGGATCAGGTCGTTTTCGCTCGGAATCGAGACGAATGCGTCGGTGTCTGCGCTGGAGCCGCGCAAGAGCGGGATAGACAAGCCGGTGGTTTTCTACGGCACGTCGATTACGCACGGCGGATGCTGTTCTCGTCCGGGCCTTTCGTTCGTGAACATAATCGGACGAGACCTGGACGTGCCTGTCGTGAACCTCGGGTTCTCTGGGTCGGGCGTCATGGAGTTCGAGATGAGCGAGCATCTCGCCCGCATCGACGCCAGCTGCTATGTGCTGGACTGCCTCTGGAACATGAACTCGGTGTCGCACGGGGGGCGTCCCGGCCGGAATGTCGAGGAGAACTACGAGCCGTTCATCAGGAACCTTCGCGCGAAGCGGCCGGACGTCCCGATCGTCATGGCTGAGTCGTGCGACGTATACTGCGGCGGGCCGAACGCAAAGGACAGGTACATCAAGTCCCTTTACGACAAGCTTGTGGCGGAGGGCTGGGGGAACCTAGTGTACCTGCCGAAGGCCGGAATGTACGCAGGGGACCTGGAGGGCACGGTTGACGGCTGCCATCCGAACGACTGGGGCATGATGCATCTAGCAAAGGCGTTCGGCGGCGCGGTCCGCAAGGCGCTTCACCTTGGGCAGTGACCTCACGTCCAGTGCCTATGGCAAATTCCGCCCCCTCCCCCCGCATTGGGGGGTGTCCGGGGGTTGTCCGAACGCGCGTGTTTTGCTATAATTCATCCAGTGTTTTTAAACCAATTTGGAGATTGCAAGATGTCCGCAAAGCTGGTGTTGCGCATAGGTGATCAGACGAGCGTGGTGCAGATTCCCGAAACAGGGGTCCGGATAGGCCGGAACGCCGAGGCGAACGAGCTGCCCCTTCAGCACGGGAGCGTGTCGGGCTCTCACTGCGCGCTGGCGCAGCAGGACGGCGTGTGGACCCTTACGGACCTCGGAAGCACGAACGGCACGTTCGTGAACGGCGCGCGCATCGCGGCCGCCGTGATCAACAACGGCGACAAGCTGCGCATAGGCGAGGTCGACGCGAGCTTCATCTGCGACTCCACGGTTTCCGCGCCGCCCGCGCCTCCCCCCCCTCCGGCTCCCAAGCCGGCGGCCAAGAAGCCTGAGCCGAAGAAGGCCGAGCCCAGGAGGCAGGAGCCTGCCAAGAAGGAGCAGAAGGCCGAGCCCCCGAAGAAGGAGGAGAAGAAGAGCGACTGGAAGGCGCCCGTGCTGCACATCGACAACACGCCCCCGCCGGAGATGTCCAGGGACGACGTCGCGCTCATCGAGCTCCTCAACGAGAAGTACACCGCGGCGAAGGATCAGCTCTCGAAGGTGGTCATCGGGCAGATGCCGGTGATCGAGGAAGTGCTCACCGCTGTTTTCGCGCGCGGCCATGCGCTGCTGATGGGCGTGCCGGGGCTTGCCAAGACGCTCCTCATCGCAACGCTCTCGAAGGTGCTCGACCTCAGGTTCAAGCGCGTGCAGTTCACGCCGGACCTGATGCCGTCCGACATCACCGGCACGGACGTGCTCGAGGAGGACAAGGCCTCGGGCGAGCGCAAGTTCCGCTTCGTCGAGGGGCCTGTCTTCACCAACATGCTCCTCGCGGACGAAATCAACCGAACCCCGCCGAAGACGCAGGCCGCGCTCCTCGAGGCCATGCAGGAGCACCACATCACGGTGGGCTCGCACACCTACGACCTCCCCGAGCCGTTCTTTGTGCTCGCGACGCAGAACCCGATCGAGCAGGAAGGAACGTATCCGCTCCCCGAGGCCCAGATGGACCGCTTCCTCTTCAACATCATAGTCAAGTACCCGGCGCACGACGACGAGATGACGATCATCCGCAACGTCACGTCGGGCGCGAAGACGCAGCTCGACAAGATCCTCGACGGCGACACGGTCATCAAGCTGCAGGACGTCGTCAAGCGCGTTCCCGTGGCCCCGCACGTGATCGAGTACGCCTGCAACCTGGCGCGCGCCACGCGCCCGAAGGAGCCAGACGCGCCCGACTTCGTGAAGGAGCTTGTCGGCTGGGGAGCCGGTCCGCGCGCCGGCATATCGCTCATCACGGCGGCAAAGGCCCGCGCGATCCTGCATGGACGCCACCACACCACGATGGGCGATGTGTCCGCCGTGGCCATGCCGGTTCTCCGCCACCGCGTGATCACGACTTTCGCGGCGGAGGCCGCGGGCGTCACTTCCGACGACATCGTCAACATGCTCCTCAAGGCGCTCAAGCCTGACGTTGGCCTCGACATATAACCGAGGAGCCGAATGGGCATCGACAACCAGCCCGGATACATGAAGTGGCTGCCTCCCGCAACCACTGCCACGATTGCGCGCTGCGAGTTCTTCGGGCGCACGATGAAGAACGGCTTCATATCCGGAAAGCACCGCAGCCCGAAGAAGGGCTTCTCGGTCGAGTTCGCAGAGCATCGCCAGTACGTTCCCGGCGACGACCTCAGGAACCTCGACTGGAAGGTGCTCGCCAGGAAGGACAGGCTCTACATCCGCCAGTACGAGGAGGAGACCAACCTAAGGGCTACGATACTCCTCGACTGCTCCGGCTCGATGGCGTACGCGGGCGAGTCGGCCGCGATGTTCGCCGGGAGGCGGCTTTCCAAGTTCGACTACGCGCGCTATCTCGCGGCGGGGCTCTCGTACATGCTTGCGGGCCAGCAGGACGCCGTTGGGCTTGTCCTCTTCGACAGCCGCATACGCCAGTACCTGCCGGCGAAGTCGCAGGCCTCCCAGGTCCGCCGCATCCTCGAGTTCATGGACAGCGCGAAGTGCGGCGGCGACACGGCGCCTGCGCCTGTGTTCGACGAAATAGCGGAGCGAATACCCTCTCGCGGGCTTGTCGTAATCATCTCGGACCTGTTCGACCCGGACACGGACGCGCTCCTAAAGGCTCTGCACCACTTCAACTACCGCAAGCACGAGATCGTGGTGCTGCACACTATGGCCGAGGAGGAGCTGCACTTCAACTTCGACGGCCACATGCACTTCAGCGACCTGGAGTCTGATGCGCGCCTGATGCTCGACGCGAAGGCGATACGCGCAGGGTACCTCGAGCAGGTCAACATGTTCCTCAAGAAGATCGGCGACGGCGTGAGGAAGATGAACGCCGACTACGTGCCGATAAACACGAAGACGCCGTTCGAGAACGTGCTGACCGAGTACCTCAGCAGAAGGCGTTCCGGGGGCTGAGAGGAGACTTCAGATGCAGTTCGTGAACATCCTCATGCTTTTCGGGCTAGGCGCGGTGGCGATACCCGTCGTCATCCAGCTTCTGACGCGCAAGAACGTTTCGGTCGTGCGCTGGGGCGCGTGGATGTTCCTGGACCTCACGATGAAGCGCCGCAAGAGGAGGGTGCTGCTCGAGGACATCCTGCTGCTTGCATGCCGCTGCCTCATCCCCGCGCTCGCCGCGCTTGCGTTCGCCCGCCCGTTCGTTCGCCCCGACAGCCCGGTGCCGTGGGCCGTCGTGATGCCGCTTCTGCTCCTTTCGATCACGCTCTTCGGCGTGTCGTTCGCGCTCTGGCGCTATCCGAAGTGGCGGCGGAACATGATGGCCGGCGGAATCCTCCTCTTCGCGCTCGCGATGGCGGCCGTGATGTTCGAGCGCCACCTCAACCTGAAGCGGTTCGGGCTCGGCGCTTCGAAGGACATCGCGCTGATAGTCGACGGCTCGTCGTCGATGTCAATGGTCCACGATGGTAAGAGCAACTTCGAGCGCGGCGTGGCGGAGGCCCGCAAGTACATCGAGGAGGCGCCGCGCGGCACGGCCTTCGCCGTGATCCTCGGCGGCCCTGTGCCGCAGGTGCTCAACCCGGTGCCGATAGCGGACAAGCGCGTGCTCATGAACACGCTCGAGAGGCTTGTGCCGGCGAACGGGACGATGCAGATCGCCCCCAACCTCACGGCCGCCGCGGTTACGCTGGCGTCCGGCCACAACGCAGTTAAGCAGATCGTGATCATCGGGGACGGGCAGACCGTGGGCTGGCAGCTGGACTACACGGACCGCTGGCGCACGATAAGGCGCGTCTTCTCGCAGCTCAAGTCCGCTCCTGTTATAGTCTGGCGCACGCTTCCGCTGCCGACCTCCATCCGCAACCTGGCGGTGAGCGAGGTGCGTCCGTCGCGCGGCGTAGTGGGTACGGACCGCGAGGTGAAGATCAACGTGACGGTGGTGAACGCCGGAACGGAGGCGGTGACGCCGAACGGCGTGTCGGTGTCCATCGGCAGCGACACCCGCTCGGCGGCGAACCTGCGCCAGCTCGAGCCGGGCGAGAGCCAGACCTTCAGCTTCCCGTACCGCTTCAAGACACCTGGTGGAACGATGATAACGGCGCGCGTGGATTCCGAGGACGACCTGCCGGCCGACGACACGTACAGGTACGTGCTGCCCGTGATGCAGTCCCTCAAGGTCCTTGTGGTCGACGGCGAGTCGAACGCTGATCCGTTCCGCCGGGGGTCGACGTACGTGGCGCTCGCCCTGAGGCCGGAGCTCGAGCACCTCGTCGCGGCGAATGGGACGCAGCCCGCGCAGCAAGGGCAGCCCGCGCAGGAGGGCGGCGGTTCGGCCGAGAAGGGGTTCCTTCTCGACACGAAGGTGGAGGACATCACGGTTGCCGGAAGGCGCTCCGGGTTCGGCGGCTTCGCGGCCGTGGTGCTCATGAACGTCCCGCGCCTCCCGGAGCCGCTGATGGCGAGCCTCGCGGGCTATGTGAACAGCGGCGGCGGGCTCTTCTTCATGCCGGGCCCGCTTACGGACCGCGACCTTTTCAACGGCTGGAGGTTCGAGAACCAGCCGGTGCTTCCGCTCACGCTCGGCAAGAACATCTCGAACGTCCGCGACCCGGCGGAGAGGCGGGCGATCGCGGAAGGGCGGGTCGACGCCAAGGACGCGAAGCGGCT
>CAMORM010000147.1 GCA_946623785.1 uncultured Verrucomicrobiota bacterium
AGCCCTCGTTGTAGTCGGTGTGGTTGCCGAGCACCTCGATGCGCCCCGGGGCGTACGAGACGACGGCCGGCTTGCAGCCGAAGTGGGACTCGAACTTCTTCATCAGTTCGTCATAGACAGCCTGGTTTACCATTGTTACTCCTTGTTGTTTCCTGTGTTTTCAGTTTCAGTTCGAAAAAGCCGCGCTACACGCGCTTGAAGAGCACGTTCTGCTCGTACTTCGCCACGTCCGCAAGCCACTCCTCGCCGGCGGGCTGGTTCGCGCGCCTGCAGAACTCCTCCCAGACCGCTCCGGCGGGATAGTTCTTTATCTCCTCCTGCAGCACGAGCTGCTCGGTGAAGCGTCCCGACTCCTGGAGCTTCTTGAGAAGCGCCGAAGGCTCAAGCAGCGCGGAGAGAAGCGCCTTCTGCATGTTGCGCATGCCGAGCACCCACGCGGCCACGCGGTTGATCGAGGCGTCGAAGTAGTCGAGGGCGACGATGAAGTTCTCCGGCCCCATGCGCACGATCTCGCGCGCCGCGCCGAGAAGCGCGTCGTCCTGGCGGATCACGTGGTCCGAGTCCCAGCGCACCGGGCGCGAGATGTGGAACGCGACCTTGCCGTAGAACATGAGGAACGAGCTGATCTTGTCGGCGACGTTCTCCGAGATGTGGAAGTGGCCCATGTCGAGGAGCCCGAGGATGCCGCGCTTCATCGCGTAGCCCATCACGAACTCGTGCGAGCCCACGGTGTAGCTCTCCACGCCGATGCCGAAGAGCTTGGACTCAAGCGTCGGCACGACGAGCTTCTTGTTGTACTTGTACTTGAAGATCTTGTCGAGCGAGTCTGCCATGCGCTGGCGCGGCCCGAGGCGGTCCGAGGGCTCGTCCTTGTAGCCGTCCGGCATCCAGAAGTTGATGGTGCAGGGCGACTTGAGCTCCTTGCCGAAGTACTCGGCGATCTTGAGGCACTGGATGCCGTGCTTCACCCAGAACGCGCGGATCTTCGGGTCGGGGTTGGAGAGCGTAAGCCCGTCAGCCGCCTTCGGGTGGGAGAAGTACGTGGGGTTGAAGTCGAGCCCGATGCCGCGCTTCTTCGCCCAGTCGACCCACGGCTTGAACTGCTCGGGGCCGAGCTTGTCGCGGTCAACGACCTTGTCCTTGTGGATGCCGTAGCACGCGTGCAGGTTGAGGCGGTGCTTGCCGGGGATGAGGCCCATCGCGAAGTCGACGTCCGCCATCAGCTCCTGCGGCGTGCGCGCCTTGCCGGGGTAGTTGCCGGTCGTCTGGATTCCGCCCGAGGCGCCGCCTGTCGTCTCGAACCCGCCAACGTCGTCGCCCTGCCAGCAGTGCATCGATATCTTGATCTTCTGGAGGGCCTTGATCGCCTTCTCCGTGTCGACGCCGAGCTTGGCGTACGCCTTCTGTGCCTCTTTGTAGCTCATCTGTTCTCCTTGTTGTGGTTAAGTGGTTGGGTGGTTAAGTGGTTAGGTGGTTAAGTGGTTAGGTGGTTAGGTGGTTGGGTGGTTAAGTGGTTGGGTGGTTGGGCTTGTCCGCCGCAGCCTTGGCGAAGGCGGATGGTGTTCAGACCTTCTTCACGTCGAAAGACTCCGCAATGGCCTTCCGCGCAGCCGCGAGGTCGGCGAACTCGCCGGACGCGATGAACTGCACCACGAGGTTGCCTATCGCGGTGCCCTCGGTCGGGCCGGCGAACACCTCGAGCCCGGTCGCGTCGCGCGTGAGCTCGTTGAGGTACGAGTCCTTGCTGCCTCCGCCTACTATGTTGAGCGAGGTGTACTTCTTCCCGTTCATCCTAGAAAGCGTGGCGATTGCGTCCGCATAGCACTTCGCAAGAGAGAGGTACATGCACCGCATCAGCTCGCCGATCGTCGCGGGGACCTTCTGCCCGCCCTCTTCGCAGGCCTTGCGGACCTCGGCGATCATCGACGCCGGCGAGAGGAAGCGCTGGTCGTTCACGTCGACCGCCGAGTCGAACGCGGACGCAGCGCGGGCGAGGTCCGAGAGCTCGCCGAAGCCGTATTCGCGGCCCTTCTCCCAGTCTGTCAGCGGAACCGCGGCGATCTCCTTGCCCTCCACGTACGAGACTCCGTTGAGCTCGCGGCGCACGGACTGGATCATCCAGAGCCCCATGATGTTCTTGAGGTAGCGGAAGCGGTGCCACGCGCCGCCCTCGTTCGTGAAGTTCGCCGCGCACGACTCGGGCGTGGTGATCGGCTCCTTGTTCTCCACGCCGAGGAGCGACCACGTGCCGCTGGAAAGGTACACGGCGTATTCGTCGCGAGCGGGCACGGCGAGGTACGCGCTGCCGGTGTCGTGCGTGGCGGGGAGGATGACCTTTGCGTCAAATCCGACCACGTCCTGCACCGCGGCGGTGAAGTGTCCGATCACCGTGCCTGGCATCGCAAGCTGGCCGAAGACGGCCTTCGGGAGGCCGAGCATCTCGATGAGCTCGAAGTCCCAGTCCTTCCTGGCGGCGTTCACGAGGTTAGTTGTGGTGGCGTTGGTGTACTCGTTCACCATCTTGCCGCTGAGCACGAAGTTGAGGTAGTCCGGCACCATGAGGAACCGCTCTGCGGCGTCGAGCTGCTCGGGGTGCTCGCGCTTGAGCGCCGTGAGCTGGTAGATCGTGTTGAACGCCATCTTCTGTATGCCGCAGCGCCCGTAGAGGTCTTCCTTGGAGATGACCTTCTCGACCACCTCGTCCATGCCCTGCGTGCGCGCGTCGCGGTACGCGACCATGTCGCTCACTGGCATTAGGTCCTTGCCGATCAACACGAAGTCCACGCCCCACGTGTCTATGCCGACCGTCTCGGGGATTTTGCCGAGCTCCCTGCACTTCTTGATGCCGTCTAGGACTGACTTCGCGAGCGCGACGAGATCCCAGCAGTCGTGGCCGTCGTGCCGGATCTGCCGGTTCTCGAAGCGGTATATTTCCTCCAGCACGATCTTCCCGTTATCGACGCAGCCGAGGATGTGGCGGCCCGAGGACGCCCCGATGTCTATCGCAAGATGGTATTTCATTTGCCGTTCCTGGATTAAGCGGTTGAAGTGTCAGTGCGTCACGACGGGCAGCGCGATGGACACGGCCAGCAGCGCCAGGCCGACCGCGAGGAAGCCCTTCGTCTTGGATCCGGTGCCCCGCCATTCCCCGAGGAATATGCCGAGCAGCGACGAGAACATCACGCTTGCGCCCATGAGTATCGCGAACCCAACGTACGCCATGTCGCCGCAGAGCGGCTCGCCTATCTTGAGGAACGCGAACTGGCACGCCCAGATCACGCCTGCGAGTCCCGACCAGAAGACCACCCCGAGACCGGCGGGGGATGCCGCCTTCGCGTAGTCGCCGAACGTCTTGTTCTTCGCGTTCATGAAGAGGCACCAGCAGAGGTTGACGAGGAACCCGCCCCACAGCACGACCACCAGCACTGGCATACCCGTCCACCAGTCGCCCGTGTTGACGGCCTTGGCGAGCGCGTCCATCGAGCACTTCGCGCCCGAGGCGTCGGTCCACCAGCCGTTCTGGAGGCCGAAGTTCATGCACCCGGAGAACACTCCCGAGATGAGCGCCACGATGATGCCCTTCCTGAAGTCGAACTCGGCGACGGCCTTCTTCTTCTCCTCCTCGGGGAGCTCGCCTTCCTTCGACTTTCCGGCAAGCCCCACGAAGACGATGCCGAGCAGGGAAACCGCGACTCCAATCAGCGTAAACAGCTTCGCCGTCACCATCTGGCCATGGGCGTCATAAAGGAGAGACGCGACCTCGCCCTTGAAGATGGGCGGAAGGAGCGTGCCTGTGGCGGAGCAGAGTCCGCAGCCTATCGCAAGCCCGAGGCCCACGCCGAGGTAGCGGATCATGAGTCCCCACGTGAGTCCGCCTATCCCCCAGAGTGCGCCAAATCCGGCGCAGGCGAGAATCGTCTTGACGGGGGTGCGCGAAATGACGCCGAAGAAGTCGGGCACCGTTGTGAGCGCGAGCGCAAGCGGGAAGAGCACGAGGCCCGTTATCGCGTACACCAGCCAGTAGCTCTCGTACGCCCACCCCTTCACCTTCCTGAAGGGCACCGCGAAAACCGCGCCCGCAAGTCCGCCGCACGCGAATATGAGCGTGCCGAGCATCGGATTGGCTGCAGACTCTGACATGTCGTCCTCCTTGTATCTCCGGCGATTGACGCCATCCCTTGCCTACTTCGACTCGGCCGCCTTCTTGATCGACGACCCGAGGTCGCGCGCATCCACGGATATCTTCACGCGCAGCTCTGGACCGAGCGTGGCGATCTTCACGCCGTTCAGGAGCTTCGTAAGCTTTTCGGCGTTTTCCTTGTCGATCGCGTCCGAGGACTCCTTTATCGTCGCAAGCCCGAGCTGCTTGTATCCGGCTATTTTCTCGGCGACGTCCGTCGCCGTATCCTCGGTGTCGAACTTCAGGGACACCATTATGTCAAGGAGCGGCTCTGTCTCGTCCTCGAAAAGGTCGACGCCGGCGCTGCGGAGCTTGAGGTACGCCGCCACGTCGTCGTCCTTCTTCATCTTCTCGAACTGCTCAGGGGGCGTGAAGCGCTTCACCAGGTCCACGAGGTCCTTTATGCGCAGCCCGGCGTACGAGTAGTTGCCGGACGACTTCGCGAGAAGGCGGTCGAACGCTGAGCCGGGCGCGAAGGGAGACGCCGCGGCGGCCTTGCTGGCCGTAGCCGTCTTCCCGGCCGCGATCCGGAGAACCCCGTCCTCAACCCATGCCTTCGCCGGAACATCGTCCTGCTTTACGGGGGAAAGGACGCCATCTTCGAGCTTGACCTCCTCTGGATAGTCCGCCGCAAGCTTCTGGAAAAGCCTGTCTATGTTCTTGAACCCGACAGACGCTATGGAGACGTCGACCTCCGGGTCGCCGTTGGGACCGGGGACTGCCTTGATGGATATGGCCGTCTCCACGCGCGTCACCCCTCCGGTGACAAGCAAGGCGTATTCTTGAACGTCGGGATTCTTCGCGATACCCTTCTCCACATCGCCCTTGAGCAGGTCCTCCACCTTGAGGCCGGAAACCGACGACCCGAACTCCTTCGAGAACGCGCCCTCCTTCGTGGAATCGCCGACGGTCACCAGCATTGCATCGGCATCGGGCAGCATATATCTGCCGAGGTCCGCCCCACTGCACGCGGCGACTCCAAACATTGCGGCGACGGCCGCAAGACTCCTCATCGTCATTTTATTATACTCCTTGTCTGGGTATTATACCCAAATGCCCCCTAACAGGCAAAGCGTTATTTTTTTTCTTTTCGCGCTTGCCTTTGCCCACCGAGAAATACTATAATACACGCCGTTTCAGCACATTGCCTCGTGGTGTAATGGTAGCACAGCAGATTCTGATTCTGCTTGTTGGGGTTCGAGTCCCTGCGAGGCAACCATTACAAGAAAAAGCCCGCTTGCGCGGGCTTTTCTTTTTGCCGGAAAATCAGAACACAAGGCCGCTTAACGGCGCGTCTTGAATGCGCCGGGACCGGCGGCCCAGAGCTCGCGCGTCGTGGCGTTGTAGCGGACGATGAGCGGCTTCGGGTACGGGTTGTCGCCCGTGATGTCCGTCCATGTCCTGCAGCCGTCGGTCGTCTCGTAGATTCCGCCCGCCCTGTTGCCGTCCCATGTGGAGGCCGAGATCCACATGCGATTCTCGTCCGCGGGATCGCACGTGATGCCGACCACCGTTACGCCCTTGAGGTTCGTCACGGCGCGGAACGTCTTTCCGTGGTCGTCGGAGCGGTAGAGCTGGTTTCCGCCGGCGTAGACAACGCCCTTAGCGCTCACCTCCACGTTGAATATCCAGTCGCCGAGGTTCGGGGCCTTCGTCCAGCTCTCGCCGGCATCCTCCGACACGTAAACTCCGGACGTGGCCCCGCACGCGCCCCACACGATGCGCTTCGGGTTCGTGGGGTCGACCTTGATGCCGTACATCATGCGGCGCGAGCCGGGCTGGTTGGGGAGCTGCCTCCAGTTGTGTCCGCCGTCGGTCGACTTGAACACCCCGCCGCCAGCGTTGCCCTTCTCAGGGTCGCCGTCGATGCCGAGGTAGATGATGTCGGGGTTCGTCGGATCGGCCGAGATGGCGCGCCCGTGCCCCTCGCCCCACATCGTGTTGGCGTGCGTGCGGTAGTCGGGCAGGC
>CAMORM010000148.1 GCA_946623785.1 uncultured Verrucomicrobiota bacterium
CGGCACCGGGCATTACCTGGCGCCGGAGCTCAGGCGCCCTGTCCCTGCTTCCGCCCCCCCCGCCTCGGACGCGTGGGCGCTCGGGGTGCTCGTGTTCCGGCTGCTCACGGGAATCTGGTACGAGCGCGGCACGAAGGTCCTCGACATGCTCGCCGGATACGACCTCCCGTGGCCCGCCGTAATGGAGCGGCTCTGCGCGGAGCGTCCTTCCGACCGCCTGCCGGAAGGCGGGATTGCGGCCGTGCCGATGATGCTTTCGCGGAGGCCCGGGGCAGCCAGGCGCACTCTTGGCGCGAAGCTGGTCGCCGTTGCCGCGGTATTGGCGGCCGTTGCCGTTCTTGCCGCGATCTACGTTGCTTCCATCGCGAAAAGCGCGCCTGCCGTGTCAGCAGAGCCCGGCGCCGGCATAAGTAGGGAAAAGGGCGTCGACGATGGAGATGACGACGATCAGGACACTGAATTCATAATCATGAAACAGGGAGCGAGAGGGAAATGAAGGGAGTAGCGGTAGCATTGCTTGTCGCGGTTGCGTCCGCCGCTTTTGCGGCGCCCAAGAAGATCGGCGGGGTCCAGAACGAGAACGGCGACGTCAAGATCACCTGCATCGGAGAGTACATCTTCGCCGAGCCGACAGTCGTCGTGATGCAGCCCTCGAAGATAACCGTTCCGGACACAAACGCCGTCTATGCCGTCGAGTGCATGGTGATATACCGCGACAAGGTCAACCAGCCGCCGTCGACAAAGCAGGGGCTTTCGCGCTACGGACTCGTGTGCGACTTCCTGAACGACTGCATACAGGGGTTTGTGCGCGAGGAATACGCCGACTGGGATTTCTTCGACCTGCTGGAGGAGTACCGCAGCGGCAATTTCGCGGTAAGCCTACAGGGGAAGGCGTTGTCTGAGTACGTCTCCAGGTGCGTGGATAAGTACAAGGCCAAGAACCCCGACTTCCGGTTCGACGTCGACATAAAGGCCGTCCAGGTCCAGGCGATTGCCGATTTCGCCGCCGCGCTCAGGCACGACGAAGGCGAAGACGGCGGCCCGGACCCAGAATCCGGTCCGGTCGCAGATTCCATCGCTTCCGACCCCGTATCCTTCGCGCCCGCCGCCGAATAGCCCGGCGGCTGGGCGGCGAACACGGGTATTGTCCGCGCGGGGCGTTTTTGGTAAAATTACCGAAAAGAAAACGGCGCGGTAGGGCCGCGCGCACACGGAAGCTTTACAGTGTACCTCAAGCAACTTGACATAGTCGGCTTCAAGAGTTTCGCCGACAAGACGCGCCTGACGTTCGAGCCCGGCATGATCGCCATCGTCGGCCCCAACGGCTGCGGGAAGTCGAACGTCTCGGACGCGATCCGCTGGGTGCTCGGCGAGCAGCGTCCCACGGCGCTCCGCTGCTCCAAGCTCGTAGACGTAGTCTTCAACGGAACCGACACGCGCAAGCCGCTCGGCCTCTGCGAGGTCTCCATCACCTTCGCCGACTGCGAGAAGGAGCTCGGCACCGAATATCACGAAGTCACCGTGACTCGCCGCGTGTACCGCAGCGGCGAGGGCGAGTACTTCCTCAACAAGGTGCGCTGCGGCCTCAAGGACATCAAGCGCCTCTTCATGGGCACCGGCATAGGAACGTCGTCCTACTCCGTGATGGCCCAGGGCCAGATCGACGCGATCCTCTCCCTCCGTCCCGAAGACCGCCGCGCCGTGTTCGAGGAGGCCGCTGGCATCACGAAGTTCAAGGCGGACCGCAAGGAGGCGCTCCGCAAGATCGAGCAGACGGAGCAGAACCTCGTGCGCGAGGCGGACGTCCTTCGCGAGATGAAGCGCCAGATCGGCTCGCTGCAGCGCCAGGTGGGCAAGGCGAAGCGCTACAAGGAGCTGCGCGACGAGCTTCGCGGGCTCGACGTGTTCCTCTCGAAGCGCCGCATCGCGGATTTCAACAAGCAGCTTGAGGACAACGTAAACAACCAGCGCATCGCCGGCGAGGCCATAGCCGCCGCGGCGGAGGCAGTTGCCCAGGCCGAGCGCGAATCCCAGAACCTCCACGCCGAGATCCACGCTGCGGAGGAGCGCCTTGCCGCGATCGCCGCAGAGGCCGCTGCCGCGGACAGCGCGTACTCCCGCGCGCAGGAAGTCATTTCAGTCAACGAAAGCCGCATAGCGGAGTACTACTCGTTCCTGGAACGCGACGGCCGCGAGGTGAACGACACGCGCACGCAGCTCGAAGAGCTCGCTATGCAGCTCGAGTCGCTCGCGCAGAAGAGCCAGCTTCTTGACCAGGGAATCGAAACCGCGAAGGCGGAGCTCGCCGACGCGGAGAAGACCTTCAACGAGGCGTCCGCCAAGCTGGACGCGCTGCGAGCGTCCCTCCAGCAGGCGCGCGCCGAATCCGTTGCGTGCGACCGCAGGAGCGGCGAGATACGCTCCGAGCTGGCGGAGCTAGAGGCGCGCGCGCACGCCGAGATCGTGCGCCGCGAGAGGCTCGCCTCGGAAGAGGCGCAGTGGAAGGCCGCAAGCGAAAAGGCGGCCGGGAACCTTGCGGACGTAAAGGCGCGCCTCGAGGCCGCCAAGACCTCCGAGGCCGAGCTTGCGGAGGCGGAGGCGGCGGCAGAGGAATCCCGCGCGGCGTTCGCCGCCGAGCTTGACGACCTGCGCGCGAACTTCGGGAAGATGCAGTCCGACGCCGCCGCGAAGGAGGCCCAGCTTGCGCTTCTGGAGAGCGACGAGGCAGGCGGAGGCTTCGCCGAAGGCGCGAAGGCTCTCCTCGACGGCACACTTGGGCTTCCGGCCGGGACGGTTGTCGGCTCTCTGGCCGACAGGTTCAACGCGCCGGCCGAATACCGCACCGCCCTCGAGGCCGCTCTGCGCAGCTGGCTCGACGCAGTCGTGGTGAAGGACGCGGAGGCCGCGAAGCTCGCGGTGGCGGCGCTTGTCTCGAATAACGTAGGCTCCGCGCGCATAGTGTCCGCGTGTGCCGTTTCCGCCGCGAAGCCCGTCGACGCGGGGATTCCGCGCCTGCTCGACAAGGTGACGGTTTCCGACGATTTCAAGGGCGCGGCAGAGGCTCTTATCGGCGACGTGTTCGTTGCGGACGACGCAGCCGCGCTCCTGGCGCTCCCCGATTCGCTTTTCGAAGGCGCCGGCGCGATCAGGGCCGTGTCGAAGGACGGCGCAGTGCGCTGCGCATGGGGCGCGGAAGCGTGGCTTCCCGGAAGCGCCGCCGCTTCGCCGCTCTCGCGCCGCATGATGCTAGAGGAGACGTCGTCCGCGCTTGCGGAGCTCAAGACGAAGATCGAGGAAGGACGCCGCACCCTCGAGATGGGCGCGGAGAAGTCCGCCGAGCTCGCGCGCGCCGTGCGCGACGCGGGGGCGCGACTCACAGAGGCGCGCCGCCAGGCCGCGCAGGCGGAAGGCGAGTTCGCCAGCGTGGAGAGGGATGCTGCCGCGGCGGCGGAGAAGCATGCCGCAGTTGCGGCGGAGCTGAAGGCCGTGGCGGACGCGAACGCAGGCGACGAGGAGAAGCGCGCCGCGCTCAAGAAGGAGCTCGAGGATGTGACCGCGAAGCGCGACGAGCTGGTGGAGCGCACCGCGCGCGAGGGCGAGGAGCTTGCGTCAGGAGAAGTCGAGGCCGGCGAGGCGAGCAGGATACTCACCGAGCGCAGGATATCCGTTGGGCAGATGGAGGCCGAACGCGGATACACCAACACGCAGCGCGAGGACGTGTCGCGCAGGCGCGAGGAGCTCGAGCGCACGATCGCCGGGCGCGAGGAGGGCATCAGGGGCTACGAGGAGTCGATTGAGCGCCTGAGCCAGGAGACGGCAGAGCTTTCAGGATCGCTGGACGGACTCCGCGAGAAGGCCGCGGAGGTCCGGGCGAGGAGCGAGGGCGAGCGCGCGAAGCGCGAGGAGCTCCAGGTGAGGCTGGGCGCCTCCGAGATGGCGGTTGCCGCGCGCAGGACGGAGTTCGACCAGTCGCGCGACATGCGCAGCCGCCTCGAGGTGCAGAACTCCGAGATCACGATGCGCCGCCAGAACCAGTACGACCACCTTCAGAGCGAGTACGCCATTTCGCCGGAGCAGGTCGTGCGCGAGCCCGATCCCGAGTGGAAGCGCGGGGAGATCCCGCCGGACGAGGAGATTGCGGCGAAGGTCGAGAAGCTCAACGCGCAGATCCAGGAGCTCGGGCCGGTGAACATGGTCGCAATCGAGGAGTTCCAGGAGCTGGAGGAGCGCTACACGCGCGAGAAGGCCCAGGAGGCGGACCTGCTTGCCGCGAAGGAGCAGATACTCCAGCTCATCACGAACCTCAACACGCAGAGCGGCGACCTCTTCAAGCAGACCTTCGAGCAGGCGAACGCGAACTTCCAGCACATGTTCACGAAGCTGTTCAACGGAGGCGAGGCGCGGCTTGCGCTTCTCGAGAACTCCGAGGACCCGCTCGAGTGCGGCATCGACATCATCGCGCGTCCGCCGGGAAAGCGTCCGCAGAGCGTCACGCTCCTTTCGGGCGGCGAGCGCACGATGACGGCCGTGGCGCTGCTCTTCGCGATCTTCATGATCAAGCCCGCGCCGTTCTGCATGCTCGACGAGCTCGACGCCGCTCTCGACGACTCGAACATCGGCCGCTTCGTGCAGGCGCTGAAGGACTTCCTGGACCACTCGCAGTTCCTCATCATCACGCACAACCAGCACACGATCGCCGGATCGGACCTGGTATACGGCGTCTCGCAGCAGGAGAAGGGCATCTCGCGCATCATCTCCATGCGCCTCACCGACATCGGCGTAAAGCCCGTGCCGGAAGACAAAGCCTGAGGTTCCCATCACCGCTCCTGCACTGGCTGCTGGCCCGGCGGAAAAAACTGACATGGAAGTGTATTTCATGAGGCACGGGGAGACGGAGTGGAACCGCGAGAAGCGAATTCAGGGCTCCACTGAATGGACGGATCTCACGCAAGAGGGGGTGCGCGAGGCGGAGGCAGCGCGCGACGGGATGCTGGCGGCGGGACTCAGGTTCGACAGGCTCTACACGAGCCCGTACCGGCGTGCGCTCCACACGGCGCAGATCATCGGCGCTGGGCTTGGGCTTGAGCCCGCCGTGGACAGTCGTCTCCGCGAACTGTCGTTCGGCCGCTACGAAGGCACGGAATACGGCGAGGGGCGCTTTGCCGACAACAACATACGCGCATGCTTCAGGGATCCGCCGCGGTACGTTGCGCGTGACGGCGCGGAGTCGTTCGAAGAAGCCGCGGCGCGGGTGAAGGACTTCTTCGACGCCGAGCTCGTCCCGCTCGGGGGCTCCTGCGCGCGCGTGCTCGCGGTGGCGCACGGCGGGGTGCTGCGGACTCTTCTGCGGCTTGCGTCCGGAATGCCGCTCGAGGACTTCTGGAAGGGCTCTCAGCCAAACTGCTGCGCGCATGTCGTAGAATTCACGGGAGGCCGCATCGCGCTGAAGTCCCGCGCGGTCGTCTTTACGCATTGAACCCACAGGGGCGTTTTGGTATAATACGCGCACTATTGCAACACAAACGGAGTAAACAATGGTCTATTCGACTGAGGTACAGCACCAGTGCCCCCTCATGAAGGGGTGCAACCACGGTCCTGCCCCAATCCCCGAAGAGGGCAAGTGGGTCCAGGCCAAGCAGATCAAGGACATCAGCGGCTACACGCACGGCGTGGGCTGGTGCGCGCCGCAGCAGGGCGCGTGCAAGCTTTCGCTGAACGTCAAGAACGGCGTGATCGAGGAGGCGCTCGTTGAGACGATCGGCTGCTCGGGCATGACCCACTCGGCGGCCATGGCGAGCGAGATCCTCGTCGGCAAGACGATCCTCGAGGCGCTCAACACCGACCTCGTGTGCGACGCGATCAACACCGCGATGCGCGAGCTCTTCCTCCAGATCGTCTACGGACGCACGCAGAGCGCGTTCTCGGACGGCGGTCTCGTGATCGGCGCAGGCCTTGAGGACCTCGGCAAGGGCCTCCGCTCGATGGTCGGCACGATGTACGCCACCAAGGCGAAGGGTCCCCGCTACCTCGAGATGACCGAAGGCTACTGCACGCGCATGGCCCTCAACAAGGACAACGAGGTGATCGGCTACGAGTTCGTCTCGCTTGGCAAGATGACCGACTTCATCAAGAAGGGCCT
>CAMORM010000149.1 GCA_946623785.1 uncultured Verrucomicrobiota bacterium
CCGGCGGGAGCTATTTGCGCAAACCCGGCATGTGGAATTTCGAGGAGGTCAAGGTTGTCGGAAGCGAGATCGAGGTCTACCTCAACGGCTACCTGATAACGAAGGGGGACGTATCCAAGTTCAAGGGGGATGGCGACACGCCCGACAAGAAGGCGCACCCCGGGCTGCACAACAAGAGGGGCCACATCGGCTGGCTTGGCCACGGGCACAACGTGAAGTGGCGCAACATCCGCGTGAAGGAGCTTCCGGACGACGCGAAGATGGGAGCCGTATGCCCCAAGGCGGTCGAGAAGTGCCCCGAGGGCTTCACGGCGTACTTCAGCGGAGAAGAGGCGCAGCTCGCCGCGAACTGGAAGGGCGTGACGACCGCCGAGAAGTTCGACAACCCCAAGGTGCGCCAGGCGGCATCCCCCGAGAAGCGCGCCGAGATGCAGGCAATCGCAGACAAGGGCATGGCGGAGCACTGGCACGTGCGCAACGGATGCCTCTTCTTCGACGGCTTCCAGGGCGGATACTCGCTCGCCACCAAGAGGGACTACGCCGACTTCGAGATGTGGTGCGACTGGCGCATAATGTCAGTTACCGGCGATTCGGGCCTCTATCTCCGCGGCTCGCCGCAGGTGCAGATATGGGACGCGCACAACCAGTGGCACATCGGGTCGGGCGGTCTCTACAACAACCAGAAGAACCCCTCGCAGGCGCTCAAGATCGCGGACCGCCAGGTGGGCGACTGGAACCGCTTCCACGTGGTCATGCGCGGCGAGAAGGTGTCGGTGTGGCTGAACGGCGAGCTCGTGGTGGACAACGTGACGCTCGAGAACTACTGGGACAGGTCCAGGCCGATCTTCCCGTGCGAGCAGATCGAGCTGCAGTGCCACGGCGACCCGACCGAGTGGCGCAACATATTCATCAAGGAGCTGAAGTAACGAGTTTTGCCATGCGGCGCGCTCGGCGATCACGCCCTACCACCAAACCACTTAACCATCTCGTCCAAAGGACATTCAAATGATCTGTAGAAGAAACCTTGTGGCCATTTCGGCCTTGTCCCTCGGGCTGGCGATCGTTTCCGGATGCGCGCTGTTCATGGACGGCCCCAGGGAGTCCAGGCTCGGGGTGTGCAGCTGGAGCCTCGGCGTGCCGATTGACGAAGTGGCCGTCCAGATGCGCGAGCTCGGGATCAAGAAGGTGCACCTTGCGCTCGCGCCGTTCATAGCGGCGGACGAGCGGCACGGCGGGAGCGAGGGGGCTGCGGCCTGGCAGCGCGTGAAGGAGCGCGTGGCGTCCGGCGAGTGGATCGTGACGGCTACGATGATCAGTTTCAGGGGCGAGGACTATTCCACGCTGGAGTCGATAAAGAAGACAGGCGGGATCGTGCCCGACGCGAACTGGGAGTTCAACCGCGGCCTTGTGGCAAAGGGCGCGGCGCTGACCAGGGAGCTCGGGGCGAAGTACCTGTCGTGCCACGCCGGGTTCCTTGACGTCAACGACGCCGCGGCGTACGCGAAGTACCGCAGCCGCGTGCAGGAGCTTGCCGACATCTGCACGAAGGAGGGGGTGGAGCTAATACTCGAGACTGGCCAGGAGACGGCCGAGCACCTCGCGGCGTTCCTGAAGACGGTGAAGAACGTGGGGGTGAACCTCGACCCGGCGAACATGATCCTGTACGCGAAGGGGGATCCCGTGGAGGCGGTCAAGACGCTCGCTCCGTGGATACGCCACGTCCACCTCAAGGACGCGAACCTCACGAAGGACCCCGGCACATGGGGCACCGAGGTCCCGCTCGGCGACGGCCAGATCGGGCTCTACGACTTCCTCAAGGCCCTCAAGTCAAACTGGTACCGCGGAGACTTCGCCATAGAGCGCGAGTCGGGCAGCAGCAGGTTCAAGGACATCGACCTTGCGGCGCGCCGCTTCCGCGAGGCTGCGATATTCTGAGGGGCTGCGTCCAAACAGAAACAAGAGAACGACAAATGAGCATGAAGAGAAGGGATTTCCTCAAGACCGCCGCAGGCGCGGGGCTGTTCGCGATTGCGCCGTACAAGGTGCTTTTCGGCGACGAAACGCCGTCCAACACGCTCACGCGCGCGCTCATCGGCTTCGGCTGCATAGCGCGCAGCGCGAACCACCTGCCGTACAAGGGGTCGCGCCTCGTCGGCCTCTGCGACCCGTTCGAGTACCGCGTGAAGTGCGGTCTTGCGGAGGCGGAGAAGAACGGCTGGGGCAGGATCAAGGCGTACAAGGACTTCATGGAGCTGCTGGCCGACAGGGATGTAGACATAGTGCACATCTGCACGCCGCCGCACTGGCACGGCTGCATGAGCGTGATGGCCGCGGAGGCCGGCAAGGACATCTGGTGCGAGAAGCCCATGACGCGCACGGTCGGCGAGGGCAGGCGCGTGATGGAGGTCGTGAAGGCGAAGGGCAGGATGTTCCGCCTCAACACGTGGTTCCGCTTCCAGGGCACGTTCTACGGGTTTGGGACCCCTGTGAAGCCCATCCGCCAGGTGGTCGAGAACGGGCTTCTCGGGAAGGGCCCGATCCGCTGCACGTTCGGCGCGGGGCAGGGCTTCAGCTGGAAGTTCGGCTGGTCCGGCCGCGTAAACGCTGTCCCCGAGCAGGTGCCCGCCGGGTTCGACTACGACATGTGGCTCGGGCCGGCCCCGTGGAAGCCGTATTCCGCGCACCGCGTGGGGACGTCGTTCCGCGGCTACTGGGACTACGACTCGGGCGGACTTGGGGACATGGCGCAGCACTACCTCGACCCGCTGCAGTACCTTCTCTGCAAGGACGACACGAGCCCGGTGAGGGTCGACTACAGGGGTCCGAAGCAGCATCCCGAGGCCGTGGGGCGCTTCGACCGCATAACCCTTACCTACGACGACGGCACCACGGTTGACCTGGACGGAGACGAGTCGCTCAAGGGCGAGCCGCTGCTGCGCGGCTCCAACGGCCTGTGCGTGTATCCCAAGGCGAACGGCGGCAAGACGCTCCGCCTCGTGGACGGGAGCGGCAAGGAGCTCGACGCGGAGAAGATACTCGCGGAGCTTCCCGAGCCGGCCCCGCAGGTCACCGACTTCATGCAGTCGGTGCGCGAGCGCAAGTCGTTCGCGCTCAACGAGTCCAACGGCTTCCGCTCGTGCACGATGTTCAACCTCGGCATCGCCGCCGAGCGCCTTGGCCGCGGCTTCGAGTTCGACCCCGTTGCGCTGCGCGCGAAGGACGACCCCGCGGCGGACCGCTTCCTCTACCAGGGGATGCGCGAGCCGTGGCGCACGAAGATGTTCGGCTGAGCGGTTTGGATGAAGGAGCGACAGGAGTGCTTGAGATGAAGAGAATGTTGTTTGCTGCGGTGGCTGCGGCCGCGATGGCCGTGTTCGCGGAGGAGCCGGCCAGGGACCCGGCGGCGCCGTTCGACGACTACGGCCCGGCGATGGCGTCCGACAAGGCCCGTCCGATGGCCGTGGAATGGCAGAACGCCAACAACGCCGAGCTCGTCAAGCTCGACGACGCATGGGCCGACGGCTTTCTCGCCGGCGGGAAGACGGCCGTGGACGCGCTTCTCGCCGAGGTCAAGCCGGGATACGCCACGGACGCGCTGAAGGCCACGCAGATCGCGGTGCTCACGCAGCGCGTGATGGCGAAGTTCCCGCAGCCGTGGTGGAAGTTCTGGGCGAGCGAGGACCATGCGGCTCGCAGGCTCTGGACCTCGCGCCTTCAGGCGTTCGCGGCCGAGAGCAAGTCGGTGGACGTTAAGCTCTTCTTCCTCGACCAGCTCCGCTGGTGCGGCTATCCCGGCCAGGCGAAGGCCGTGCGCGCCCTGAAGGGGTCGAAGGAGGTAACCGATTTCGCAGACATGGTCGCAACAGAGCTGGAGGGCAGGTAGCCGATGTCGAGCATTGATAGAATATGCGCCGATCCGGGGAAGTACTCGTTCGACGTCGACAGGCTTGGCGAGTGCAAGATCGCCTCGCCGATCCGGCACCACGAGTTCATCGAGGACGGCGGGCGCATAATGGTGACCCCGAACACCGAGCTTTCAAGGCGCCTCGCCGAGAAGCTCGGGCACGAGCCGAGCTTCGAGCGGGCCGGCCCCCTTGCGAAGATATTCCACGACCCGAGCTGGACGCGCGTGGGGATCCTCACGGCGGGCGGGCTGTGCCCGGGGCTGAACAACGTGATAAAGGGCCTCGTGGAGATACTGTCGTTCGACTACGGCATCAAGACGATCTTCGGCATCCGCTACGGCTACGCCGGCCTTTCCCCGAGGTTCGGATACCAGCCGCTCATGCTCGACCCGGACTCGGTGGACACGATCCACGAGCTTGGCGGAACAGTCCTGGGGTCTTCCCGCGGGCAGCAGCCGACGGACGAGATCGTCGACACGCTCGTGAGGATGAACATAAACGTCCTCTTCTGCATCGGCGGCGACGGTTCTCTCCGGTGCGCCGGCGAGGTGGCGGAGGAATGCCAGCGCAGGGGCCTTGCGATATCGGTCGTGGGCGTCCCGAAGACGATCGACAACGACCTCCAGTTCGTTGGCCGGTCCTTCGGCTTCGAGACGGCCGTGTCCGAGGCGTCGAAGGTGATCCGCAGCGCGCACGTCGAGGCGAAGGGCGCGCACAACGGCATAGGGCTTGTGAAGCTCATGGGTCGCGACTCCGGCTTCATCGCCGCGTACTCCGCCATCGCGAACCCCGTGGTGAACTTCTGCCTCATACCCGAGATGCCGTTCATCCTTGAGGGGCCGAACGGGCTGTTCGCCGCGCTGGAGAAGCGCTTTGCGATGGGCAAGGGCCACGCGGTGATCGTCGTGGCGGAAGGCGCGGGGCAGGATCTTATGGAGGGCTTCGCGGGGAAGGACGCGAGCGGGAACGTCCTGAAGAAGGACATCGGCGAGTTCCTGAAGCGGCAGCTGGCCGAGCACTTCAAGACGGTGGGCGTTCCCTGCACGGTGAAGTACTTCGACCCGAGCTACACGATCCGCTCCGTGCCGGCGCGCGGAACAGACGCGATCCGCTGCTACATGCTCGCCCGCAACGCGGTCCACGCCGCGATGGCGGGGCGCACGAACTGCGTTGTCGGAAACGAGGGCGACTGGTACACGCTCGTGCCCATCAGGCTCGCCACGATCGAGCGGCAGAAGATACTTCTGAAGAGCGACCTCTGGCGCAGCGTGATGGATGCCACGCGCCAGGAGTTCTATTTCAGTCCGGAGGACGGGATCAAGTCGTCCGTAAACGGGATCATGATGGCGCCGTAGGGCGAAAAACAAGGAGGACAGGCACATGGAAAAACTGACTGGTCTTGACATAGGGATAATCGTCGGGTTCCTGCTGAGCGTGGTGATAATCGGCGCGTGGGCGGCGAAGAAGGCGTCGAAGAGCGCTGAGGACTTCTTTCTCTCGGGGCGCTCGATGCCGTGGTGGCTGCTCGGCGTCTCGATGGTGGCGTGCACGTTCTCGTGCGACACGCCGAACCTTGTCACGGACATCGTGCGCACCAATGGCGTTTCTGGCAACTGGGTCTGGTGGGCCTATCTGCTCACGGGCATGATGACGGTGTTCATCTACGCCAAGCTGTGGCGCAGGTCTGAGCTCAACACTGACCTCGGCTTCTACGAGCTGCGCTACTCGGGGCGCCCGGCCGCCTTTCTGCGCGGCTTCCGCGCCGTCTACCTGGGGCTTTTCTTCAACGTGATCATCATGGGAACGGTGTCGCTCGCCGCAATCAAGATCGGCGCGGCGATATTCGGCCTCTCGCCGGTGGTCACTCTTGCTATCGCGCTTGCCGCGGTCGGAGTGTACGCGACGCTCGGCGGGCTCACCGGTTCCATCTGGGCTGACTTCTACCAGTACACCGTGGCGATGGTGGGCGCTGTAGCGGCGGCGTATTTCGCCGTCAAGATGAGCGGCCCCGACGGCACCGGCACGCTGGCGTCGCTCTTCGCGAACCCGGCGGTCAAGGCCAAGATGGCGATGATTCCGTCGGTCGGGGCGAACGGGAACCTCTCGCTCTTCATGACGCTCCTCGTGCTGCCCGTGGCCGTGCAGTGGTGGGCAACGTGGTACCCCGGCGCGGAGCCGGGCGGCGGCGGGTACATCGCGCAGCGCATGCTTTCGGCGAAGG
>CAMORM010000150.1 GCA_946623785.1 uncultured Verrucomicrobiota bacterium
GCATTCTCTTCCTCAAGGACCCCTCCAAGGCGCCGATGGGCTGCCGCTTCGCCGAGACGGCGAAGCCCGCCGCCGGCAAGGGTGGCCCTGTCACCGTTACCATCAACGGCAAGGCCTACGGCGTCGAGATCAAGGGCGACGGCAAGGCCGTGGTGAACGGCAAGGAAGTCGCGTTCAAGTCCGAGGCCGGCCTCAAGGCCGCCGCCCCCGCGGCCGGCGGCGCTGCTCCGGCCGGCGGAACGGAAGTCAAGGCCCCTGTTCCCGGAACGGTCCTCCGCGTGACCGCGCAGAGCGGTTCGTCCGTCTCCAAGGGCGACGAAATCCTCGTGATGGACGTCATGAAGATGGAAACGCCCGTAACCGCTCCGTGCGACGGCACCGTTACGGTTAACGTGAACGCCACCGACAAGGTCGCCACTGGCGACGTTCTCGCGGTGATAGGGTGAAGAACCTGGTAGGGCGCGTTGCCCCCAACGCGCCGCGGCGGCCTGGGGACAGGCCGCCCTACCAAAGAAAGGCATTACAATGAAGAAACTCTTTATGGCTCTCATCGTTGCCGCCTGCGCGTTCGCCGTGCAGGCGGGCGAGGGCGAAGGCGAGGCGCTTGCGCCCTGGAAGCAGACGCGCAACCGCGTGCTCGAGCTCCGCAACGACCTGGGCGTGTCCGGCTTCATGAAGAAGGAGGCGCCCGCGTATCTCACCGGCAACTTCGCCGAGAAGGACCGCGTGTCGGTCAACAGCATGCTCGACAAGGACCCGCACGACCCGAAGAGCGGCTACAAGACGCCCAACGGCTACATCGACAAGAACGGCAGGTGGGTCGGCGGGTACTTCGACGACACCGGCGCGTTCGTGGCGGGCCATGAGGTCAAGGTGCTCGGCGGGATGCCGTACGGCATCGGCCAGCTCATCATGATCCCGATCTGCCTGGTGCTCATGTACCTCGCCATCGTGAAGGGCTTCGAGCCTCTCCTGCTGCTGCCGATCGGCTTCGGCGGATTGCTCGCGAACTGCCCGCTCGCGGGCGTGACGGCGCCGGCCATGATGCACGACGGCGTGGTGAGCTTCCTCGCGTCAGGCATCCCGGTGATGCAGGGCGGCATAATCGAGCCCGGCGGGTTCCTGTACTACTTCTTCCGCTTCGGCATCGACACCGGCGTGTTCCCCATCATGATCTTCATGGGCGTGGGCGCGATGACGGACTTCGGCCCGCTGATCGCAAACCCGCGTACGGCGCTTCTAGGAGCCGCCGCGCAGTTCGGCATCTTCTTCGCGCTCTTCGGCGCGCTCGGGCTGTGCTCGGTGTTCGGAAACGACTTCTTCGGCGCGTGCGGTCCGCTCAAGGCCGCGGCGTCGATCGGCATCATCGGCGGAGCCGACGGCCCGACCGCGATCTGGCTCACCTCGCGCCTCGCGCCGGAACTGCTGGGCGCGATCGCCGTGGCCGCATACTCGTACATGGCCCTCGTGCCGATCATCCAGCCGCCGATCATGAAGGCCCTCACCACGAAGAAGGAGCGCCTCATCAAGATGCCGCCGCTCCGTCCCGTGACGAAGATCGAGAAGGTCTGCTTCCCGCTCATCGTGCTGCTCCTCTGCGCGCTGCTGCTCCCCTCGGCCGTGCCGCTGATCGGCGCGCTGATGCTCGGCAACCTCGCCAAGGAGGTCGGCCCTTCGGTGGCGCGCATCGCCGACACGATGTCGAACGCGCTCATCAACATCGTCACGATCATGCTCGGCCTCTCGGTGGGCTCGAAGCTCGCGTGCGAGAAGTTCCTCTCGGCGACGACGCTCGGCATCCTCGCCCTCGGCCTCTGCGCGTTCTGCGTCGGCACCGCGGCTGGCGTGCTCATGGCGAAGCTCATGAACGTGTTCTCCAAGACGAAGATCAACCCGCTCATCGGCTCGGCTGGCGTCTCCGCCGTGCCTATGGCCGCGCGCGTCTCCAACAAGGTGTCGCTCTCCGAAGACCCCACGAACTTCATCCTCATGCAGGCAATGGGGCCGAACGTCTCGGGCGTCATCGGGTCGGCCGTCGTGGCGGGCGTTCTCTATACGCTTTGCTCGAACTGACGAGCCCATTTGACGCGTGGAAAAAGCGACGGCGCTCTTGCGCCGCCGCTTTTTTTTCATTTGTTCTCATTCCGTCTCACATTTCTCATTTGCCATTCTCACGGGTTAATGTTACTATACAGTGCGTTAACATGCGCCGATGTGTTTTGGCACAGGGGCGACGTGGTGACAGAAAACGGTTGTTTTAGACGGACGTGGAAGTTAGCTAAAATCAAAAACACAGGAGGAAATGAGATGTTTGCTTATAACTTGGCAAAACGGGGGGGGGGGCGAAATCTTATAAGTTATCTAGATATATAGCTGCGTTCGTCGCGGCGGCGTTTGCCGCGTCCGCGTTCGGCGCGGCGGCGACGAAACCCGAGCCGACGCTTGTCGACACGTCGTCGTCGGCCGGCCAGGTGATTGCGCAGTCAGACACATACGGCTCCAGCGGCACATACTCGGCCGTGAAGGCTTTTGACGGGGTGTTCTCGACCATGAACTCCTGCTGGATATCGAAGCTCGACGGCAACAACCCGAACGCCTTCTTTGTCTACGAGTTCAACACGCCGACTGTCGTCGACTGCATCAGGCTGCAGAACTCCGAGAAGTGGGGCGAGACATCGCGGGCGCCCAAAAACTGGACGTTTGAGGGGTCTACCAACGGCACGGACTGGGTTGTGCTCGACACCCGGACCGGGGAGTCCGGTTGGACTAGCAACGAGTACCGCACCTACTCCTTCGCGAACAAGACGGCCTACAAGTACTACAAGTACGACTGCACCGTCAACAACGGGGCGGAGTATGTCGCGCTCTGCGAAGTCGAGTTCCTCGCTGGAACTCTGGCCAACCTCGCCAGGGACGGCTTCGGAGCCGTTGCGCAGGGCCTTTCCTCCCCGGTCGTTACTTCCAGCGGCGTCGACTACCCTGCGTCGAAGCTCTTCGACGGCGTGAGGGAGAACAACGCCAGCCGCTGGCTCTGCGCGAAGGCCGACCACATGTACTTCGTCTACGAGTTCAACGAGCCGACGAGGGTCAACGCGTATACCATCTGCACGCCCGGAGACAGCTATGGATGGAGTACGCAGACGCGCGCGCCCAAGACATGGACTTTCTCTGGTTCCAACGACGGCGCGACCTGGACGGAACTCGACTCGGAGACCGAGACGGGCTGGTCCGGCAACCCCGGATCCCGCTACTACGAATTCGTGAACACGACGAAGTACCGGTACTACAAGTTCGACTGCACGGCGTGCAACGGCGCCAATGACTACCTTCAGCTCGACGAGGTGGAGTTCCACTACGGCGACGACGGGCTTCCGGGCTTCGGCGGCTGCGCGGTGACTTTCTCCGATGCGACTTCGCTGGCCGTCTCAGCCGAAGTCGACCTCAACGGCGCCGATACGCTCAGCTACATTCTGAACGACGGAACGACCGTCTCGACCAATGCCTTCGCCACGTCAGTTGCCGAGGGCCAGACCAAGACAACGACGATATCCGGCCTTTTCGCAAACAAGACATACGAGGTCACGATTCTCGCCGAGAACGCCGCGGGGACCGCCGTCTATCCCGCCGGCTCCTTCTATACGGGCGAACTGACGCTCGGCGCGGTGGTGAACGCCTCCGAGGATACGCTCGCCCCCGGCACCGTCGCCGTTTCCCGCGCGAGCGCGGACAACGTGCCGCTCACTGTCTACTACACGATCGCCGGCACGACCGGCTCTCAGGGCACGACCTGGGCGGAGCCGGTCGGCATCGTGATCCCCGCCGGCGAGACCACTGGCTACCTTCTCGTGACGCCGCTCGCGGACCTCGCGGTCAGCGAGAACATCGAGGTCACCGTTTCGCTTGCCCCGGGCAACTACGGCATCCCCGCGACCGGCAACAACGCCACGGTTGCAATCGCGAACGACGACACACCCGCCGGGTGGGAGGTCTTGGTCATCACCAACGCCTATGACAACCCCGCAGGCGGCTTCTTCAGTGCTCCATACGGCTCCGCGCTCACAAACGAAACTGACCGAATCATCAGGTTCGTCAGGCCCGAGGTCGCCGAGGACGGGCTGCGCGGGTTCACGCAGTTCTCCGGCAGCGAATGGACAACCGTCGCATTGGGCGAGAACAGCGTCACCCGCGACCATATGCTGTCCTTCGCCGGAAGCAAGCCGACCGCCGCGGCAACGGTCAGCTCCGTTGCATGCGCGACGCCGGAAGGGAAGATCACGGGACTTAAGGCGAAGTGCTACAGCTACACTTATACCGGCAGCTGGTACGTCCCGGCGGACGGCACGTACAGCTTCCGCCTGCACATGGGCTATGCCGCTCTTTTCTCGCTCGACGGAAAGCCGGTCCTGCGCCAGGCGACCGCCAACGCCGTCACCACGAACGGAGTTCCGCTCACGGCCGGCTGGCATAGCTTCTACGCGTCGTTCGTGACGGATGGCAGCGGCAACATCGGCCCTGCCTCCGGCGAGACGCTCGGATTCTCCTTCAGCGCCAACAATGACGAGTTGACGCAGGCCTCGCCCGGAAGTGCCTTTGCGGCTGAGGGCGGCTACAGGTTCACCCAGGCGTTCGGCGCCGCGCTTGTTCCGTCGATGTGGGCGAAGGGCGGCGATGTGGTCATTGACTGCTCGAACGTGCCTGGCGACCTGCGCGTCATGGGTCAGCTGTCGAGCGCAGAGCACGACTTCAAGTTCGTCAATCTGCCTGCCGGACGCTCGATCGAGGTCGGACGCCCTGTCTCCAATACCCTGACCGGCTGGCAGGATCTGACATCGTGCGCCTACCTTGACTGGACGCACACGGTTCTGCCGGAAGGAGTGATCGTCCGCTTCGAGGGCTCGGTTGCCATTGACCGTACCTGGAATTCAGCCGGACGCAGCGCGTTTTCGCTTGGCAAGAACGCCGTTCTCTTCGTTGACACGCCGAACTTCTTCGGGGCTCTTACGGATGAGTTCCACTATCCCAATGGACTCTACGCGCTCCATGTCGGGCGGCCGGATGTCCTTGGCGACACGGCGAAGGTATTCGTGTCGGCCAACTGCGGCTTCGGGTTCGGCGGCGCGCCTTTCGCACTCTCCAGCGGCGGAAAGCTTCCCGTCACCCGGGTCGCTTCTACGCAATTCACCTTCTACAACGACGTCGACCTGGCAAACGGCGCTGTCATCAACAAGACGCTCACTAGCGGCATCGGCGACAAGTTCATGGGCGAAGTCTACGGACCGCAGGGCGGCGCGAGGATCACAGGGTACGCGAGCTACATGACGTTCAACGGCCCCGTCAACGTCAAAGAGTCGCAGACGCAGCAGATTGGCTGCAGGACGATCTTCGCCCCCGCGGCTGGTTCTGATCCTTCCTCGGTGTCCGGCACGCTTTACCTCGGCAGCGGGGCAAACAACGAACTCAAGCCCAACAAGAAGAGCGGGTGGGACTACTCGCCGCCGACCTTCTGCTATTGCCCGGAGGGGCCCGACGCGCATCCTCTGTCCGTCGGCACGCTGCACAGCAATACGGGCGCGCAGTTCTGCCCAGAGAACGTCGGACCAAATTCATGGAAAGTATTCACGCACATGACGCGCCAGGGCGCGAACATCTCCACCTGCTCGAACAACACGATCAACGTGGCCAAACTGACTGGTGCGGGCATCCATCTCCGCGTCGGGGTCCCGATTCCGAAGTCGCAGGCGTTCGACGAGCGCGTCTACGAGGAAGGAGGCTTCGGCCAGGCGAATTTCGTCATAGGAGAGATCAACAGCGCCTCGATGCCGGTATTCGTGTCGACGAACGTCAACGTCACCGTCACCAACATCGCCAAGGCAGCTGCGTTCCACTACGAGGTGATGACAAACGGCGCGAACGCGGCCGTCCTCGACATCGAGGGCGACGTCGCGGACGGCACGACGATCACCGCGCCGGACATTGCCATCCTGCCGGCGCGCGTGAAGGGCTTTACCGGCGACATCACGCTCACGGACACGACGGCGGGGCGGACTTATCCAGTCGTCTTCGACTTCGACCAGAAGGGCGGCATTCCGATCGGCGGATGCGACGGCTCGG
>CAMORM010000151.1 GCA_946623785.1 uncultured Verrucomicrobiota bacterium
GGCGGCGTGCCGATGGAGTTCAACACGATAGCAGTGTGCGACGGCATCGCGATGGCCCACCAGGGCATGAAGTACTCGCTCCCCTCGCGCGAGCTCATCGCGGACAGCGTGGAGAGCATCGCGAGGGCGCACTGCTTCGACGCGATGGTCTGCATCCCGAACTGCGACAAGATCGTCCCCGGCATGCTACTCGGTGCGCTCAGGGTCAACATCCCCACGGTGTTCGCCTCGGGCGGGCCGATGCTCCCCGGGCGCAATCCGCTCAGGAAGGGCGACAGCGACCTCAACACCGTGTTCGAGGCGGTCGGCGCGGAGAACGCAGGGAAGATAACCGCGAAGGACCTTGAGAAGGTTGAGGAGACTTCATGTCCCGGGTGCGGATCCTGCTCCGGAATGTTCACAGCGAACTCGATGAACTGCCTCTACGAGGCGCTCGGGCTCGCGCTTCCCGGAAACGGCACGATCCCAGCGCCCGACAAGAGGAGGATCGACTTCTGGCGCGCTTCCGCGAAACGGGCCGTGGAGATGGCGAAGAAGGGCGGCCCGCTTCCGAAGGACCTCGTGACGCGCGATTCGCTCGACAACGCGCTCACGCTCGACATGGCGATGGGCGGATCCACGAACACCGTGCTGCACACCCTCGCGATCGCGCGTGAGGCCGGGGTCGAATATTCGCTCGAGCGCATGAACGAGCTTTCGGCGCGCACGCCGTACATTTGCAAGCTCGCGCCTTCCGGGCACTACCACGTGAGCGACCTTGACCGCGCAGGCGGAATCATGGCGGTGCTGAAGCGCGTCGCGCAGATCAAGAGGGGCGCACTCCTCCACCTCGGCTGCCCGACGGTCTCCGGAAAGACCGTAGGCCAGCAGGTCAAGGCTGCGAAGATATTCGACGACGACGTGATACGCACGCTAGACAACCCGTATTCAGTGGACGGCGGGCTGTGCGTCCTTTGGGGCAACCTCGCCGAGAAGGGATCCGTCGTGAAGAAGGGCGGAGTGGCGCCTTCAATGATGAAGTTCACCGGAAAGGCGATCTGCTTCAACTCCCAGGAGGAGGCCTGCGAGGGCATTCTCGGCGGCAAGGTGAAGCCCGGCCACGTGGTGGTGATCCGCTACGAGGGGCCGAAGGGCGGCCCGGGGATGCAGGAGATGCTCGCCCCCACGAGCTACATCATCGGGGCGGGGCTCGGCGAGAGCGTCGCTCTTATTACCGACGGGCGCTTCTCCGGCGCGACGCACGGCGCGTGCGTCGGGCATGTCAGCCCGGAGGCCGCCGAAGGCGGTCTGATCGGTCTGCTCAGGAACGGCGACGAGATCACGATCGACATCCCGGCGCGCTCAATCAGCGCGAACCTGTCGAAGAAGGAGATCGCCGCCCGCGCGAAGAAGGCGCGGAAATGGACTCCGCGCATCAGGGGCGGATGGCTGGAGCGCTACGCCAGGTTCGTTGGCAATGCCTCCACCGGCGCTTCGCTCAAGCAGTAGCGGCTTTTTTAAACACACATTGGAGTTGCCATGAAGAAACTGTTGTTCTGCCTGTTGGCCGCTGCGTCGGCCGGGGTTTTCGCGCAGGAGCCGAAGAATCCGATAAAGCACCTGTTCCTGTTCATCGGCGACGGCATGTCCGTGCCGCAGCGCATGACGGCCGAAGAGTATTCGCGCAAGGCCGGAAGGGGCCCTCTTGCGATGAACTCCATGCCATACACCGCCACCACGCGCACGTGCAGCTTCGACTCGCTCGTCACGGACTCGGCCGCGGCCGCCACGGCGATCGCGTGCGGACAGAAGACGAAGAACCACTACTCCGGCGTCGACCCTGACGGCAAGCCGCTCTATTCGAGCGCGTACTTCGCCAAGAAGGCCGGGTACAAGGTCGGCATAATCTCGACGGTCACGATAACGCATGCGACGCCTGCCGGGTTCTACGCCCACCGCAACAACCGCGGCGACTACTACGGCATAGCGCTCGACCTCGCCGACTCCGGATTCGACTTCTTCGCCGGCGGCGGGCTGGACGTCACCGACAAGAGCTCGAAGGCGCACAAGCAGTACGCTGACTGCGGCGACGCGTATGAATACGCCAAGTCCAAGGGATACCGCCTCGTGACGACGAAGAGCGAGTTCCTCGCCCTGAAGCCCTCCGACGGCAAGGTGCTCACGAAGTTTACAAACAAGGCGCTCGACAATGCTATTGACGCCGACGGCTCGCAGCCCACGCTTGCCGAACTGGTCAGGAAGGGCATCGAGATGCTCGACTGCGAGAAGGGCTTCTTCATGATGGCGGAAGGCGGGCGAATCGACTGGGCCGGGCACAGCAACGACGCCGCCACGAACCTGCGCGACGTCCTGGCGCTGGACGACGCCGTGAAGGTGGCGCTTGAGTTCCAGGAAAAGCACCCGGACGACACGCTCATTGTCGTAACAGGCGACCACGAGACAGGCGGCATGTCGATGGGATTCGCCGGCACGGGCTACGCACTCTACATGGACAGGCTCGACAACCAGACTATGTCCGCCGGAGCGTTCGGCGACAAGGTGAACAAGCTCTTCGAGGCGAACCCCGGACTCAAGTTCGAAGACGTCAAGCCGCTCGTCACCAAGGCCTTCGGGTTCAAGTTCGAAGGCGACCAGAAGGAGGATCCGATGGTCCTCACGAAGGAGGAGCTCGCCGACATAAAGAAGGCGTTCGACCACGACGTAGAGTTCCACAAGTCGAAGGTCGAGGAGAACGCCAAGTACGACGGCGAAAAGCGCTACCTCTTCGGCAACGCGTGCCGCCTGGTGATGTCCCACAAGTGCGGCATCGGCTGGAGCTCCGGCGCGCACACCGCCATGCCCGTGCTGACGACCGCGAAGGGCGCCAACTCGGAGCTGTTCTCGGGCTTCATCGAGAACACCGACATCGCGAAGAAGATGAAGAGCTTCTATGAGTTGTGAGTTTTCGAGTTGTGAGTTTTTGAGTTCATGAGTTTTTGAGTTGGGAGTTGTGGTGTGCGTGTGAGGCGCATTGTCCCGTCCGTCGTCCTCGCTATTGCGTGCGCGGCCCTTGCCTTCGTTCCCGGGCCGCGCAGGCTTGCGGACGACGGTGCGCGGACGTGCCGGGCGGAAGTCGTTGAAGTGGACGACTCTTCGCTCCAGCTCCACGGTTTCGTGGAGTTCGGGACACAGCACCTGAAGGTTCGTCTGCCGGACGGGCGCGTGGTTTCCGCCGACAACGAGCTTCGCGCGCAGATGGAGCTCGACAAGAAGTTCGCCCCGGGGGACACGGCGCTTGTGGTCGTCCCCGGGCAAGGTGCACCTGACGGCGCCGCGCTAGTTGCGCGCGACCACTGGCGGCTTGGATGGTGCACGGCGCTCTTCGCCGCTTTCTGCGTGCTTCTGTGCGCGTTCGGAGGATGGACTGGCGCGAAGGCGCTTTTCAGCTTCGTGTTCAGCTGCCTTGCCGTTTGGAAGCTGCTGATACCGCTTGTGCTCGCCGGCTGGCACGCCTCGACCGTTTCCTTCCTCGTCGTGGCATGCCTCACGGGCGTCATCATGTACCTTGTGGCAGGCTGGACGAAGAAGGCGTTTTCCGCCTTCGCGGGGTCGATGCTCGGGGTGGTGGCGTCTCTCGGGCTCGCACATGTCGTCGCACGCGTCATGCACGTCAATGGCGCAACGATGCCGTTTGCACAGCAGCTCCTCTTCTCGGGGTATTCGTTCATGGACCTGCAGGACGTGTTCATAGGCGCCATCGTGCTGGCATCGTCCGGCGCGGTGATGGACCTCGGCATGGACATTGCGGCGGGCGTATGCGAGGTGAAGCGGCACAACCCGTCGCTGGGCTTCCGGGAGCTGTTCATGTCCGGCATCCGAATGGGGCGCGCAGTGGTCGGAACGATGACGACGACTCTCCTCCTTGCCTATTCGGGCGGGTACATCACGCTTCTCATGGTCTTCGCAGCGCAGGGAACGCATCCGTTGGACATCCTGAGTTCGACGCTTGTCTCGGCGGAGCTCGTCAAGACTCTTGTCGGCAGCTTCGGACTTGTTCTGGTGGCTCCATTTACCGCATTGGTCTCGGCAGCTGTTTTCGCCAGGGCGTCATCGGCGGTGGAACGATAGTTTCGGACTGGAAAAAAAGGAGTGGAAATGGAAGGCAGAATATCGCGTCGGTGGTTCATTGGTGGAATGGCGTCGTTCGGCGCCTTCGGTGGATGCAGGCTCTTTTCCGGACGCAGCATGGCGTCGGGCGTGCCGAACCTGAAGTTCGGTGTTGTTTCTGACATCCACATCACGAAGGTCGGCGAAGGCGAGGCGATGGAGGCGTGGGGCAACAACCTCACATTCAGGCACACGCTTGAATGGTTCCGCGACCAGAACGTCGACGCCGTGGTTATCGCAGGCGACATGGCCGACCACGGCATGGTCGAGGAGATGGAGGCGGTTGCGCAGGCGTGGTATGCCGTGTTCCCAGGCGACCGGTATCCGGACGGACGGCCGGTCGAGAAGGTGTTCGTGATGGGCAACCACGACTACCACGGCTATCTCTACGGCGACCATGCGGCGAAGAGCTATCCCGACAAGGCCGAGCGCGTGAAGCACGTTCTGCGCTCCGACTTCGCGACGCGCTGGAAGCGCATCTTCAACGAGGACTACACTCGCTTCTACCGCAAGACGATCAAGGGCTACGACTTCCTCGGCCAGCACTGGGACGACGGGACTGGCATGGAGACTGGACACGGCAGCTGCGACTTCGGCGCGGAGCTAAAGGAGTTTCTCGACGCGAATGGCAGTACGCTCAATCCCTCCCTGCCGTTCTTCTACGTGCAGCATCCGCATCCGAAGGACACATGCTACGGCCCGTGGGCGTGGGGGCATGACAGCGGCAAGGTGACGGATGCGCTCTCGGCTTTCCCGAACGCTGTCGCCTTCTCGGGGCATTCGCACTATTCCCTCACTGACGAGCGCTCGGTCTGGCAGGGCGCGTTCACGTCCGTTGGCACCAGCTCGCTCCGCTACACCGGCTCTCCGTACAACGAGCATCTGCCGACCGGGTACGAGAACACCGGCACTGAGGGCAAGGACGCCTGGAAGCGCAACGCCGTGAAGATGATGAAGGGCTTTGTCACGAACGACTGCCGCCAGGGAATGCTTTGGAGCGTGTACGACGACTGCATGGTCGTGAAAAGACGCGAGTTCCTGTCAAATCTCGATCTCGGCGACGACTGGATTCTGCCTCTGCCTGTGGCGGAGCCAAAGCCGTTTGCGTTCGCCGAGCGCGCGAAGAAGTTCCGCGCGCCCTCGTTCCCGCCTGACGCGAAACTGGATGTTGCCGTTGTTAAGGCGAAGAACCGCGGCGGCAAGTCCAAGGACGGCAAGAAGTCCATCCCAGCCGTCAAGAAAGACGCGTTCAAGGTCGTGGCGCCTGCGGCTGTAGCGGACAAGAACGCCCGTCTCTACAAGCTTGAGTTTGCTGCGGAAGCCAAGGACGGCGCAAAGAAGACGAAGTTTGTGCTGCCTGAGGGCTTCAACCATTCGCTCACGCACAAGAAGGCGTCAGACCCGTCGTTCTGCGTTTTTGCGTGCGACGACTTCGCCGATGGCGAAGTCCGCTTCACGGTCACCCCGATCAACTGCTTCGGCGCGCGCGGCGTCCCGCTTGTCGCGGAATTCCGTCGCAAGTGATGGCGGGTAATTCGTTGGCGGCCTTATTCTGCGTTTCATTTCGGCGGGCGTTTTGATATACTCGCGGCATGAAAAACTATTTAAGCCATGCCATGGCCGCTATTCCCGCTATTTTCATAGCATCCGCGTCGTCTGCGGCCGTCCCAACCGGCAATGAATGGAAGAAGCCGGAGAACCTGTCGTTCGGGCGCGAAGAGCGCCGCGCGGCGTTCTCCAGCTTCGACACGCTTGAAAGCGCGCTGAAGATCC
>CAMORM010000152.1 GCA_946623785.1 uncultured Verrucomicrobiota bacterium
GGTCCGGCGATGCGGTAGCCCTTCGGCGAATAGGGGATGACGATCTTTCCCGCGCTCTGCGCCGCGACCGCGTCGATCGCCGCCTGGAAGGCGGCCGTGTCGTCCGTCACCCCGTCGTCTTTCGCGCCGAAGTCCCTGACGTCGAACGCCGCCAACGCGATTCCGGCGGAAAGCGCCGCCGCGAGAATCGTTCCAATTTTTGCTGTCATTTTTTACCTTTCAGAAAAGCGTTGACGTTGCGATAGTGGATGCCGCCGTCGATGTCCGCATCGGCGCCGCGATAAAGGACTGTGCGTTCCGTGACATCCCCGAATCGCTCGCGAACAAGCTCAATCTTCTCCATGTCGACAAGATGGCGGAACTGCTGTTCGGCGACCTCTCCAGAATGCTTGATCTCGAAAAGCCGGCATGTGCGGTTGGCGTTGTCACGGACGACCATGTCGAATTCGCCGACGTCAAATTGCAGCTTGAACACATCGAATCCCTCGAACGGGTTGGAGGATGACGGAAACGCGAGACGCGTCTCGATCAGGACGATATCCTCCAGCATCCGGCCCTTGACGTCGTCCAGGATGCACTCGACGAGCGCCTTCGCCTTCGTCCCGGCGAGCCGATTGAATCCGCTGTCGCGTCCGAGCGCGAAAACGAGCGCCTGCGCCTGCGCATAGCGCAATCCGGGCTGCACGAACACATCTCGCGAAAAGGGCGGTCCAGAAATCGTCCGCAACTCCACCGACACGAGCAGGTCAAGCGCGCGAAGACACTCCCGAATCTCCCGCACGTGCGATTCGGTCAATGCGACCGAACGGCAATCCCTGTCCTTGATGTCAAGGATATCCTTCAAACGCGCCGTGACGGCGTCGACATCCACCGAGGCATACACGTCGAGCGAGCGAGCGGGGTCTGTCGATTTCATGAGCAGGTCGGCGGCAGCGCCAAGATCATGCGATTTGAACCGGCGCGTCAGGACTTCGAGGACAAACCTGTGGTTGATGTCCTCCACCACCCGGTTGATCGCATCCGTGAGCTCCCCCGCGTCGTAAAGCTCTTTCAGGTGGCGGAAATGCCCTCCGGCCTCCAACCCCTTCAGGGAATGCTGGATGTTCCGCGCAATCGCGGTGTCGATGTAGAACCGCGTTGTCTCGTCGTCACGGAAGGAAGCCTCTTCGCGGCGGGCGGCGGGATGCCCGAAACGCCGGTCGCCGATCTTGAAGGTCCCTCCGAACTCGATGTAATCGTCGATGTTGTCCGTGCCCAGAAGCCGCGCATGCTCGTGAAACGGAATGAACGTGGTGTGGAGCAGTTCTGCGCGGTCGTACAACTCCTCGCGTGCGGCAAGCCAGAAGCCGAGGGAGTCCGTGCCCGACAGCACGATTTTCATGCCAACTGCCGCATGGACATCCGAAAAGAGCGAGGCGCTGTCGATGAAATTCCCGAGAAGCGTGACTTCGTCGATGTAAACGAGGTCGATTCCGTTCGCGTGAAGCCGCTTGAGATCCCGGTTCAAGGCGGCCAGCGTATCGCCAGCCCCGACCTTGACGTATGCGGCATGACCTCGAAGATCGTCGGGGAGAGATAGAATCGACTGCCGGATCATCGTCGTCTTGCCCGTCCGCCGGAGCCCATAGATGACAAAAACTTTAGACGTTCGCGGTCCTCTAATGTACGCTTCAATGCGCGGGAAGGCATCACGCGTCAGAAGACCTCTCGCCTCCTCGGCGAACTCTAAAAGCGACTTCCCGGTACAGACATTCGTTTCGTAGATATCGCCCGACTTGGCAATCCCAAACGAGGGGGGATTCTCGGCAATGGCTTTCCCGCGCATCAGAGCCAACTGGCGCCTCACCGCCGCCACTTCAGTCGCACGCAGGTATTTGCTGCGGTAACGTCCATGTTCCTTCCATTGAAGATAGTAGCGAACCGTGCCGCGAATCGTTTTTGCCGAAACGCTTCCACCATGCGAAAGAACAAGTTCCTTCGCCCATTTTTCAATTTCCTCTTGTTTCCGTTTCTCGGTCATGGTTGGTTCTCTCGCGAAAAGCAACCATATTATAAACCATAACAAACCATCCTGTCAACCATCGACTGACCGATTACCGAAAAATTACGGTGTAAACAATACGCAAATTCAAGGTGGTTCATGCGCGCCTGATTGATTCCATCATTCGCGGAACAGGTCTTCGAGCGTCAGTTCGCTCTGGATATTGCCGCTGTATTGATTGTGATGCAGACCATTGGACGTGATCAAAGTGAGATGGATGGACCTATTAATGTCGCAAGCCGTCCGAAATGTTTCCCTTCGATTGCCACATGGCCCAGATCCCAGACCGCGAGCCCCTCACTTGAAGATCAACACCGTGCCGGCCTCGATCCAAACGATTTCCGCGCCGTCGGCCACCTCGCGCGCAACGGGCTTGAACGTGCGGTCGCAACAAGCTCGACCCTCCCACCTTTCAACTCAACTCGCAGCTCCCCGCAAAGGCATGAAATCCCTTAGGGATGGACGTTGAAGTAGAAAAGCGGGAAATAGACAAGAGCGGGAATGAAGAGGATCGAGTCGAACATGTCGAGGAATCCGCCCATGCCCGCCGGCATGAACGTGGACGAGTCCTTCACGCCGCACGCGCGCTTGAAGCGGGACTCGATGAGATCCCCCACGGTCGCCAGCAGCGCCGTCGCCGCGCCGAGCGCGCCCGCGACCGGATACGTCAGCACATTCCAGAATCGCACGGTCTCCCCCCAGCCGAACCGATGCGCGAGCGCGAGGAACACGCACGCCGTCGCCGCCGAGAAGAGCATCGAGCCCGCCAATCCCTCCCACGACTTTTTCGGGGAGATCGTCGGACACATCTTGTGCTTTCCGAACGCCATGCCGAACGCGAACCCGCCCGTGTCCGAGAACTTCGCCGTCGCGATGATCGCCAGGAGCGTGTAGAGTCCGTGGCGCGTCCACGTGCCCGGCGCGCCACCCCAGACGCCCTGCGCCCCGAGCTGGACCATGAGCAGGAAGAAGCCGAGCTGGAACGGAACGTACAGGAATCCGGAAAGCGTGGTGCTCACCGTGCTGATCGGATGGGTGAAGCGTGGACGGAACAGGACCCAGGCGCAGAGCGCGAACATCGACAGCACGAGCGCCCCCGGGAACGCCAGCGCGAGATGGACCAGGCCGTCACCGAATCCGAACAGGCCCACGGCCACGAGCCACACCGTCCCCAGCAGCAGTCCGACCACCGCGGACGGCTCGCGCGCCTTCGCCATCTGGTAGAACTCGAGCTGCACGAGCGCGGACAGCACCACGACGAGCGGCAGCACCGCCCGCAGCGGACACCACAGGAAGAGCGCGACGACCCCCGCCCCGACGGCCAGCCCCGACAGCGTTCTTTTCAAAACGTGGTTCACAGCGCGACCCGGATGGTTGATTCACGGGCGGGGCCGATGGAGAGGATGCCGAGTTTCGCGCCCGACAGCTCCACGAGACGGTCCACGTAGGCCTTCGCCTTCGGCGGCAGGTCCTCGAGGCGGGTGACGTTGGACGTCTCGCACATCCAGCCGTCCATCTCCTCGTAGATCGGCTTCACGCGCGCAAGGTCGCTCGCGGAGGACGGAATCGTGTCGATCCGCTTGCCGTCCAACTCGTACGCGACGCAGATCTTGATCTTGGGAATCGTGTCCAGCACGTCGAGCTTCGTGAGCGCCCAGTAGTCGATGCCGTTCACCTGCTGCGCATAGCGGGCGATCACGGCGTCGTACCAGCCCGTGCGGCGCGGACGCTTCGTGACGGCGCCGAACTCGTGCCCGACCTCGGCCATCGTCTTTCCGTCGGGATCCTGCTTGTCCACGGCGTTGTAGAGTTCGGTGGGGAACGGCCCTTCGCCCACGCGCGTCGTGTAGGCCTTCACCACGCCCACCACGCAGTCGATGTCGCGCGGGGAGAGGCCCGAGCCGATGCACGCGCCGCCGGAGGTCGGGTTCGAGCTCGTCACGAAGGGATACGTGCCGAAGTCGATGTCGAGCATCGTGCCCTGTGCGCCCTCGCAGAGGATGGACTTCCCGGCCGCCTTCGCGGCGTGGAGGTAGGGCACCGTGTCGATGATGTAGGGGGAGAGCTTCTCCTTCGCGACGGCGTAGATGCGCGCGAACTCGTCCGCGTCGAGCTGGTAGTCCGTCACCGTGCAGCCCGGCACGTCGATCTGGTCGCCCGCGTCCACGCGCTCGGCGCGGAGCATCTTCAGCTTGCGGTTCGTCTCGGCCACCTGCTCGCGCACGATGTCCGTGAAGTCGTCGCGCAGCATGTCGCCGCAGCGGAGACCCGTGCGGCTCACCTTCGCGGCGTAGGCGGGGCCGATCCCGCGGCCCGTCGTGCCGATCTTCTTCCCCGGCGCGCGCGCGGCCTCCTCGGCCTTGTCGAGCGCGCGGTGGTAGAGCATCACCATCTGCGTGCGGGTGGAGATGAAGAGGCGTCCCTTCGGCTCCACGCCCGAGGCGCGCATGGCCTCGATCTCCTCGATGAGGTCGAGCGGGTTCATCACCACGCCGTTGCCGATGATGCACGTCTTGCCCTCGTGCAGGATGCCGCTCGGGATGAGGCGCAGCACGCGCTTCTTGCCCTCCGCGATCACGGTGTGGCCGGCGTTCGAGCCGCCCTGGTAGCGCACCACCACGTCCGCCTTGTCCGTCAAGACGTCGATGACCTTGCCTTTGCCTTCGTCTCCCCACTGGGAACCGATGAGAACTGTGTTCATTTGACTCTGCTTCTCCTTCAACGCGGCATAGTATACCATATTTCGCCCCGCCGCGCCTGCCCGGACTTCATTTCAGCACGGACTCCACCGCCAACCGGATTCTTTTCCCCGACGACAGCGAGTACTGGAAGCGTTCCTTGTCGCGCCGGACGGCACACCAGCAGATCCCCTTTCCGTGGTTAAGCGTTTTGGCGAGAAGCCGCTCAAGTTTCCCGATCGACGCCACGCCGCCGCCAAACAGCGAACGGAACTGCCGTGTGCCTGGCGGAATCCCCAATACGCAAGCCGCCGTGAAGAGATGGCAGTTGAGCTGCGCAAAGTCATATTCCATCTGGTTCGAGCCCGCTTCAATCGCCGCACGCGCGGTCTCAAGCGACCGCGCGCTCGCGAGCGGTCGCCTCGTACGCACGTCGCAGGCGGCGAAGGTGCGCGTCCCGTTGCGGACTTGCCATGCACCGTCTGGTGTTCCGTTGATGAACTGCGTCAACGACACGGCCTTCACGTGTCCGTCGCCGTTCAGCTCGGCGACGCGGTTGCCGCCGAGATAGATGCCCGTGTGTTCGAAGGCGAGCGCCAACGAGACCAGGAGCGGCGTCCCGGCCGGCGGCGGCGCAATCAGGCATTGAGCCTCGGCATTGCGCCGCTCGCGCGACCGGGCACTCTCCGACACGGCCTCAGGGAGTTCCGCCAGCATCTGGAGGAAATCGACCATCAGTCATCATCCTCTTCTTCGTCGTCATCCACCTCGTCGTCGGCATCTTCTTCGTCATCGGCATCTTCTTCTTCGTCGTCATCGTCAGCACTGCCGACCTCGATGTTTCCATCCTCGTCGACCTCCACCTCGTGGTCGTCGTCGGAAGCCGCAGACTTGAACGACTCCGCCATAACGCCGAGGACACCCCCCAGAAGCGCGCCCGCCACGCCGCCAAGGAGCGCACCCGCCACGCCGCCAACGAGTTTATCGTCGCTGTCGTCACCATCGTCGCCAACGAGGTCCTTCAGGTTCACCTTTCGAAGCTTCTTCGGACGCTTGCTCGCGCGATCACCTGCGGGTGACTCCAATCCAAGGGCCAGCCTCTTCGCTGTTTTCACTTTCTTCGTCTTGACCGTTGCCATTGCTTTCTCTCTTTACCTTAAATGAATATTGAAACTAATTGGCA
>CAMORM010000153.1 GCA_946623785.1 uncultured Verrucomicrobiota bacterium
TTGTAGAACCAGTGGCAGCCCCAGGCGTTGTAGTCCTCCTGGCGGTTGTCGCCGGGACGGTACGCGCCCAGGTAGCCGTCCGGCTCCTGGAGCGCCATCGCCGCCCTCACGCGCGCGGCGGCCTTCGCGACGAGCGCGGGGTCGTCCAGCGCGTAGGCGAGCAGGGCCGTGCCGAAGGCGTATTCGCCGCCCATCTCGGCGCACCAGCCCACGACGCCGCGCGCGCCGTTGGCGGGGTCGTAGTCACGCGTGACGTAGGGCTTCTCCATCTGGTCGGGTTCGATCTCGCCGAGATGCCCGCCCATGCCGGCGAGCGACAGCTCCAACTGCCCCTTCAGCCACCCGCGCGCGACGATCTCGCCCGGTTTCAGGGGCTCCAGCACCCGCCGCACCTCGCCGCGCACCACGACTGCGACCGTCAACGTCGCGCACAGAAGAACCGTTCTCATCTCAGCTCCTCTGGTAGGGTTGCGTCCAAGCCATGGAGACCTTCGGATGCATCGCGCCCTTCCCGCCGAGGACGTAGTACGTGTGGCAGTGCAGGTTGCCCTTGTACCACCTTTTCTTGCCCGGGAGAGTCGAGCTCGTCGCGACCTTCGGGAGGGTCGCGGTTGCCGCGACCGCCGCAATACAGAACTCACGTCTCGTCATCTTCTTTTCCTTTCTCGTTAAAACCTACATCCTACCGTCACCGCGCCGTCGGGAGACTCGTGGCAAGCACAGTCGCCACTTGTTCAGCTACGACCGCCTCGATTTTCGCGTATAAACCACTCGGCCATTCAGCGGAAACCTCATTGGCCAACGAATGGGCAGTCGGGACAATCTTCGCAGCAAGCTTATCAAGCCGGCTCATGACAAGTTGCGGACGCATCCCGGCCTCTTCCGCCATCGCAGCAAAACTCGCTCTTGAGACTTCCCCGAATTTCCTCGCTCCGCCGATCGACATCGCATTGACGCGAGAGAGGTTGGGATAGACGGCGGTTGACATGACATCGTAGATCGGCGCAAGGCGCTTTCCCGCCTTGCCGCGATAAAGAACCGACGAATTCTTTCCGTGCGCGTCGGCGTTCCCGATCAGATAGTTGTAGATCATGCGGTCGATAAATGCAAATCGGTCCGCAAGCGACATTTTCATCTCCTGCATGGCCCCCATGCAACGCGCGAACGACGGGCCGCCCTCGCTTTCGTATTTCAGTTCGCCGGAGATTCCGCATACCTGACAGAAGTCCTCTTGATGGAGACGACGTATCCGCCCGTCAGAGATTTCTCGGTCGAATCGCTCTGTCCAATAGCAGTTACGCCCCTCGATCCGCATCAACCCGCATCTCGCCGTTGCAAGTCCCAAGCGTTCCGCAAGGCGCATTGAGAAGAACTCGTTGTACACGGAATCCTCATAGTCTTGAATCGCCGGCTTAATGATGTGCGTCGATGGCGCGCCGAACAGCGGAAGTTCAATGTGTCCGTCCACAATCCTCGCAATAAGCTTGTTCTGGGCACCCGAACCTGAGATCCGATAACCTTCAATGCCGTTGACGTACAACGGGCGCTTTTTCAGCGATCCGAGGATTTCCGCCGCCTCGCTCTCGTCAAGTCTTTTAACCCGCTCGTTCTCAAGTGTCGGCCCCTCCCCGTGTGGCCAAAGCGAGATCGCACCTGCGCAGTCGCCACCAAGCGCTTCCAGAAAGCCAAAGACGTTGTGCCGTGACAAGTGCAGGATGGGGCCCAGTTTCCTGCGCACTTGGTCGGGTGGGAGGAGATTCTCGAAGAAAACCGTCGTCCGATCCGAGTCAAACGGTTCGCCCTGAAGCGGCAGCGCATGGGAAAGAGCCGTCGAATCTCCAGCTGCGAGATACTCCGCGTCATAGGCAAAGCGCATGTCGTTGTGATGCGACGAATAGTCAATGCGCCCCACCTTTCTGTCGAGGAGGTATACGTCGAGCGTAGCTGTGCGAATGGTCGGCGGCGGCATGTCACACGCCCTCTGGGGCTGTTAGCGAAAAGTCTATTCCGAGAGTAGCCAGTACCTTCAGGAGTTTTCCCGCATGAATCGTCTCCTTGCCGCTCTCCAACTCGACAATGAACCTTCTGCCGACATCAGCGGCCTGCGACAATTCCAGCTGGGTAATACCCTGCCTCTTGCGCTCTTTGGCGACAAACGCGCCCAACTCTTTCATGCCAAACATATTCGTGCCTTCTTCTGCGTGTTACCGTTCGGTATCATATCAAAATCTCAGGACACTTGCAACCATAAATGTCCCCGAGCGGGAACATCACGACCACATTGGCGAGAATATCCACGTGGACGACGTCGCCCAGCACCTCAAGGTCTCCCGTCGGCTTCTCGACCTGCGCTTCCGTGAGATTACGGGGCGGACCATGCTCGCCGCGATCCAGGCCGTCTCAAGTGCGCGGCTTGAAGCGGTGCTCGCCGGCGATCGTGCCGGCATCTGTGTTATGGACGCGCATGACAAGCTCGCCGCCCTCGACCTTGCCCTCGACAAGCGTCTGGAACGTGTTGCGGCCGCGCCCGCCGCCGACAATCTCCGCCCACGACCTCGTGGCGTCAGGCGCCTGGTACATGTAGCGGTGAAGATGGCCCGCTAGCACGAGCTGCACCCTGTTTTCCGTAAGGACGGGGCCCCAGAGATCCGCGCACTCTTTCTGCCACGCGGCATAGTCCTCAAGGAGGGTGCCGGGATTCGCGCCAGGCCAGGGCTCGACTAGCGGTATGTGGACAAACGCGACGACATACGGAGCATTGGCGATCTCGGGACGCTTGAACTGGTCCTTGAGCCACGCAGCCTGCGCAATGCGGAACTTTGTGAAGTGCGAGAATCCGCCGTTGGCAGGATGGTGGTCCGGCTTGTCCTCGCCTGTGTCAAGGCCGATCAGCGCAATCTCCCCCATGCGGAACGCGAAGTTCCTGTCGAGCGCGAAATCGCGCATCGAGCGCTCCGACGGGAGGCGCGGCATCATGACCTCGCCCAGGCGGTTCGCCGCCGTACCGCGAAAGTCGTGGTTGCCGCGGTTTAGAACGATCGGCGTATCCGCCGCGTAGCCTTCGTTGTGCGGCGGCACGAGGTAGTGCTTCACGAAATCCTCGCGCGTGTTGGTAAGGCTGTTCGGGATGTCGCCGTTCCACACCACGAGCGGCACGCTCAGCGCGCGGTACTTCTTCGTTATGCGCGACATCTGCTCGAACTGCGCATGGGTATCGCACATCATTCCGAAATGCGAAGGCGCGTTCACTCCTGCGGTCGTGAACGAATGCACTCCACCCCAGACAATCTCCGACGGCTTTGTCCAGTACCCGACCGGATGCTCAAGTTTCGCGGCCCCCGCGCGATACCAGTATTGCGTCCCAGGCTTCAACCCCGTCATGCGGATGAGAATCACGCGGTCGTCAATGCCGGCAAGCGGCAGACCGTCCGCCATGAAGCGAATCGGATTCTTCATCTCGGGGTTGTCCGCGACTTCCGCAAAGCCGTTGGAAAGCGCCGTGACCGCGAAAGCAAGCCCCATCGAATCCGGCGCAGGCACCTGCAGCACCGGCTCGCCGTCCAGAAGTCCCTCCGGCCTCGGCACCACCCTCGCGTTGTACTTGTCGTAAGCCGCCTGCTCAGACGGCATCATCGCCGAACCGCATTTGACCGCCCCCAAAGCGGAAAGCGTCGCAACGCCCTTGAGGAAACCTCTTCTGTTTGTGTTTTTCATGGCGAGTATTATACCATAATCACTTGATGCTTATAATCACGCCGGGACCCAGGCGCACCGTTTCGCGCGCGGCGCCCTTGGAACGCTCCACGATCACGTCCTGCGAAAGATTCGCTTCCGTGTTGAGGAGGTAGATCGTGCCGTCGGGGTAGACGCTCCAGCGGACGGTGTCGCTGCACTCGACCTTCGGCCACGTGTCCGCGCCCACGGCCTCCATCGCCTTCGCCAGCAGGAAGAAGTAGAGCTTGCGCACGCCGAACGCCCCCGGCGAATCGAGCGACGCGAGAAAGACGACGCGGCCCTTCCCGATCTCGTTCACGAAGCCGATGCCCTTGACGCGCCGTACGTCTCGGCGTAGGCCTGCGCGAGCGAACGACCGCCCTTCGCGATGCGGGGCGACGGTTGCTCAAGGCAACGACTGCCAACAGCAGCCGTTGCCTCATTTCCCATTTTCCATTTTTCATTCTCAATTCGCCCTCGCGTACGGCTGCGTCCAGGCCGTGTGATGCGCGGGATGCAGGCAGCGCTTGCGCTTGAACTTCGTCGGCGCGTCGCTCTCGACGCGGGCGCGGACGTAGAGGTCGTCGGCGGCCAGCGTGTACGAGGCCTCGAGCCGGTCGCCCTTCTTGCCCTCCACCAGCTTGACGGTCGCGCCGATGCGCGCGTCGTAGACCGGCACCTTGCGCGCGCGGTTGAGGTGCTCCTTCGTCGGCGGGATCTCCACGTAGCGCACGGGATCGAGAGGCGCGCCCTTCTTCGTCGAGATGAAGCGGATCTTGAACGCGACGCCGGGCGTCGCCGGAACGGACACCTTCAGCGTCCCGGACGCACGGTCGAACGACACGTCCTCCAGATCCTGCTCGGACGCCGCATAGAAGTCGCCGCGGTGGATCGCCTCCAGGAGGGACTTCTGCGTGAGCTCCTCGGCCCGCACCATGATGTAGCCGTCGCCGAACGCGGAGTATGCGAGGCCGGTGTCGGGGTAGAAGTGCGCGTCGTCCGTGCCGAGGCCGTAGAGCATCTGCTGGCCGTGCGTCAGGCGGTAGGCGAGCACCGCGTCCCACAGGCTGTCGTGGTACCACTCGCCGTCGAGCTCCTCGGGCACGGGCCACTCGGAGCCGTTGTTGCACACCTCGAAGTAGCGGATTTCGGGATTGTCGATGATGTCCTGCGCAAACACGTCGTAGTAGAGCCAGTTCGGATGGTTCACCATGCAGAAGAACGGCGGGTTGCCGCGCTTCCTCGCGAGCGCCTCGCTCATCTCGCGCGTCTCGCGGATCGCCGACGCGACGGTGTGCTTCGGCAGGGGCTCGATCAGACCCGCCTTCTTCGCGCGTTCGATGACGTCGTCGATGCCGATCACGTTCATGTGCATGGCGTAGGTCACGCCCGTCGCCTTGGCGTCGGTCGTGATCTCCACGCCGGGGAGCATCAGGAACTTGCCGGGCACCTCGAACATCTGCTTCAGCTCGGAATATGTCGCGAGGCGGACCTCCGTCTTGCCGTCCCGCTCGCGCACCTTGTCCTTGCCGAACCGCTCGACGTAGGCCTTGAAGCAGTCCGGGTGCACCACCTTCGGCGGCCAACCCTTCTCCGTGCCGTTCCCGACGGCCATCCACTTGTCCGGATCGTCCTGGAAGCGGTTGTGGTCGGAGATGGAGATGAAGTCGTAGCCCGCGTTCCTGTACGCGGCGACGGCCTGCTCCGGCAGCGCGCGCCCGTCCGACCAATGCGTGTGCATGTGCAGCATGCCGCGGTACCAGCGCTTTTTACCGCCCTCTGGTAGGGCGGTCGCCCCGCGACCGCCGCACACACTCGCCGCCGCAGCAGCCAAGCAGAAATCACGTCTCGTCATGTTCATCTGATTCGCTTCCTCTGCGTACAATTAACCCGTACGCGAACACGCGGCATTTCCCGACGGGGCGCGCGTCGCGCACAATCCGCCCCGACAAATCCCTTGCGTGAAACCGACTCGGGGCAGGATGCGTGTGCTAACCTCACGCCACTTACTTGAAGTAGCGCTTCAGCAGGCCCTCGAATCCGGCACCGTGGCGCGCCTCGTCCTTGGCCATCTCGTGGACCGTGTCGTGGACGGCGTCGTAGCCGAGCTCCTTCGCGCGCTTGGCGAGCTGGAGCTTGCCCTCGCACGCGCCCTGCTCAGC
>CAMORM010000154.1 GCA_946623785.1 uncultured Verrucomicrobiota bacterium
CGAACTCGGGGAGGAACTTCGCGACTTCGTCGTCAAGAGACAGCCTGCCGTCGTCAATCGCCGCCATGAGCGCCGCGCCGTTGAGCGTCTTCGTCATCGAAAAGACGGCAAAGAGCGTGTTGGTGCTCATCGGGACCTTGTTCTCCATGTCCGCCCAACCCACACAGTCGAAGCGCACTTCGCCAGACGCGTCGGAGATCCCCGAAACGACGCCCGCGACAAGTTCCTTCCCGACATACTCGTCCAAAAGCGCCTTTACCGAACCGTCATCTGCGGCGTCCGCAGCCGCCGCGACAATAAACACCGCAAGCGCGGCAAATGAGCATCTGCGTTTCATCATGTCTTTACTTCTGAATTTTGGTAGATATGATACCACTTCCTTCGGGAAAGTGTCAAGACCGCGACAGACCGCAAAACTCAGTGGGTGTACCGGGGCTTTTATGCGCGAAAACGCGATTTGTCAGCATCGCCGCGATTCCACATATACTGTTCCAATGTGCCGGCAGATTGGATTTGCGCTGCGCGCGACCACGAAGGGGCCGCAAGGGGCCGAGCGCCCCCCCATAGCATCGCCTCTACATAAATATCTCGTTGCACCCCTTCAACCGTATCACAAGGGTCTGCCCCTGCTGACCTTCACTTGAACACAAGCGTCGACACGGAGATCATGCCGCCCGGAAGCGGAAGCGTCTTGTATAGCCCCTTGTACTTGATGACGATGCGGCGGCGAAAATGGGGGCGGTTACCGTCGCTCACGACCACAAGAACATTCTCGCCGTCGGGATTACGGAAGAGCAGGATTCGCGTGCCGCCTCGGTCGCCTTTGACTTCCATGACGTGCGCTCCGCGTTTCACGAACGGGCCGATATGCCGGAAGAGACGATACTGCGGGGAGTACGAGACTTCATGCGTATCCGAGTCGACGGTGACGAATCCCCCGCAGAGATGCGCGCCAGACGCCGGCATGCCGAGCTCGTCTAAGCAAAGGTTCCATGTCGTGAACGTCGAACATCCGTTCTGCATCATCGGGAACATCCGTTCCGCCCACCAGCACTCGTTGCGGCTCTTGTCCACCACGTGCGGCCCGTTCTCGGTGTGGTAGAAGCCCAGGCGCGGGTGGGCCGTCTTCACGGAGATCAGGTTTGTCGCGCAGTTGACGTCGCCGTAGATGTGCCATGCTATGCCGTCCACTGCAGACTCCGCCCCCGGCATGCCCAGCATCTCCGCGAGATGGGCGAGCCCTTCCGCGTCAGGATTGTGGTCGTACACCCATATCTTTGTCCCAAGTCCCGCCCTGCGCAACGCCGGCGCAAGGTGGTCGCGCACGAATTCGCCCTCCTGGCGCGCGGAATACGTGCAGCACGGATACTCGCCCATAGTTTCGCACAGCGCCTCGTTCTGCGGCGATACTGCCCTTATCTCGACTCCGCGCGCGCCGTATTCCTGCACGTACTTCACGAAGTAGTTCGCAAGCGCCGGCATGAACTCGTCCTTGATGCTCCCTCCGACCATTAGTCCCGACGTCTTCATCCATCCGGGCGGACTCCACGGCGCGGCGAAGAAGAAGGCGTCCGGCCTGACTTTCTGTATCGCCTTCGCAATCGGCACGAGGTGCACGTCGTCCCGCTTGAGCGAGAAGTGCCGCATCTCGACGTCTCCCGGAACATCGTCGTAGCTGTAGAGCGCAGTCGAATAGTCGCTTGCGCCGATGTTGAGCCGAACCGCGCCGAGGTTGCACCCCTCCGGCGTAAACAGTTCGCGCAGAAGCCTGTCGCGCCTTTCCGCCGGCATGTTCGCGAGCACCCACGCCGACGCGTCGGTAAGCGACGCGCCGAGCGCGAGGAATTCGTGCCTCTCGACCGCGCCGTCCACGTCAAGCGCCTCGACGGCCGGGTACGGATGCGGCGCGAACCCCGCCGTCGCGATTTCGCGGAAGTCCTTCGCGGGCGTCGTCTGGAAAAGCCGCAGCTCCTCTCCTCCCTCCGCGGCGACGAAGGCCGCCGCAACAAGAACCGCAAGTGTCATCCTGTTTTCCCCCTCAGTATTTCTGCAGAAGCGACAGCAGCGCGCGGTCGAGCCTATGGCCGCGGAAGTCCTCGTACTCGACATCCTTGCGTCCGGAGTCCAGAACGCCGAATGCGCTGTCGATCTCCCAGAGCGCCCATCCCCAGCCGCGCTCCTTCCAGAGCTTGAGATAGTCCTCCATCCAGGCGAGGAACATCTCGTGCGGAATCGAGTTCATCCCTCCGCATTCCCCGACCATGACGAACTGCCCGCCCGAAACTGCACCGTCCCACTTCGAGAGCGCGACGCGGTACAGATACTCGCGTCCGTCGTCGGGATATCTCCGCGCGCCGTCCTCGACTTCGTAGGGCCACTTCGGAACACGCTTGTACGCATCCTTGAACCAGTTCGCGCCGTAGTGCGAAAAGGTCAGCGGACGATACCCGCGCGTGGCGAAGCCGACGTTGTGCAAGCCCTCGAGCGAGGGAACGGGGTCGAGTCCGCCGCACAGGCCGTCAACGACAATAAAGCGCTCCGCGTCCTCGGCGCGGATGGCCTCTATGACGGGCAGGAACACGCGCCGCACCTCCGCGTCGTCGAGTCCGGGCGGCTCGTTCACGAGGTTGAACGACAGTCGCTCGTTCGGAATCCCGCAGTACCGCCGGGCAAACGCGCGCCAGTGCTCGGCGAAAGCGGAAAGCGCATCGGGGCTGCGCGAATCCTCCGGACGCTTCGCGTCGTCGAACAGCAGCTTCCCGTCGCCCTTCGTCCCGTTTATGCAGTAGCCCGGCGCGTGGTGGAAGCATATCTGGACGTGCAGACCGTACTTCCGGCCCCATTCCACCGCCTCGTCAACAGGAGCGAGCCTGTCCGCGTCTATGCAGTGCCAGTCGCCGCCCTTTATCCAGAACCTGTAGTCCAGCGGAAGCCGCACGAAGTTGAAGCCCCACTCCTTCACGAGCGCAAAATCCGATTCGCTGAACTTCGGCTTGGCGCCGTCCGGCTTCCATACGCACATGCCCTTCAGGTTGAAGCCGCGCCAGCGCTCCGACGGACGCCACTCACCGGATGCGCCAGCCGCAAGCGCCGCGCACGAAGCCAGCAGGAAGATTCCAATCTCGCGTTTCATCTGCAACACCATTTCCTTACCGCACGAATATGCAAAGCCCGGGGGGATTCGGATCTTTCACCTCGCCCAGGGGATGTATCTCGAACCCGAACCAGTAGGGTGCGTCATTCAAGTTTTCAGCAGCTACCAGAATCGTTCCCGCGCAGTCGGGAGCAACTTCATAGTCTACGGCGGCACCACAGCGCGTTGCATTTCCCGCAAGAACGTACGGATCGACTTGCGTCTCGCCCGTCAACGCCGTTGCCTTGTCAGGAGAGTTATTGAAGTGGTAGGCAAAATATCGCCATCCGGCGCTGTTTACATCCGTCCACGGTTCCATCTGATGTATGCGCACGCGATATGAACGCGCGGAATCAAGACCTATAATACGATAGGCAAGGCTTATGTTGCTTTTAACTGCAAGCGCGAAGACATCGTTGGAAGGACGTTCCACCGCTGTATAGTTGTTGCTCAGGTTGTAGACGATCCAGTTTTCGTAGTAGTCAATCGCCGCTCCGGCTGGGAATACCCGAAACTGCGTGTCCTTCAGCCACCCTTCCGGCGCGGCCCTGCCTGATTCCGCGCAGGCTATCTTGAGCACGGCGTCCGATGCGTATGCAGACGAATCGACAGACACCCATTCCGACCACTCCCCCTTTGCGCCGCATAGAACCGCGCGGGCGCGATACTGCGTGGTTTCCTTGCCGCGAATGTCGATCTGGCGCAGCCCCGAGACGCCGGTCGCGAAATCTCGAGCCGCCCCTGAACCGCCTTCTCGCCGCTCTATGTCGTAGAGATAAGCTGCATTGCGCGATTCGACGACAATCGCGTTGACGCCACGCAACTCGCGTCGGACGCGCGGCACTGGAACAGGAAGAGAATCGCCGTCCGCGAATATCTCGATTGCGGCGACGTTGAACTGGTTCTTGACGTTCGTGAATGCGACGGTCAGGGTGCCCGATTCGTCAGCCGAGGCGGAGATGTCCGCGTATGCGCCTTGATAGAGACGGTTCCCGGCAAGGGCGAACGGATCGAGCGCGGCGATTTTCGTCTCGCCGTTCACATTGACGTCGAACTTTCGGCAGTCGGCCCATTGGAAGTAAACCTCGGCAACGTGAACGCGCACAGTGTAGATGTTGCCGGGAGTCAGACCGGGGAAGCGGTAGACGGCTGAAAGGCCCGCCGTCGTGTCTGTCGGATAGACGTATGTCCTGTAGATGTCCGCGCAGTCTTCGTACCCGGACGGAGCCGTGAACGTCTCGTTCTTGATCTGGTTCCACGATTTGCCTTCCTGCCAGTACGTGCTGCCGACGGGGAGAAACCTCCCTGTCTGCGCGGACTCCTTACCGAAATTGACCGCATACTCGATGCGACCCGGAAGCGCGGCGAAAGCGCCCGTAGATGCAGCGAACAGACCTGCCGCCGCGCATAACTTCATTCCCTGTGCTATCTGCATTTTGCTCCTTTCGCACTCTGCTTTCGCTGAGTGCTTTCCCTTGTTTCGATTTTTACGGCAAGTTGCACGGCGCGCGCGGCTGCGCGCGGATTCTCAATGCGCTGGAGCATTATGCCCACGGCGACTACGCCTAATTCATGGCACGGCTGGACGGCGGTTGTAAGCCGCGGATTCGTCTCCTCTGAAACCGGATCGCCGTTGAATCCAGCGAGGAGCACGTCATCGGGGACGCGTCTGTCGATCGACTTCAGGGTCTTAAGAAGCAGAGACGCGACATAGTCGTTGACAGCTACTATGGCGTCCGGACGGTTCTTGCCCTCGAAGACGCGCCTTGCGGCCCTCACGTCGCACGGATCGGCGAAGAAGATGCTCTCCCTCGTCCAGCGCAGCCCCGCCTCGGTTACCGCGACACCCACGCCGTTTCCCCTGTCCAAGGAGGTTGGTGCCGGCAGCGGATTGGAGAAGTACAGGATGCGCTTTGCCCCCTGGGCGATCACATGCCGGGCCATTTCGTATCCAGCCTGCATGTTGTTGATTCCGACAAGATCGTAGTCGCTTCTCTGCGGAAGCGGCAGGAAGTCGCTGTCGAGCAGCACAACCGGGATATCCGCTTTTTTGAACATGCCGAGAATCGCGAGGTTGACGCCTGCGCCGTCGTCGAGAAACTGAAACGGCTGGAAGAATATTCCGCCCACCTTTTCGCGCACGCACACTCCGGCGAATTCAAGCGCCTTGGCCGCGCGGTCATGCATGTCGCTGGACCCGAGCGCCGCTGAAAGAGTGAGCCAGCCCTTCGACCCCGCGGCATCGTCTATGCCGCGGCATATCTGCGCATAGAACGGATAGTACGCGTCTGGGACGATGATGCCGAACCTGCCCGACGCGACTGTCTGCGCATGGTCGGACAGGAATGTGCCGTAGCCCGGCCTCCGGACGACGAGATGCCTGTCCATGAGGTCTTTCATCGCCGCCTGTACAGTCGCGCGCGCCACCGCGAAACGCCGCATCAGCATGCGGTCGCTCGGGAGCCGGCGGTCAATGTCAAACTTGCCGCTGAATATCTCCTGGCGCAGCCTCTTGCTTATCTCAACGCTCTTTCCCGATGTTTTCATCGGAAGTCATTATACACCCACGCAAGCGCCCTTTCAACATGGACTAGTCCACTTTTGGTAATGCGGGGTGTACCGGGGCTTTTATGCGCGAAAACGCGATTTGTCAGCATCGCCGCGATTCCACATATACTGTTCCATATGTGCCGGCAGATTGGATTTGCGCTGCGCGCGACCACGAAC
>CAMORM010000155.1 GCA_946623785.1 uncultured Verrucomicrobiota bacterium
GGACCTCTTCGGCGACGACTACTACCTGGAGGTGATGCTCCACAATTCCACGAAGACGAACATCCCCGGCTCGGCGATCGACGACCACCGCCGTCTCTACGCGCGCCAGACCGCCATCGTGAAGGGCATGCTCGAGCTGGGGAAGAAGCTCGACATCAAGGTCGTGGCCACGAATGACGTCCACTTCCTCGACGCGGCCGACGACGACTCGCACGACGTGTTGCTCTGCCTTTCCACGCAGAAGAAGCTTTCCGAGGAGGACCGCCTCATCTACACGGGGCAGGAGTGGTTCAAGACGCCGGACGAGATGTCCGCGCTCTTCCCCGAGAACCCCGAGTTCCTCGCGCACACGCTGGAGATCGCGGAGAAGGTGGAGTCGTATGAGCTTGACTCGAAGCCCATCATGCCGAAGTTCCCCATCCCCGCCGAATTCGGCAGCGAGGAGGATTCGAAGTATGATGCGTTCGAGGACCCTGCGCAGAAGCGCATCCAGTTCGAGGCCGACTACCTCGACCACCTCGTGTGGGAGGGCGCGAAGCGACGTTGGCCAGGCGCCGAGCTGACGGACGAGAAGAAGGAGCGCGTGCAGTTCGAGCTGGATACGATCCGCAAGATGGGCTTCCCCGGCTACTTCCTCATCGTGCACGACTACATCAAGGCCGCGCGCGACATGGGCGTGTGGGTGGGGCCGGGACGTGGCTCCGCTGCCGGTGCGGCGGTCGCGTACGCGCTTGGCATCACGAACGTGGACCCGCTCAAGTTCGACCTTCTGTTCGAACGCTTCCTCAACCCCGACCGCATCTCCATGCCGGATATCGACGTCGATTTCGACGACGCGGGACGCGGCAAGGTGCTGGAGTACGTCACGCAGAAGTACGGACAGGACCATGTGGCGCACATCGTCACGTTCGGGCAGATGGCCGCGAAGAGCGCGATCAAGGACGTCGGGCGCGTGATGGAATATCCGCTTGCGGACACGAACAAGCTCGCCGGTCTCGTGCCGGACACGCCGAAAATCACCTTCAAGGGAGCGATGAGCGCCACCGACAAGAACGGCCAGCCGAACAAGGACTACTCGCCCGAGCTCGTCGCCGCGTTCAACTCGCCCGACCCGACGGTCCACGTGCTGATGGAGCGCGCCGCGCGCCTCGAAGGATCCATCCGCCAGCCGGGCGTGCACGCCTGCGGCGTGATCATCTCGCGTGACCCGCTCATCGACACGCTTCCCGTGATGCCCACGGAGAACGAGTCGCTCCTCACCACGCAGTACGACGGACACTTCGTGGAGCCGGTGGGCCTTCTCAAGATGGACTTCCTCGGCCTCAAGACGCTGACGGTCGAGAAGGAATGCGTGTCGCTCATCAAGCAGTTCCGCGGCATCGACGTGGACATGGACCGCATCCCCGACGACGACAAGGAGACGTACGAACTCTTCGGGCGCGGCGAGACGACGGGCCTGTTCCAGTTCGAGTCGGACGGCATGAAGAAGTACCTCATGGAACTTCAGCCGAACCGCCTCGAAGACCTCGTGGCCATGAACGCGCTGTACCGTCCGGGACCGCTCGCCTACATTCCCACGTTCATCGCCCGCAAGCAGGGGCGCGAGCCGATCGCGTACGACCATCCCCTGATGGAGACGTACCTGAAGGACACGTACGGCGTGACGGTGTACCAGGAACAGGTGATGTTGCTCTCGCGCCTGCTCGGCGGCTTCACGCGCGGCGAGTCGGACAAGCTCCGCAAGGCCATGGGCAAGAAGCAGCTCGCCGTGATGGAGGAGCTGAAGGTCAAGTTCGTGGAGGGGTGTCTCGCGAACGAGAAGTTCCGCATCGACAAGTGGAAGGACGAGAAGGAGGCGCGCAAGCTCATCGACAAGATCTGGGACGACTGGAAGGCGTTTGCGAGCTACGCGTTCAACAAGTCCCACGCCGTGTGCTACGCCTGGGTCGCGTACCAGACCGGTTACCTGAAGGCGCACTACCCGGCCGAGTTCATGTGCGCGCAAATCTCGTCCGAAATCGGCAACTTCGACAAGCTCCCCGGCTTCGTCGCGGAGGCGGCGGCGATGGGGCTGGAGGTGCGCCCCCCCGACGTCAACCTCGCGTACGCGCGCTTCTCGCCCGTGAAGGGCGAGCACGCGATCGTGTACGGCATGGCGGGCGTGAAGGGCGTGGGCGCGGCGGCGGCCGACGCGATCGTGGAGGAGCGCGAGAAGAATGGGCCGTACAAGGGGCTGATGGACTTCTGCACGCGCCTCGCCGCCGCGAATGTGGTGAACAAGCGCGTGCTGGAATGCCTTGTGCGGTGCGGTGCGTTCGACTCGCTTATCGCCTCCTGGCCCGGCATGCACCGCGAGCGCTACTTCAACAACATCGACTTCTGCATCCAGCGGTCGTCCAAGCTCGCGAAGGAGCGCGCGAAGGGGCAGCTCGACTTCTTCGGCGCGATCGCCGGGGACGACGACTCGAGCGACAAGGACCTCGCAGACTGTCCGAAGACGTGGCCGGCCGCGCAGCTCTTCAAGGACGAGCGCGACCTCATGGGCATCTACATGACGGGGCATCCGCTCGGCGTGTACCGCCGCGTGTTGCCCGCGCTCTCCACGTTCAAGCCGTCCGAGCCGCCGGAGATCCCGATGATGGAAGAGGTCGGTGCAGACCGTCCGCTTCGCGTCGCGGTGCGCCTCGCGGGGATGCTCAAGGCCTGTACCGTGCGCATGGGCAAGCCCAAGCCGAAGATGGACCGCGGGCGCGTGGTGAAGGACGCGGACGGCCAGCCGGTGATGGAGCCGCCGCAGCCGTGGGCGATCCTGCTCATCGACGACGGCGGCGACGCGGACCAGGAGGCGCTCGCCTTCGCGAAGACGTTCGCCACGATGAAGGACTGGCTGCCGGGGCTGGTGGACCAGCCCGTCCTCGTGTGCGGCGAGCTCTCGCACCGCACGGACCGCGACACGAAGGAGGAGACGCCCGAGATCCAGTTCATCGTCCGCGAGGCGTATCCGCTCGAGGACGGCATCTGCAAGTTCGCCACGGGCCTTTGCCTCTCGGCGCGCTACGAGGACCCGAACCTCCTCGCGCGCGCGGAGGCGATCAAGAACCTCGCCGCCGCGCATCCGGGCAAGGTGAAGGTGGCGTTTGAACTGACTTGGGCGAACGGCCGCAAGGCGGAGATCGACAGCGGGATCGGCGGCGTGAAACCCACGCCCGAATTCCTCGCCGAGCTCGAGAGGATCCAGAAGGGCGACGGCTACCGTCTGAGCGTCATCAAGGACGTGTTCCTCCAGCCTCCGGAGCCGAAGAGGTGGGAACGCCGGCAGTTTTAGGTTGTGGAGCATTCGGGCGTGGGAGGTGAGATGGAAAAAGAAAACGACAATCGAATGTCGGGCAAGCGAATAGGCGTCGTGATCAACGCGGTCTTGAAGCCAAGCCGCGAAGTCATGTGCGGCGTGATACACTGCGTCCAGTCGGAATGCCTCGGCAAGCCGCTCCTTTTCCAGGCGAGCGGCGGCACGCTGCCGGAGAACATCAAGTCGTTTGCCGCGAACGACCTGGACGGCATGATCTTCTGCGGCTTGCGGCGCGAGGTGATTGTGGAATTCCTGCGTCTCATGCCGGACCACCCGCCGCTTGTGGTCTGCACCTACTATCCGCTTTCCGAAGAATACATGAACCTGCTGGGGAACGGAGGGGAGCTGGTGCTGGACAACGAGGGGTTTGGCAGGACGACCGCCGATTTCTTCATCAAGCACGGGCATCGCAACTTTGCGTTCCTCCGCAGCCAGGTGGCGACCGAGAGCATCGCCGGCGACATCCGCTGCGAAGCCTTTCGGCGGCGGATCGAGGAGTGCCTTGGAACCAGTTACACATTCTCGAAATTCGTGGTGGGCGTCGTGGCGGCGAACGAGGACTTCTGGGAGACCGGCGACAACAGGGCGGAAGCGTGGGCCGCTTCGCTTCCGCTTCCCTGCGCCGTCCTGACGAACGACGACCGCGAGGCGGCCAACTTCATCGACGTGTGCAAAAGGCTGGGGAAGAGGGTGCCGAACGACATCGAGGTGCTCGGCTCCAACAATTCACACGGATTCTGCGAGCAGACGCGTCCGGCCATTTCAAGCTTGATACCGGATTACGCGAAGGGTGCCCGGGACGCCGTGAAACTGCTGATGGCGCTGATCGACAATCCGAACCTGCCCCGCGCGCAGCGGAGCGTGGTCCTGTCGTCGTATCGGCTGGTCGAACGCGGCTCGACGTCCAACGGCGAACATGGGTACATCGTGGCGCGAGCGCGTGAATACATTGCCCAGAACGCCTGCAAGGGCATCGGCGTGCCGGACGTGGTGGCGCAGGTGGGCGTGTCGCGCAGGTTGCTTGAAAAACGCATTCGCGCGGCGACCGGGCAGAGTCTGCTCGAGATGATCCAGGCGGTGCGGCTGGAGAGCGTCTGCCGTCTGCTTACCACGACCTCGCTGCCGATGCTGGAGGTGGGGGAGCGTTCCGGCTACGATTCCACCTCGAACCTCAGTTGCCTGTTCCGCAAGCGATTCGGCATGACGATGAGCGACTACCGCGCCCAAAACGCGAAACCCTGAGCCGCAGAGAAAGTTTCGGGAGTGCCGCGCTCCGTCGCGGCCGCAACGGGAGGGCCGCGCTCCGTCGCGGCCACAACGGGAGGGTGCTGGGGCCGCGTGTTTGATGTTGCTAAAGCCCCAGGTCGGCGTGCGTACCCGTACGGGTGAGGGTCAGCACAAGGACATCGTCTTCGATGCTGTACAGCAACACCCAGTCGCTTTCGATATGGCAATCTCGCAACCCTGCAAGGTCGTTGACGAGAGCATGGTCGTGGTATTGCGGAGGCAAGGTTTCTCCATTGGCGAGCATACGAACGACTGCGACGATCTTTCTGATGTCCTTGCCACGCCTCAGCATTTTCTTGAGTTCTTTCCTGTAGCGCGTGGTCTTGACGATCCGGTATTTCATGACAGCATGAATTCCTCGATTTTGTCGGGATCTGTACAGCACGGCGTATTTGGATCGTGCGCAATCCGCTTGGCCTCTTCGAATGCCTCAAGGGTGATTTCATGCGGTGTTTTCTTGTGCTTCATAAGCTGGAACGGCATTCCTCCCACTGCTACGCATTTCTTGAGGAAACACGTGATGGCCGAGGAGAGGTTCAGCCCGATATCGTCAAAGACATCCTCGGCTTCGCTCTTGAGCGCATCATCAATGCGCATAGTGAATGTAGTTGTCATTGCATCGTTCCTTTCTAGTGTTGAAAACGAGTGCATTGTATCACATTCCGCGTGCGATGTCAATTGGTTCGGCGATGGAACGCCGCACAGCATAACCCGCACCGGGCGTGCCGCGCTTGTCGCGGCCGCAGGGCGGGCGCGCTGTGACCTCCAAGGCATACCCTTTGTGCCGTGTAGGAAGATTAAACCCGCCGTGTAGGGAGATCGAATTTGCCGTGTAGGGAAGTCGCTCCCCCCGTGTAGGGAGACCCGTACAGGGGGAGGCTGGCCGTCACTCATAAGGAAGTCGGCATGAAGTGGGCCCCGGTGTGCGTTGTGCGATTACGGTGCGGAACGAAAAACCCCTTAACCGGGAGGGCCGCGCTCCGTCGCGGCCACAGCGGAAACGATCTCGGTGCGCGCGGTGCGATTATGGTACGGAACGATAAAATCCCTGAACCGGGAGGGCCGCGCTCCGTCGCGGCCACAGCGGAACCGGCCCCGGTGCGCGCGGTGCGATTACGGTGCGGAACGAGAAATGAGTTGCGCAAAAGCGGATGAAGTCTTGCGTAAAAAGATCGGAAGAGCACACGTCTGAACTCCAGTCACCATGGCATCTCGTATGC
>CAMORM010000156.1 GCA_946623785.1 uncultured Verrucomicrobiota bacterium
GCCGCGCGACGATCATGATGCCGCACCCCGAGCGCGCCTTCCGCGCGTGCCAGCTCAGCTACAACGACGGCTCGTTCAAGGTGGCTGGCCCCTGGATGAAGATGTTCCGCAACGCCTATGCGTTCGCGACAAGGTAAGCGGAACGGCAAAGGAGGGTAGATATGTCGTTCTTTCTGTGCGGTATCGCGTTTCTCGTCATTGGTTATTTCACCTACGGGAAAATAGTCGAGAAGATCCTCGGTCCTGACGACCGCCGGACTCCCTGCGTCGAGAATCCCGACGGCGTAGACTACGTGCCGCTCCCCGAATGGAAGAATCTGCTCATACAGCTTCTTAACATCGCGGGAATCGGCCCTGTCATCGGCGTCATACTCGGCATCAAGTTCGGCAAGGTGGCTCTTCTGATCATTCCGGTCGGCTGCGTGTTCATGGGCGCGGTACACGACTTCCTCGCCGGCATGATGTCGCTGCGGATGAACGGCGCGAATCTTCCGAAGATAGTCACGCGTCATCTCGGCCGTGGCTATGCCGCGGCGTTCTCCTGGATGATGCTCGTTCTGCTGCTCCTCGTCGTCGCCGTCTTCATCAATGTGCCTGCGAACCTCGTCGACGCGCTCGTTCTGCCTTCCTCGCGCGAGTTCTGGATAGTCGTCGGCCTTATATTCGGATATTACGTGGCGGCGACGCTTTTCCCGGTCGACAAGATCATCGGCATGGTCTATCCCGTCTTCGGCGCGCTTCTCGTGCTCGGTTCGATCGCCATCTTTAGCGCGCTTGTCGTTGCGGGCTTCAGGAATCCCGAGATCCTGTCCGACTGCGCCGCGTTTGCCGACTTCAAGTCGAAGAATCCGCTTTTCCCGTGCCTTTTCGTGACGATCGCGTGCGGCATAATCTCCGGCTTCCACGCGACGCAGAGCCCTATTGTCGCACGCACGATAACCTCAGAGCGCCAGGCCCGAGCCACGTTCTTCGGCATGATGATCGCCGAGGGCGTGATAGCCATGATATGGGCCGCGGCCGCGCTTGCGATCTACAACCTCCGTCCCGAGCTCGTCTCCGAAAAGGGGCCGTTCGTCCTTGGCGAGATCACTACTCATTTCCTCGGCACGTGGATGGGCGGAGTGACGGTTCTCGCGATTGTCGTGCTTGCCGTGACGAGCGGCGACACGGCGCTGCGCTCGGCGCGTCTCAGCCTCGCCGAGATGTTCAGGATCGACCAGGTCAAAATCGCGCTGCGTGTAATGACATGCCTGCCGCTTGTCGCGATTGTCGCAGTGCTCCTCTGGTGGTCGAACCAGAGCGCGAAGTCGTTCAACAACCTGTGGAACTATTTCGCCTGGGGGAATCAGGTTCTATCCGCTACGACGCTTATGTGCGGCGTCGTATGGCTTCTGCGCCAGGGCCGAAAGGCCGCGTCGCTTGTCGCGCTTCTGCCCGGCATGTTCATGACTGCCGTCGTCGGGACGTTCATATTCTGGACGCCTGGCACCGGCGGCCAGCCGTGGGGATTCATCCCCGGCGGGCTTCCGCTGCCGGCGGCCATCGCGGTCGGCGTAGTGGTTGCGGTTGCTTTCGCCGTATTCGCCGTCCGCTCCGCCGCCAGGGGACGCGAAGATTCCTGACGCAAGGCAATCTGGACGAATGGTAAATTTGCCATTCGGCGATTGCGTTTTGCGGGAGGAAATGAGATAATATCTCCTATGAAACGCATACTATTCTCTTTCATTTCGGTGGTCGCTTCGTCCGTCGCCTTCTCCGCCGAGTTCGATCTCGCTGGAACATGGAAACTCGTCCAGGCAGATGACGCAAAGGTCTCCTGCCCCATAGCCGTTCCGGGAGGCGTGCATACCGCGCTCCTGAAGGCAGGTCTTATGAAGGATGCGTTCTGGGGCCAGAACGAGAAGGACATGCAGTGGGTCGGGAAGAGCGACTGGAACATCTCTCGCGAGTTCAAGGTTTCAAAGGACTTCCTTGCGAAGAAAGAGATTGTCCTCCGCCTCGAAGACTGCGACTGCTTCTGCACGGTTTTCGTGAACGGCAACAAGGTCGGAGAGACGACTGACCGCTTCCAGCGCTACACGTTCGACGTGAAGCCGTTCCTGAAGGAAGGCATGAACACGATCGAAGGCAAATTCAGGAGTCCCGAGAACGAGGCCGACAAGCGCCGCGCCGCGAAAGGCCGCGCCTTCCCGATGTCGAACGTCATGTGGGCGAAGAACCAGGCGTTTGTCCGCAAAGCGGCGTGCCACGCCGGCTGGGACTGGGGCCCCGCCGTGCAGGTGATCGGCTTCTGCGGCACGACCAAGCTGATTGCCACGGACGGACCCCGCGTCGAGTACGTATATTCGACACAGGAGTTTAGCGCCGACTTCACGCACTGCACGCTCACGATGACGGCGGAGCTTTCGGACGGCACGAAGGTCGAGAAAAAGTTCGAGATCGACAATCCGCCGCTCTGGTGGCCGAACGGCGCGGGAGAGCAGAAGTTCTACACTGCCGAGTTCGAGGCGGCCGGCGAAAAAATCGTCCGCAGGATCGGCCTCCGCAAGGTCGAGGTGCTGAACGAGAAGACGGTGAACAACGGCAAGGATGAGCTTTCGCTCGTCTTCCGCGTCAACGGACGCCGCCTCTTCATGAAGGGCGCGAACTGGATTCCCTGCTCGGCCTACGAGAACGAGCAGACGCCCGAGCGCTACGCGCAGCTCATCGAGAGCGCGCGCAAGGCCAACATGAACATGATCCGCGTCTGGGGCGGCGGACAGTACGAGAAGGACTGCTTCTACGACCTCTGCGACGAGAAGGGCATCCTTATCTGGCACGACATGATGTGCTCGTGTGCGGTCTATCCGGGCGACGACGCGTTTCTCGGCGAGATCAGGGACGAGGTGACTCATCAGCTCAAGCGCCTTCGCGACCACGCCTCAATCGCGATGTGGTGCGGCGACAACGAGTGCCTTGGCGCGATCAAATGGTTCGAAGAGTCGCGGAAAGATCCCGACTTCTACCGCGGCGAATGGATCAAGCGCTCGAAGCTCCAGGGCGACCTTGTCGCGAAGTACGACCCGCAGCGTACCTACTGGCCGTCCTCCCCGTGCTGTGGTCCGGGGGACTTCGGCGACGGATGGAAGGAGGACTCGAAGGGCGACATGCACAACTGGGACGTCTGGCACGAGAACCAGCCTTTCGCGAAGTACTACGAATACCATCCGCGGTTCTGCTCCGAGTTCGGCTTCCAGTCGTTCCCCTCGATGGAGATCGCCGAGACGTTCGCGTCGAAGGAGCAGATCCTCGCGCGCGGCCCCGACTTCGAGTGGCACCAGAAGAACCCCGGCGGCAACGAGCGCATCCGCAAGACTTTCGCGCGCTACTTCCCCGAGCCGAAGGACGTTCCCTCTGAACTCCTCCTCTCGCAGTTCCAGCAGGCGATGGCGATACAGACTGCCGTCGACGCCTGGCGCGGCGAGCAGCCGCGCTGCATGGGCACGCTCTTCTGGCAGCTGAACGACAACTGGCCGGTTGCGTCGTGGAGCTCGATCGAGTACGGCGGCAAGTGGAAGCCGCTCCAGTATCTCGCGCGTCGCTTCTTCGAGCCCGTGCATGTCACGCTCGCGCCCGACGGTATGGTCAAGGTGGTGAACGACACGGATAAGCGCGTGGAGGGCAAGGTTGTCGCGATCTTCCACGGCTTCGACGGAACGAAGGAAGAGGTCGTCGTGTCCAAGGGCCCGCGGATCGCCGTCGGCGCCAATTATGCCGCTGCGGTCGGCAAGATCGCGCCGCGCAAGGACGCGGTTCTCGAGCTTCGTTTCGGCAACTCCGTCAACTTCCCTGTGCGCGCGGCGTACAACGACATTGAGCTGCCCAAGGCGAACGTCAAGGCCGAGATCGACGGCTTCAAGGTTACGCTCACGACCGACAAGCCCGCGTTCTGGGTGTGGATGAACGCAAAGGGCATCCGCGGCGAATTCGACGACAACGCCGTGACGCTCGTTCCGGGCGTGAAGCGTGTCTTTGCGTTTGAGCCCGCCGACAAGGCGACGACTCCCGAGGCGTTCAAGGCCGCGTTCTCCGTTACGCATCTCGCCGAAATCTGCAAATGACCCTGTCGGCGGTCATCGGCACGACGAGGCGGCGATCTCCGCGCTTGGGAAGAAGCCGCATCCGCGGCTGATGCTGAAATCCGGCGACGCCGCATGGTCGGTAACTTTCATCCCGCTGTAATCGCCTCGCGTCTATTTTGATTAGCTGTAGTACTTGACGCTGTCTGGCGGACGGATGTTCGTGAGCGTGCCGACGTAGTGGCGGAGCCAGTGGTCGGCCTTCGGATGCGCGGCGGCGGCCTCCTCGTTCAGCGCGATGCCGAGTCCGGGCCGGTCTGAAGGGTACATGAGGCCGTCCGAAAAGCGCACATCCTCGTCGATCACGTCCTTCCGCCACGGTACGTCGTCGAACAGTGTCTCGTGGATGCAGTATCCGGGCGTCGAAACGCCGAGCGCGAGAGTGACGGCGTTTGCAACGGGGCCTGATGGATTGTGGGCGCAGAAGGGGATGTGGTGCGCGTCGCAGATTGCGGCGATCTGCTTCATGCCGGTGAGTCCGCCCGCATGAGACGAGTCCGGCTGCAGGTAGTCGCAGGCGCGGAGTTCTATTGCGTCGAGGATCTGCTGCGTCGTGTAAAGGCGTTCGCCGCAGGCGATCGGCACGCGGACGCGCGAGCGGACGTCGGCGAGCGCGCGCATCGTGTCGGGTATGACGGGCTCCTCCACCCAGTAGGGCGAGAATTCCTCGAGTGCGTTGCAGACGCGGAGCGCCGTCGGCACGTCGAAGCGTCCGTGGCATTCGATGAGGATTTCCGCCTTGCCTTCCGTCGCCTCGCGAACAGCGGCAACGCACTTCATGGCCTTCTTGAAGTCCTCTGGCGGGAGCTGCCGGTAGTTCTTTCCGAAGGGATCCCACTTGAGTCCCCTAAAGCCCGCCTCGACCGCCGCCGTCGCCTTTGCGGCGAACTCCTCCGGCTCCTTCGCGCCGGAGAACCAGCAGTTCGCATAGCACGGAACGCCTTCGCGGCACTTGCCGCCGAGGAGCTTCCAGACGGGGAGGTTCAGCGCCTTGCCCTTGATGTCCCAGAGCGCCATGTCGATGGCGGAGAGTGCGCTCATCAGCACCGCGCCGCCGCGCCAGTAGGCGTCGCGGTAGTTCTCGTGGAATATCCATTCGGTGTCGAAAGGATCCTTTCCGACGAGCGCATGCTCGAGGTCGGCAATCGCGCCGAGAAGGGCGTTTTCCTTGTATTCGAGAGTTCCCTCTCCGATGCCCTCGATTCCCTCGTCGGTACGCACCTTCACGAAAACCCAGTTCGTGCGGTAGCAGTCGATGGCGAAAATTTTTATACCAGTGATTTTCATGTTGTCTTGACTTTCAGCCTTTCAACTTTAAACATCAAACTTCAAACATCAAACTTTAACCTAAATTCCTCAGTTCAATTTCTCGGTAAATGGTTATATCTCACGCAGAGACGCAGAGAGGCAGAGTTTTAAGAGATTACAGCGCTATATTGGAAGGCGTGTGATTTCACCAATTGGGTGAATAAAACTACCGTTGTGTTTTCTGTCATAGTTGTATCTTTCTTCAAATATTTGAGTTATCTCTGCGTTCTCAGCCTCTCTGCATCTCTGCGTGAGACATTCAACTGACGAATCTAGGTTTAAACTTCAAACATCAAACTTTAAACTTTCACACGTCTACATCCTCCGGCATGTGC
>CAMORM010000157.1 GCA_946623785.1 uncultured Verrucomicrobiota bacterium
CGACGCTTCCGCCAACAAGCCGTTCAAGAGCAAGGCCGTAGGAACCATCCGCGGGAACAGCTTCAGGAACTACATAGTGGGCGTTGGAAGCGCAGGCCCTGACCACCAGTGGAACACGAAGGACGACATAGCCACCTGGCCCAACGACACGGGAGGCGGAATATGAAAAGAGGCTTTACAATCATCGAGCTGCTTGTCGTGATCGCGACGCTTATGATCCTCGCCGGAGCCGTCGGCGTTGGCGTGTCTTCTGCGCAGAAGAACGCCCGCAGGGCCAAGGCGACTGCCACCGTGCGCGAGATCACGAACGCGATCCTCGCCTACGAAAACGCCAGCAAGGACCACAAGCTGCCTACGATGTCAGGCGTGGACGTGGAGGAGTCGAAGCTTGCGTTCCTGCTTGGCGGCGACAGCGGCATGGGCACGAAGAGCCTGCAGGTGCTCCTCAACGCCGACATTCGCGGCGGCAAGCTCTACGATCCGTGGGGCAAGCCCTACAAGATACTTATCAAGGAAACTAGCGCAAAAGTCGAGGACGATGCAGTCAGCTCGATAAACACAACAACGTTTATGCCAAACTTCTACCGCCTCAACGCCGACGAAGAGGAGGCCTACAAATGACGCCCCTCCGCCGCAGATCCGGGTCCGCGCTCATCATCGTGCTCGGATTCCTGTCCTTCATGGTCGTCTCCGCGGTGGCCTTTGCGGTCTACATGCGCACCGAGCGCATCGCGTCGTCCGGCTTCCACCGGTCCGTGTTCGTCCGCCAGATGGTCAAGGCGGGCCTTGCGAACGCCATTGCGCAGGTCGACTACTCCATGGGCAACACGCCGGGTGCATCAGACCTGATATTCTCGCCCGACGGGACGCTCTCGGCAGAAGCCGAAGACGCAGGGTGGACCTCGGGGGAGAACGTGAGGGTGCTCCCGTTTGAGGGGCTTGCATATCTCCCGCCTGCAATCGTCAACGAAGTCCGCCAGGGCGCGCGCTCCACCCCCACCGCCAGATGGCAGAAGCTCGACTACGACATCGGGCGGTTTGCGTACGTTGCGGTCGACGTGAGCGACTTCTTCGACGTCAACAAGGTGCGGTTCGGGAAGCAGCGCAACACCGGCCCGGGAGGGCGCGTCTCGCTCGCGTACCTCTTCCAGAACAAGTCCGGCAACGCGCTTGACGTCTCCGGGAGCCAGCTCGTCAACCTGGACAAATTCGTCGAAACCCGCGGAAACAAGCAGTCCGACGTCCCGTTCGTCTCGCTGGCCGACTTCAACGTGGCCCTCTACACGAAGGACAAGACAGGCTCCACCCTCGGGCTCTACTCCCCGTTCTACCGCTATCTGGCGGGCGGGAAGGGGCGCGCGTTCTACAGCGACGGCGGCGACGAGAATGAAGACCTCGTGAAGCTCGCCGAGCGCATGCTGTTCGTCACCGACTCGTGGCAGCGGCCCACCAACAAGGTAGATTCCGTGATCGACCTCTCCAGGGAGGAGGACCAGCCGTTCCGGAAGTCGGCCTTCACCGCCAACAAGAACTTGTTCCAGCTCCTTTCGACCGCACGCGGCGGCACGACCGGCAGGGCGTACAAGGAACGCCTGGCGAACGAGATATCCATGACGACGCTCGCAAACCTCTACGACTACCTCGACGACAACTCCGTGCCGATTTCGCTCGGCATCCCGAATGTCGAGCGAGTGCCCATGATCGCGTCCATCGACATCTCCAGGATCGCCGAAAACCTCAGGTTCGAGCTGAATGAAAAGAAGCAGGATGACACGACCGTCACCGTGGGGCAGCAGCAGTACACCCAGAAGACCACGACCTACTGCCTCGTGCCCAAGCTCGAGGCGCGCATGGTCAACCTTGTATGCATGTATCCGTTCAAGGGCAAGACGACGCGCCAAGGCGAGAAGACCAAGAAGTCTTCCAGCAAGGTGCAGGTGATCGTGAAGATATTCTTTACGAAGCCAGGACAGAACGGTGGCGGCGAATGGGGCGGCCGGTGCGATAAAAACTCCGGCATTTCGCCCACGAAGAACGAATGGGACAGCGGCGAGTCCGCCACGCTGGAGAACAACTGCATAACGCTCATCTCCAGCAAGATGAACTTCGCCGATTTCCCCGACGAGGTAATGGAGGACGACGAAGCCGTCTTTGACGCCGTTGTGCAGATGCCCTCCCTGACCGCGTTGAACACCAAGCTCGAGAAGGATGGCTTCCTGCTTGAGGTGCAGCGGCTCTACAAGAAGGTGGAGGGGTTCAACGGCGCAGGTGGAGGCACCGAGCAGGAGGTTTTCGAAGGCGGCTACCCGAAGGCCTCCACCTTCCACATGCTTCCGTTCTCGAGCAACCAGCGCGCGGGCAGCGCGCTCTTTGCGGGGGCCGTGACCCCGGACGACAGGCAGGACAACGTGGAGCTCGCCAAGGCGCCGTGCTGGGAGATCAAGAACATCACGCCGCACATCGCAGTCTGGGCGCGGGTCATCGACGACAAGGGCAATACCGTCGATCTTGCGCCTGCGTCCATCTATGACGATATCCTTAACGGCGGCGTTTCCGAAAACATGGCCATGGGCCTTGTCGGCATAGTGGGGGATGGAAGCGGCGAAGGCGTCTACAAGCCCATTCTCTCCGCCGCCGGCAACAAGTCGATAGAGTTTGCCCTGGATGCGCAGGGCAAGGAGAAGGTGACCTTCGACGGATCCACGGAAGCCGTTGCCCCGTTCAGCGGAACACGTGCGGCGTTCGTGGCGCTTGACCCGCGGTTCAACAGCTCGTCGGAGGACTTCATCGCAAAGTCCGGCGCCGTTGCGAAGCAGGAGTATCTCAACGAGGTGCGGAAGCTGCTCGGAAAGGAAGGACGCGATCCCGATGTCTTCATGTTCGCGTCCGACCAGGAGTACCTGCAGTCGATCGGCGAACTCGCGTTCCTTCCGAACATCGGCGAGCTCGGCGACGAGAACGAAGGCACGACCCCTTATGCTAAGTGTCCCATTCCGATTCCCTTCAGCGACGATTTCACGAGGATGGACAAGGCCAAGTGCCACTGCGACTCATTCTGGCGCACGTATCCCCTTTACAGGCAGAAGGACGACGGCTATGCTGACGAAGACTACATCTTCCGGTACTTCTCGTCCGAGGTCAATCCCGGCAGCAAGGTGATTGTCAGCGACCTCAACGGCTTCAAGGTCAGCCCGTACGCCAGGCTGGAGAAGATACGCCTTGCTGTCACCGCGAACACGCCGCACAGTTTCTGGGCGTCTTCCACGAACACTTCGCTGAGCACCGGCAACAATCTGCCGCCGTGCTTTACCGGCCCGGGGCAGTCGAAGCCCATTGACGAGTGCCTGAAGTACTGCTTCAACGAGATGCCCGGCAACGTGGGCCCTGAGTTTGCGTGGCAGGACGTGACGAACGTCACCGCGCGCCTCTTCGACCAGATGCGCGAGGACGCGAAGAAGGGCATCGACTGGGAGGATTCGCTTGCGTCCATGGACTGGTGCCCCGAATCGTACGACCCCGGGACCTTGTTCGGGTATCCTTTTGCCGATTCGGACGACATCCACAGCGTGGACCGGAAGACGATGTATTCGTTCTGGCACGACTCGATGGCCAACAGGCAGCAGCTTTTCCTTGTGTTCGTCCGCGTCGAGTCGGTTGCCGTTGGCTCCAACGACGAAAACATGGCTTCCAGCAACGACGACGAAAACAGGGTTCAGTCGTACGGCGGACGCGCCGTTGCCCTTGTGTGGCGCGACCCCAATCCGCCCCCTGAGAGCGCCTTGAAGGCCGAGTGGCACGACACCGCCGGCTATCCCTGGGTCTGCGGCCGCAGGAAAGACGTGACCGACTATGTGCCGCACCGGACGCGCATCCTCTTCTACCACCAGTTTGACTAGTCAAGGTGTTTGCGAGCTAACGAAATGAAGCTGAACGATTCGCAGTTGAAGCAGGTTGCGGCGTGGTTCGCCGCAGGCGAAAGGCTCTCGGACATACAGAGGAGGATAGCGGACGAGTTCGGGATCGAGATGACTTATCTCGACGTCCGCCTGCTCGTCTCGGACCTCCCGCAGCCCGAGGAGAAACGCGACGCCGCAGCGGAGGAATCCACCGCAGCGGCGTCGGAAAGCGGCCGCGCCGCCTTGGAGCCGGACGCAACAGACCCGGATCAGGAAATGCCTGACGGCGACGACGGGTCTGCCGATCCGGCGAAGGACGGACAGGCTGCGGGCGCAGGCTCGGTCTCCGTGTCGATGAGCCCCATTGCGATCCCCGGCACAATCGCCTCCGGTTCCGTGGCTTTCTCCGACGGCACAAGCGGCAAGTGGTATCTCGACGAGATGGGCCGCCTCGGACTTGCCGACCTTCCGCAGGGCTACCGTCCGCCGCCTGCCGACGGCGCGGACTTCCAGCGCCAGATCGTCTCGCTCCTCCGCTCAAAGGGGATGATGTGATGGCGGCGCGGCGCACGGTCGAGCGGATCGTCGCGCTCATACGCGACACCTCCGCATCGCTTCCAGAGGACGCCGAGCGCGCGCTACGCCGCGCGCTCCGCCGCGAGGAGAAAGGGTCCGGCGCGGCAACCGTCCTGTCCACGATCCTCAGGAACGTGAAGCTTGCCCGCGAAAAGGGCACGCCCCTCTGCCAGGACACGGGCACTCTCACCTTCTTCGTCGACGAGCGGCTGCGCTCCAGGGTCACGCCCGAGGCGATAGGCGAGGCCGTGGCCAAGGCAACGGAGCTCGGCTACCTCCGCCGCAACACGATCGACTCCGTGTCGGGTGCATCGGTCGATTCCAACGTATGCCCCGGCGCTCCCGTGATCCACTACGTTCCCGTTCCCCGTTCCCCGTTCCCCAATCCCCATTCCCCGTTCCCCGTTCCCCGTTCCCCGTTCCCCGTTCCCCACATAACCCTCCTCATGAAAGGCGGCGGCAGCGAGAACATGAGCAGGCAGTATTCCCTGCCGGACGCTTCGCTTGGCGCGGGACGCGATCTCGAGGGTGTGCGCAAATGCGTGCTGGACGCAGTGTTCAGCGCCCAGGGATACGGTTGTGCGCCTGGCGTGATAGGCGTCTGCATAGGCGGCGACCGCGCGTCCGGGTTCGAGGAGGCGAAGCTCCAGCTGCTGCGCGAGATAGGCGGGACTTCCACGGACCGCAAGATGCGCGCGTTCGAGAAGAAGCTTCTCGGGGAATGCAACTCGCTAGGCATCGGGCCGATGGGCCTCGGCGGAAAGACGACAGTTCTCGATGTCCATGTTGGCTCGCGTCCCCGCGTTCCCGCGTCGTTCTTCGTAACCGTGGCGTACCTCTGCTGGGCCGCCCGGAGAAGAAGTTTAGAGTTTAAAGTTTAATGTTCAAAGTTCAAAGTTCAAAGTTCAAAGTTTCCCAATTCCCACTATCCACTATCCAACATCCACTATCCAATTCCCAATTCCCGTTTCCCTCTACGCACTGACATCAAACTTTAAACTTTGAACTTTAAACTTTGAACCAATTCCCAATTCCCGTTTCCCCAGCACTATGAACATCAAACTTTGAACTTTAAACTTTAAACTTTAAACTTTGAACTTTTAACCAATTCCCAATTCCCGTTTCCCAAGCACTATGAACATCAAACTTTAAACTTTGAACTTTGAACTTTGAACCCACATGCCAACTCTTACCTACCCATTTTCCGAAGAGACCGTCCGCAGGCTCAA
>CAMORM010000158.1 GCA_946623785.1 uncultured Verrucomicrobiota bacterium
CCCACTTGTCCATCGCGTGTACGATCGGGACGGTCGCCTTGCCAAGGTCGGTCAGGGCGTATTCGGTCTTGGGCGGAACGACGGGATAGACCTTGCGGGAGATGATGCCGTCCGCCTCCATCTCGCGGAGCTGCTGGCTCAGCATCTTGGCGGTCGCCTGCGGCACTCTGCGCTGGATCTCGCTGTAGCGCATCACGCCTTTCTCGTTCAGCCACCAGATGATGATGGCCTTGTACTTCCCGCCGATGACGGCAATCGCCGCCTCCACCGTGCAGTGCAGTTTCTTCGCCTCGTTCTTGGTCATTTTGCCAACCTTGGTTTCCTTTTGGTTAGTATAATACAAAAAAGTGCATTCTTGCGCTTGCGGCAGATAGTATAGTATAATCAGCGCCGTTCCGCAAGGACAGGATTGGCCTGCCCAAGCAAGGCAACAAACAACGATGGAGAAGATAAAATGAGAGCGAATATCGCAGACTACAACGCGGTTGTCGAGGCCGCTTCGAAATTCACGCGCAGCGTCGCGGAGGGCAACAGCAAGTACGCCAAGGGATTGTTTACCGAGGACGCCTGCCTGTTCGGCTTCCTCAACGGGAAGTTCGAGCGCGGCAGCATCGAGCAGTTCTACCGCAACGTCGATACCGTCGGCGCGGGCGAGAACTTCAAGACGCGCATCGACGTGTTGGAACTCGAAGAAACGCTTGCCGTCGTGCGCGTCCTCGAAGAGGGCTGGGGCGGCAAGATCGACTTCACGGACGTCCTTCTTCTCCTGAAGATCGACGGCGAATGGAAGTGCGTCGCCAAGGCGTACAACCAGAACTCGAACACGATTGAGAAGTAAGGAGCGTCAAAATGGCAAAGAAGGATTTGGGCGTAGTCCCGGCACTCTATCCCATGCCGGTACTCATCGTCGCCGCATACGACAAGAGCGGCAAGGTAAACGCAATGAACGCGGCGTGGGGCATGATCTGCGACATGGACAAGATTGCGCTCTTCATCAGCGAGGGGCACAAGACAACGAAGAACATCCTTGAGACTAAGGCGTTCAGCGTCGCCATCGCGGACAAGGCGCACATGGATGTTGCGGACTACTTCGGAATCGCTTCGGGCAACAACACGCCCGACAAGTTCGAGCGCACGGGCTACACAGCCGTCAAGTCGCAGCATGTCAACGCGCCGATCATAGACGAATTCCCCGTCACGATGGAATGCAGTCTTGCCGAGGTCGTATCGACTGAGACGATGTACTGCATCGTCGGGAAGATCGCCAATGTCGTCGCGGACGAGGCCGTGCTGTCCGACAACGGCAAGGTCGATCCGGCGAAGCTCAACGCGCTCATCTTCGACCAGTTCCAGAGCGGATACTATATTTCGTGCGAAAAGGTCGGCCAGGCGTGGAATGCGGGGAAGCCACTCATGCAAAAGTAGCAGAACCCCGTTCCGGACAAAGTGCACCTCAAGCGCAAAGCCCGCCATGTCGCCGCGTGTCGGGCTTTTCGCGTCTGGTCGGGCAAGCACCCGCCCCTCGTGCCGGAACGCGTCACGGGCCAACGTCGCTCGTCCTGCGCTGCGCAGAATCAACATCTGCCCGGACGTTTGGCCGCGACGTATAGTTCGCGCTGACCTCTATGGCATCTATCCCGGCATCGGAGAGCAGCCGCCCTGCGGTCAGGAAATCGTCAAGCATGACACCTCCCGGCTGGCAGTCGTCGCTGTTGATCTTGATCGCCACGACGAATCCGGGACTTGTCCGCTCGCGCATCAACGCGAGAATCTGTCAGGAGCTTCTGCAATTCTTCTGCACCCACCGTTCCGTCGAGGACGATTGTCGTCCACGTCTTCTTGTTCATGTGGTAGGCGGGCAGGAAGCGCGGCCCGTCCATGCTGTCAGTTCTGCGTAGGTTCACGGCTTCTACGATGTCCTTCCTGTTGCCGCCCACCTTGTCGGCGGACAGCCGTGCGACGAGTGCGTACCACTTGTTCGTGTCCCTCCTGCGTAGCACGGCGTAGTCGGGGAAGTTCTTCCACAGGAACTCCGGCTTCTCGCCCCATTCCGATTCGGCGAAGGCGATGATGCCGCGTGCGAGGTCGGTCTTGAACACATCACGCTCAAAGCAGGAATCGGCGATGCGCTTCATCAGCGCCCGATCATGTCTATCTGTTCATCTGTCATCTATTCCTCCTGCGCTATGTTCGTCGATTCCACGCCGCCGGTGACTCGTGAAAACAATGGCGTTGTTGTTCAAAAACAATCAAAAAACCGCGTTGAGCCAGTTGACGACGTCGTCCTCCGTATGATGCATCGTCACGCCCGTGCCCAAGCGGCGCTCGACTTGGTTCGAGCCACGAATCGTAAGGCCTTCCTTGACCGTCGCGGCAGGACACGCCTTGCGCACGTCCACGAAGTAGCGGCCCGCGCCTCCGCCGCCGTGCGTGCAGAACGGCACGACCGTCTTGCCTGCAAACGAATGCGTCTTGAAGAATTCCGCGACCGGAGGCGCGTACGTTCCGTACCAGATCGGCGTGCCGATGAACACCACGTCGTAGCCATCGAGCGGAGGGACGGCCTTTATCGCACGCGTTCCGCCGTTCTCCATGTCCTTCTTCGCGGCCTTGAGCGTTTCGCCATAGGCGTCAGGATACGCTTCAACGGCTTCGATCTGGACAAGTTCGCCTCCTGTGTGCTTGGCGATCCACTTCGCGACCGTCGCCGTGTTGCCGACCTTCGACTGTGAATAGTAGACAACCGCGACCTTGCCCGGCAGCTTTGCCGTCAGCGCCATCGTCGCCTCCGTCGAGCGACTTGTCAATATTCGGCACCCCGCCACCACTACAATTGCGACAACGAGGACGATGCCAAGTATGACCAGCATCACTTTCATTTCATATCCTCCTGCCAAGATCGAAAGCCGCCTTCATGAACTTCGTCTTCTTCACGGCGCCGGGTTCGTAGACGCCTCCGGCCTTGAGGAAACCCTTGATTTTCTTAACTGTCTTCTTAGTGGGCATGACTACATCTCCTTTGGGGTTTAGAACCGGTGCGCCAGCGCACATGGCTCTAATAGTATATCATTTCTCGAGTGTGCAGGGCACCTCGAGTGCGGCGATTTTTTGATCCAGTCGCCGTAGTAGAAGAGCGACTTGTCGGCACAGTGCGCAAGCGCAAACACATGCTGGTAGCATCTTGCGACTTAGCTTTGCAAAGCCTGGCCTTTACCCGCTATGCTTCGTGGACGCGTTTGCCTGTGATGTGCTCGGGTACAAGCGCAAACACCTGGACATAGGCTCCGAAGTTTTTGACTTCGCCTTCAATGGACTTCTCGTCGGCCGTGAAGCGCCGGGCGAGGCGGCGGCAGACCTCAAGTGCCTTCTCCTGGTCATCGACGAATTCGACTCGCCCGAAGACGACGACGCTCCTGAACGTGTACGCCCAGCCGCCATCGTCCTTCACGCCGTCGTCGATGACGGTGAACGAAGCCCTTGAGTCCCTGCGCAGGGCGTCGATCTTGTGCCCCGCCTTTGCGCCGTGGAAGTACAGCCTGCCGTCCTCCCAGCAGGGATTGAGGTGGATTCCGTACGGCCAGCCGTCGTCGCCGATCACCGAGAGAACGCCGCGCCTGGCGTTCTTAAGGACTTCCAACGCCTCGCCTTCGGCGAGCTGCTGCTTCATTCTGCGCATCGGTCTAAACATCACTGTCCTCCTCTCGGCTTTTGACATATTCGCCCCATGCCCCGCCCTCATATATTTCGATGGGAAGGTTGTCGGGATCTCGGAAGAAGAAGAACCGCTTCCCCGTGTATTCGTCTGTGCGCACTTCCTCGTGCGGGATCCCGGCCTTGTCCAGGTCAGCCAGCGCCGCGTCAAGATCGTCCGTTGCGAATGCGAGATGACGTAGGCCGGCAGCCTCTGGATTCGTCACGCGCCTTGGCGGAGACGGAAACGAGAACAGCTCGACCACGTAATCGTCGCCAAGGGCGAGATCCGCCTTGTACGACATCCGGCTGGCGCGGTAGTTCTCGGACATCAGGCGCAGTCCCAGCGTCTTTGTGTAGAATTCGAGGCTGCGGGGGTAGTTCGAGCATATCACGGCCACATGATGAAGACGGGAAAGCTTCATGGTCTTTTCCTTTACTTTTTTTCGACAGCACATGGTTTATGTAAATGGTGGTCGTTCACTATGGCTTCTGCCTTTTTGCGGCCGATTTCGTAGGCGCGCTGCATTTGGTCTGGGTCGTGGCAGACGCGCGATATGTCGAGCGATGCGTCGGGCGCAATCAGTATCGCCGCGCCATTTGCAACGCGCGAGTCGATGTACTTTAGCGTCTCGTTGTACCATTCGTGCCTCGTCTTCAGCGCCTTGTAGACGGCTGGATAGCGGCGTAGAAACGGCTTTGCGAGGCGGTGCTTCCACGAGGGAAATTTCCTGTAGCCGTGCGGACGCGTTGTGATGACGACGTTGAAGTCGTAGCCAAACGACTCGAAGTAGCGAAGGGGAATCCCGTCGGAAAGACCGCCGTCAAGATACTCGCGGCCGTCGATTGCGACAGGCCGCGAGACGACCGGCATCGAGGCCGAAGCGCGTATCCACTCGAACGCCATTGCATCTGCCGTGTCGAGTCGCCTGTATTCAGGTTTGCCAGTCTCGCAGTCGGTGGCGACGATATGGAATTCCATCGGATTCGCCTCGTATGCCGCGGCGTCGAAGACATCTAGTTCCATTGGAAGCGTCCGGTAGCAGAACTCCGCGCCGAAGAGGTCGCCCGTCGTCAGGAGCGACTTCCACGAGCAGTAGCGCGGATCGCGTGCGAAGCGCTTGTTGTATCGGATGACGCGCCCGATCTGCCCCGACTTGTAGTTGCATCCAAAGCAGGCGCCTGCGGACACTCCGACAATGCCGTCGAACTTGACGCCGCGCTCCATCAAAACGTCGAGCACGCCGGCCGTGAACAGCCCGCGCATCCCCCCGCCCTCAAGTACAAGCCCGCGTTTCATATTTCAGCCCTGCATGCAAAAGCCGTCAACGGGGAAGCGGCATGGCACCGGATATCTCATGCGGCCAGAACGGCTCCTCAAGGCATACGCCGAATGCCGCAATGATTTATTCATGCCAAAGTTCTTTCCCCAGGACAAGCCCAGATGGTAAATGCGGTTTTACAGGCTCTGGCGGAATATCTCCGCGACCTCCTCTTCGGTAAGCTGCTTGTAGCCGCCATTGAGGCGGAACGTCGCCTTCACGAGATCTGGGATCATCGCCTCGGTCGCGCCAAGCTCCGTGATGTTCATCGCAACGCCAATCTCGCGCATCCACGCCTCGAGCGCGGCAAGCCCCTCGTCCGCGACTTGGGCCTCGCTCTTCCCCTCGGGCGAGACGCCCCAGACGTTCTTCGCAAAGCGGGCGAACTTCTTGAGCCCGTAGGGCTTGATGAGGCGGTAGTAGGGAAGCGACACTGCCGCGAGAGTCATGCCGTGCGTGGCGTCAGTAAGCGCGCTCACGGCCTGGCCGAGCATGTGCACCTCCCAGTCCGTCGACTTGCCCATCGCGATGAGCGTGTTGAGCGCCCAGGTCGCGG
>CAMORM010000159.1 GCA_946623785.1 uncultured Verrucomicrobiota bacterium
GAGAAACTCTCAAGCGCCTCCGCGAACGATTCAATCGTCTCGTCGGCGTTCCCCTTTTCGATGCCTTCGCGCACGCAATGGCGGAGATGTCCGTCGAGAATCATGAACGACAGGCGGTGGAGCGCGCCGTTGGCTGCGTTCATCTGCGTGATGATGTCCTCGCACGGGGCGTCCGCCTCGAGCATCTTCTGCACTCCGTTCAGCTGTCCAACGATCTTCTTCAGTCTCAGCTGAAGCGCCGTCACGTCTTCCTTGCACCTCTTCATGTACGCTCCTTCGAGATAGGGAACGTCGTGTATTGTACCATACCCCCGTAGGGTATGTCAATACGGCCGACACATTGGCGGTTGCGCCGCCCGCGCAGGCCGGGTGGTGGGGGGGGGGCATGCTTCACAGACGCGCGAAGTTCATGTAGACGAAGCGGTAATCCTCGGGGTTGTGGATGTACTCATGTCCGTGGAAAGGCCCCTCGCGGACGAATTCGCCGTCCTTGGCCGCTACTAGCCGCGCGAACGGCAGCGGCTTCCATTCGCCCTGCGAAAGCGGGTTCGTGGAGAAGGTCAGCGAGTCGTCTTCCTGCAGGTAGTGCAGCGCGCCCCTGAAGTTCGTGTGGGCGTAGAGGACTTCGCCGTCGAACACAAGAAGGTTCAGCTTGTTCCCCTTCGCGAAGTCCGCTACGACGGTCGACAGCATGCCGAATCGCTCGTCTTCCCTAAGGGCCCTTCCCAGCCATATCTGCGCGCGGTTTACGCGGTCGACCAGATGCAGCAGCAGGCGCTCCGAGTCCGTCTCGCCGAACTGGATGCCGATGTACTCGTTGAGCAGGGCTCCTTTGAATATGGTCCCGTTGTGGGCGAGCGTCCAGACGCGCCCGGTGTTGTCCGCCGCCGTGAACGGATGGCAGTTCTCGTACTCCATGGTGCCGACAGTCGCGAACCGTATGTGCGCGATGACCGTCCGCTCGTCGATCCTCTCACTGAGGAGATCATGCAGATGTTCGCTCGCCGTCGCCTTGTGCGGCTCCTTCTCCACGCCAGGCGCCACGAGCGCGCCGTCGTCTTCGAACCGCGCAAGTCCCCAGCCGTGCGGATGCCGCTCGGCGTGGGAGAAAAACTCGCGCAGCGTCGCGTTGGCCTCGCGGCGGCGCCTTGCCGATATTCCAAGCATCTCACACATTTTCAACTTCCTCCGTCTGTTTTCTTGCGAACTCGAGCCCCCTTTCTGCAAATGTACCGGCGAACCGGCTGCGAACCTCCTCCGCATATCGGCGTTCTGGATGCTCCAGCTTCCCGCGTTCGAACGCGATGACGTCCTGCACCTCCTCCGGAAAGTCCTCGAAGAAGCGGCGCAACGAGTCGAGGAGGCGCAGCCCCGTCTCGCGCACCGATGCGGACGTGCCGTCCGGCAGCGTTATGCGCGCGAGGTCCAGGTCGTAGCGCGCTGCGTTCTTGAAGTTCCTGACTGCCTGCGCCTGGTCGCGCTCCGTGAGCCGCGCCTGCGGACGCGCCGCGCACCAGACAAGGAACAGCTGTATGAACTTTATGTCGCGTGCATCCACAAGACCGCCTTCGAGCGGATTCAGGTCTACGCACCTGAGCTCTATGTGGTCTATCCCCTCCGCGACAAGCGTCTCGAGGCGATTGGCGCCGCGCGGCTTGAGCCGGACCGGATAGTAGAGTTCGCTCGGGGCGGCGATTAGCCCGCGCCGGACGTATCCGCGTATCGCGTCGGCGTACGCCTCAACACCCGAGAAGTCGTTCACCGGCGAAAAGTGGTTCCAGTACCCGAGGTCGCCGCACCTGACGGACGCAAAACCGGGGAAGGCATCGCCTTCCTCCGCTGAATGGAAGAACGACGCATCCAAGACAGGGCTCGCCGCCGTGAGCGCGACGACCACCCATCCCCAGAGCACGCTCCCTGCGGAGACGTGGAGATAGAGGGCGTTGCGGTCGGCGCCTGACGCGACGAGAAGCCGGTCGCCGAACGAGTAGTTCACGTGGATTCCGCAGTACGTCATCAGGTACCGACCGTACTTCGACGAAAGGTAGTCGCGGTAAGTCGCCTTGCCGGAGAGCTTCCCCACGAACTTCGCCGGCACGACGTCGTCTTCTCCCCTCAGCGGCGGCGGATTGGAGAACGGCCAGAGGTATTCGCGATTCTTCGCAATCGCACGCAGAATGTCGGCATTGAGCGACTTCAGCTCCGCCACCGCCTCGTCAGCAGTCGGCCATACGCGCGTGTTGATCTCCGTCTGGTTCTCGCAGAAGTCGCGGACGATGCGGGGGTGGTCCGCAGGGAACGGGTGCGGCGCATGCGACATCCGCCCTTCCTCCGTCACGCGCAGTGCCTCGCGTTCCAGCCCGAAGTTGCCGTCGAAGGCGAGCGGACGCAGCCTGGATTCTCTCACGTCAAGCATTGCGCCCTCCTTCCAGGCTGCCGTAGTCGGCGGCGATCGACTCGATCGACTCTCCGCGCTCCAGCCGCTCGACGTGTTCTCTGGCCGGGCTCGCAAGCGTGTCGGCGCGGCGGCGCAGCGGGGCGAGGAGGTGTTCTTCCCCGAAGCCCCTGTCTCCAATCCCTGCCTCCGCTATGTCGAGAATTCGGTGGAGCTCGACCGCGAGCGCCTTGCGGTCGACAAACGTCGGCCATTCGCGGCGTATCATGAGTCCGCGCAGCTCCGCCGCTCCATAGCCGTGTCCATAGAGGACTGCATCGTGCTCGAGAAGCTCTGCAAGCCTGCCGACGCGCTCCGCAAGTCCGGCGTGAAACGCGGCGGAGGCGAACGCCTCGCGGACGGGCTGCTCGCAGACGGACCGGAACTCGACCGTGCCGCGCTGGGTGAGGTCCTCGAACTTGAAGGGCCTGAGCCAGGCGACGTCCGCAGGAGACGGCGTGATGAGGCACCTGCGGTGGATCTTCGCCAAACCGTCCCAGTACTCCCCGACAACCGTGCCGAGGCCGAGGTAGTCGCGGAGCGGAACGGGGGCGAAGTTTATGTAGCGTTCGCCGCGCTCGACGCAGTAGACGCTTGTCGACTCGAGGTAGCCCTCTATGTCGGCGACGTCGCGAAGAGTCACGCCGTACATCCCGCAGTTGTGGGGATTCAGCCCGTGCAGGCTCTTGCTCCATAGCGCGTCGCGTCCGCACAGCGTTTCGCTTCTGGCGCCGAACGGGGAGTTGGCGAGGAGCACGGCCTTGAACGGCTCCAGCAGGTTGAAGGTGTTTATGATCGAGACCACCGTCTCCTCGTCGGCGTCGACCTGAGCCTGGGACGAGCAGGAGAACAGCCCGAAGTCGGGATGGTCGTGGAACTGAGGCGCGCCACCGTACTTCGAATACGACTTCAGGTGGTGGAGAAGCATGCGGTAGCGCCCGTTGCCTATGGGGGATTCCCTGTTCACGCGCCAGCGCGGGTTGATGCCCATCCCGGTAAGTGCGTGTCCGTGCCGTCCGAATGCGTCCTGAAGCGCCGAATAGTAGGCGACAAAGCGACGGTGCGTCTCGTTCAGGTCCTCGCCGGGGCCAAATGAGAGCTCCAGCGTGTTGTACGAGCAGTCGAAGGAAAGTTCGTCGCTGGTTTCCGCATCCGCTGCGCGGTATACCGCGCCCTCGTCGTCGCGCACATGGTCTGAAAAATGAAAGCGCGAAAGGAAATCCTCGGTCGCCGAATGGACGGCGGAGAAGTCGGTCGCCGCGCCTGGCGCGAGATTCCACACAGGCAGCTCCAGCTCGACGCCGACGCGACGCGTGCGCTTCCGCCGCAGCGGAGCGAAGAAGCGCGCATGAAGCGCATCGGGAAGTGTCGTCGGGTTGCTCATAGGTGCCGCTATTATAACCCGCCCCAGGCTGCAGAGGGTAATCGGTAATCACACCCTTGAGGCATAGGAATGGCCTATGTCTCTCGCGTCCCTGCATGTTGACTGGCGATGGCGCCGGCGCAATAGCGCACGGCGATTATGTCTGGGTCCGGCAGTTTAGGGCGCGTGCGCCGGAAGACACGGCATGTAAGGCGGCTACTTGGACAGCTCCGCGCGAATGGCTTCTTCGACTTCGGCAAGGGGCGCCGTCGGCTCGAAGCGGCGGACTATGCGCCCGTCCTTTCCGATCAGGAACTTCGTGAAGTTCCACTTGATGTCGGGCTTTTTCGCGTAGTCGGGGTCCGCCTTGCCAAGCATGTTCTCAAGTACCGGCGCAAGCTTGCCGTCCTGCGGGAACCCCCTGAAGGGCGTGTTGGACACGAGGAACCTGAAAAGCGGCGCGGCGTTCACGCCGTTCACGTCGACCTTGGCGAACTGCGGGAAGGCCGTCTTGTAGTTGAGGACGCAGAAGGAGTGGATCTCCTCGTCAGTGCCTGGCGCCTGCTGCCCGAACTGGTTGCACGGGAAGTCCAGCAGCTCGAAGCCGTCGTCCCTGAGTCTTTCGTACATCGCCTCCAGGCCTTCGTACTGCGGCGTGAAGCCGCAGCGCGTCGCCGTGTTGACCACGAGCAGGACCTTGCCCGCATAGTCCTTCAGCGAGACTTCTCCGCCCTTCCGGTCCTTGACCGAGAACCGGTAGACCGTGTTGTCGCTCTCGTCAAGCAGGACTTCGCCCGGCGGCATCATCGCGATCAGCTCGGCGCGCGACTCGGCGAGAGTGAAGCACATCATGCGCTTCCCTGGCGTCTTGTCGTATATCCGCCTCAGCCCGGGCATCGCATTCAGGAACACCTCCTCGAGACGCTCGCGCTCGGCACCCTTGGCGAACGAGGCGCGTCCGGTCCAGCGCAGCCAATGAGCGCCGTCAGGCTGGAGCGCGACAAGTTCGCACTTCGGGTTCGCGGCAAGCTGGCGGTAGACGTTCTTGAACTCGCCTACTCCGAGCCACACCTTTCCGTCTACCACGTGGTGGGCTCCAAGCGGACGCAGTTTCGGCTGGTCGCCGTCGACTGTCGCCAGGAAGAACGCCTTTGATGCTGTCAGAAGATCGTTGATCTTGTTCATGGCCCGTGCCCTTTCCTGTGCCGCACCGGCGTCGGCCGGCTGGTTCTGCGCGAATGCCGTTGCGCATACAAGCGCAGCGGCGATGCTCGTTGTGGCTCTCATTTGATTTCTCCTGCACCGCGTTAAGGACTTCGGCGCAGGGTACGGCGGCAGCCGCCCCCTGCGTTCCGTGTTGGCGCTAATATACCAAAACCAAGGCGAAAGTCAATGCGCTGGAACCTGGAGTTTACCCATTTTTGAGTTTCTGGCGAGGCGAGATGGATTGCCGCTCTCTCCGTCTCTTGCGCGCTTCCTTCTCAGCCAACTCCGACGCTTCGCAAAATTGGCGCGGCCCTTTGCAGCCGCTTCGCTCCTTCGCGCCGAGAAAGACAAACAGCGCATTCATCCCTCCAGCCTCCATCCGAAGTCGTTGTGGTAGATCATGTTGCGGGTCATGCCCTGTCCTCATATCCTCCTGCCAAGGGCGAAAGCCGCCTTCATGAATTTCGTCTTCTTCACGGCACCGGGCTCGTAAACGCCACCGGCCTTGAGGAAGCCCTTGATCTTCGCGCCCTCGAAGCAGTCGACGAAGCCCT
>CAMORM010000160.1 GCA_946623785.1 uncultured Verrucomicrobiota bacterium
CGGATCGCTTCATCCACCGCTATCCGCGTTTCCGCCTCGCGTTCATGCTGGCGACGCAGTTTGTCGCGGCTCCCATGCTCGTTCTCTTCGCCTTCGGGCCGACGCTCGCCTCGGTCTGGACTGCCGCCGCCGTCTTCGGCCTTTCGCGCGGCGCATATGGCGCGAACCAGTTCGCGGCGATCTTCGATGTAGTCGATTCACGCTACCGGGCAGGGGCGCTCGGATTCCTCAACGTGTTTGCCGGGCTCATAGGCTCGCTCGCGCCCATTGGCATCGGATGCCTTTCGCAGACGTACGGCAACCGTGGCTTCGAGTGGGGCTTTGCCGCGCTCGGAGGCGCGTTCGTCGTGGCGATTGCCGCGCTTCTGGTCGCGAATTTCTTGACGTACAGTAGGGATGTTGAAAGGAAGGCTTTCCGATGACGGCTCTTTTCGCCAGTTTGCTGCTTGCCGCAGGGACGATACGAGGACCGATGCCGATCCTTTCGACGCCCTATTTCGATGATGGGTCGATTGACTACGAATCGCTCGCGGCGCAGACGAAGTTCGTGGCAAAGTGGTGTCCAGGCATCATCTGGGGGCAGTCGAACGATTCCGTCGATCTCGTGACACATGACGAGCGGCTGAAGGCGTTCGACACGTGCGCAGCGGCCGTCGCCGGGGATCCAGTCGTGCTCGCGCTCGGCGCGAACGGCACGAACACGGCGCACATGCTCGAAATCGCGGCGGCGATAGAGCGGACGGCCGAACGGCACCCGACGGCGCACATCGCCATAATTTCGCGTCCTCCCAACGACGCGCGAAGCGAAGTTGACATCGAGTGCGCGTGGGACGCACTTGGCGCGGCGGTGAAACGTCCTGTCATCTTCCAGACGCATGGCGCGAAGAACGTGCCTGAACCGTCCGTAGAGTTGATGGTGCGCCTCGCAACGCGGCATCCTGATGTCTTCGGATGGATCAAGGAGGAATCCGCCGGCGACAATGCAAACGTGCGGATGGTTCAGGAGAACGCGGCGAAGCCCGCCATCAAGGCGGTGCTGAGCGGCTGGGGCGGCTGGCAGTGGCTTTATCAGCTTCGGCAGTGCGGCAGCGAGGGGCTTATTACCGAACGGGCGGCCTACGCGCCGATTCTCGGGACGATTTGGCGTCTCTACGAATCGGGCGAGCGCGGCGCACAGCTCGCCGAGGCGTATGCGATGTACAGACTGCTCATCGACCAGCGGAACTTTCCCGGAGGGCTACGCGGTTATTCGCTCTATCTGCTCCAGAAGGAAGGGTTGTGCCGTTCGCTCGTCTCGCGCCAGTACCAGCACCGCGAAGTGACGGAGGGCGGCACGTTCGGATGGGGGGAAGGCTGGAAGCTCGAGACTGTCGAGCTTGCAGACCGCCAGAAGGCCGAGCTTGACGCACTATACGACGACATGATGGAATTTGCAAAGGAGGCGAAGAAGTGAAAGACAGAGACATATGCACGTTTGACAACCGCGTTGCGCTCGTCACAGGCGCAGCCGGGAACATTGGGCTCGCCGTCTGTCGGCGACTGGCCGACTATGGCGTGCGCATCGCCGCCTGCGACATGGATTCCGCAGTCGTAGAAGAGAGGACTGCCGACCTTCGCGCTGGGGGCGCGGACATCCGCGCCTATTCGATGGAAGTCACATCGAGAGAGAGCGTATTTGCGGCGATTGACGCGGCGATCAAGGACTTCGGCAAGATCGACATCATCGTCAACAACGCCGGCGTGTGGAATCATCGGGATGTCGTAGGACGCCAGCGGTTCGAGGAGATGGATCCCGTGGAATGGAAGCGCCTTCTGGAAATAGACGTGGACGGAGTCTTTCATTGCTGCCAGGCCATATTGCCGCACATGCTCGGGCGCGGCTACGGGCGAATCGTCAACACGACGTCCATTGCCGGCGAGGTGGGGCTTCCCGGGTATGCCGACTATGCAGCCGCAAAAGCGGGACTCATCATGTTCACCAAGACGCTGGCGATGGAGAACGCCAAGAAGGGCATAACCGTCAACTGCGTCTCGCCTGGCATGGTCGCCCGTGGCGAGATTGTCGCGGAGCCCGGCACGTGGATCGGGCGCAAGGGCAGCGCGGACGAAATGGCGCGGGCGATTGTATTTCTTGCGGCCGACGAGTCCGGCTTCATGACCGGCGTCGACATCCCCGTGGACGGCGGACGCATCCTCGGCCCGCACAACTGCGACATGTGAAAGGGGTGGACATGAAAACAAGCTTGTCTTTGTGTGTTTTTGCGGTGCTGTCCATGTGCATGGCTCAGGCTGACGCCAGGCCTTCAACTCGTGACATGGATCTGTATTTGCTGATTGGGCAGTCAAACATGGCAGGAAGAGGTGTGCTGACTGAAACCAATCGTGTCAGCACGGAGCGCGTATACAAATTCGGCAAAAGCGGGAACTGGGAGGATGCAACCGAGCCGATTCACTTCGACAAGACTTTGGCTGGGGCAGGACTCGCGGCGAGTTTCGCGCGGGCGATGGCCGACCGCGATCCGTCGGTCAAGATTGGACTTGTTCCATGCGCTGTCGGCGGCTCTCACATGAATACATGGGTGAAGGGCGGAGTGAACTACAGCAATGCCGTCGTCCGCCTGCGCAATGCTCTTGCGAGCGGTGTCCTGAAGGGGATCCTTTGGCATCAGGGCGAAAGTGACGCGTCTAATGCGTCCGAAACGGCTGCATGGGCGGAGAAGTTCGCCGGAATGATTGCCGACTTGCGCTTGGAATTTGGTGACGTGCCCGTAGTGGCAGGCGAATTGGGGCGGTATCTTGACGACTATACGCGTAAGGCGATGAACTGGCGGGCAATAAATTCGCAGTTGCATGTCCTCGAAGGGCGTATTCCGCGCTTTGCTGTGGTTTCGTCGGAAGGCTTGACGGCGAACAGGGACAATCTTCATCTAAACACGGAGTCGTTAAGGGTATTCGGTGTCCGCTATGCATCTGCGACGCTCAATCTGTTACGAGCTGGTGGTGGAAGCATCCAACTGCCGAATTTAGGTTTAAACAGCATCTTCAAAATGAGGACAAAACAATGAAGCGCACGCGTAACACTACCGGCGTCCGCACGGCGACCCGCATCCCGCTGACCATCCTAGCGGCGCTTGTCGCTTCCGCTGGCAGCGCAGCGATCATCCCCGTTTCGCCCGTCGGCGGCGAGGTCGTCGCGTTCGTCCCCGATGCGCAGAAGACCGTCATGGCTCCGCCCACGCTGGCGGACCGCATTGCGCTTTTCCGCGAGGACCGCGAAAAGGGCGGCAAGGTCATCCGCAACGACAAGTTCTGGCGCAAGGCGAAGCCGGTCGTGCTGACCTGGCGCGTCACCGAGGGCGAAATCGGCCCGTGGAAGGTTGAAGTCGGCACCGATCCCAGCCTCGAAGTCGCCGACATCCGCTACGTCGGCACCAAGGACGACACCCTCAAGGTGGACGGCGACACCGTCTCCTTCACCATGCCCCGCGCCAATCTGGAGATTGCGCGCGGATACTACTGGCGCGTCACTGGCCGCGGGAAGTTGGCCGAAGGCGAGAAAAAGCGCCCGGTCGTCCGTTCGGAAATCGCGTCTTTCGCCACCGAGGACCGCGCCCCGCGCTGGATCGCGATCAACGGCAATGTCGCCAACATCCGAGACTTGGGCGGGTGGCGCACCGCCGACGGATGCCGCGTCCGGCAGGGCATGGCCTTTCGCGGCCAGGGACTCAACTCCAACTCTGTCACGGGCGAGGCGCCGGGGGACAACCGCCTGACGGTCGAGGATCTGAAATACATGACCCGGACCCTCGGCATCAGGACCGACCTCGACCTGCGCTCAAAGGGCGAAACGGCCGGCCTCGACGAATCCCCGCTTGGACCGGGCGTGAGGCTCATCCTGCACTCGTCGCGATCTTACAGGGGCATATTCACCGATTACGATGACGGCAAGAAGACGATGGCCGAGAACGTGCGCTTCTTCTGCGACAAGGCCAACTACCCGATCTACTTCCACTGCATCAGCGGCGCGGACCGCACCGGTTCGCTCGCCTACGTGCTGCTTGGGACGCTGGGCGTCCCGCAGCACGACATCGAGACCGAATGGGAATCGACCTTCTACCCGAACATTCCCGACGACACCCACGAAAAGGAGCCGGACTTCTGGTGCCGCGAGTCGCATCTGACGGACGGCATCGCCAAGTACGGCTACGAGGGCGACTCCTGGCAGCGCCGCTGCGAGCTCTACCTTCTCGACTGCGGTGTCACGCAGGAGGAAATCGCCCGTCTTCGTGAAATCCTGCTTGAGCCGCAGACCACGAATCACTAGGACGAGCCACCACCTTCAAGGAGACCAAAAACAATGAAACACATACACTACAACCCCAGCGTCCGCGCTGCGGCCGCCTTCTCACTGGGCCTGGCGCTTGCGGCCGGCTCCGCCATCGGCGACACATACGAACTCGCGGCGGGCGCGAGCGACACGCTCACGTCGGAAACGGCCGAGACGACGACCTACGACTCGATGTCGATCGCCGGCAACCTGACCGTATCCGGCAAGAAGACAGTGCTAAGCACCGGCAAGATCATGGTCGATGGCGGCACGGTCACGGTGAGCGGCAACGGGGCCTCGATCGGCAAACAGGGAAGCAGCGGCTGTGACTGGGACCTCGGGGCGGACGGCAATGTCGTCATCAACGGCGGCAAGTCGGATTTCGCCGTCGGGGCGAAAGTCTTCACGATCCTTGACAGCTGCGCCGGACAGGACGGCTACATCGACTTCATGGAAATCAACAACGGCGGCGGATTCCGTCCGTATTATCTGGACAACAACGCGGCCGCAACAGCGCGCATCAAGGTTTCGGGAACGGCAACGCTCGCAAAAGGATCTGGCAATTCATACGGTCGCGGACTCGTCAGAAAGGGTGCTTTTGAAATCCTCCTTCAGAACGGGGCGAATCTGACGTTCGACGTCGACACCCGGCAGGGATCGCTCAACGGCGGCCGCGACGCATCTGAAAACTCGGTGGACATCGTGGGCGCGGGCGACGTCACATTCAAAATGAGGTGGAACGACTATCCCTGCTCGTTGCGCGTGGGCGCAAAGTTGAACCATACGGGTTCCGTCACGTTCCTTTCAGGGAATACAAGTGCCGCCACGTTCGCTCTGGAAGGCGACGACCTCTTCGGCGCGAACGTCACGAACGTCTGCGTGGCGGCCTCGGGGGGCGATGTCACTCTCGACATCGCTGCCGGCACGACGCAGACCGTGCGGCGACTCTCCTTCCTCCGCGCGGGGAAGGACGACGTCATCACGGGCGAGGGGACGCTGCGCATCAACGCCATCGACGCCGATGCCGCCTTCGAGGCGAGGCTGGCGGACGACGCGGCTCTCACCATCGAGAAGACGGGCGCGCAGTCCGTGACGGCGCCCAGCATCACGAACTACCCCGCACTGAAGGTTTTGGCCGGCTCCTACACGATCACGAACGACTGCACGATTGGCGCGCTGACGCTGGC
>CAMORM010000161.1 GCA_946623785.1 uncultured Verrucomicrobiota bacterium
AGGCGAGCGGCGCGGTGCCGCCCGGCACGTACACGCCCACGCGATCCATCGGCGAGAAGAATTCGCCCGCCGTACCACCCTTCGGCGTCTTCATCGTCCAGGGCTTGCGCAAGGACGCCTTCGAGAAACGCATCACGCGCGCGTAGGCGTCCTTCACCGCACGTTTGAGGTCCGGCGCGACGGCCGCCTCGGCGACGGCGAGTTCCTTCTCTGTCACGCGGAAGCGTTTTGGCGTGAGATGCGCGCCCTCGAACTTCGCGACGTACCGCGCGACTGCGGCGTCGCCCTCCGCGCGGATGGCGGCGAGCACCTCGGCGGCGGCCTTCTCGGCCTCTTCCGGGAACGCGCTGCGCGCGAGGAACTTCGTGACGATCTTGCTTTGCGGCTTCTCGGCCGCCCATTCGACGATACGCACCATAATCTCTTCTCTTTGCTTAGCGGATTTGCGCATAGTATACCACAGGTTTACGCCGCGTGCCTAGCGCGGAGTGCCAAGTGAGACTAATTACTGAATTGACATAATAACAGCAATCAACTATACTATCACCCGTCAATTGCCATAAAAGGATAAATTGTGAAGAGTGACTCGATAGATCAGATGTTGTTGGAAGTTGGTGATTCAATTCGCAAACTTCGCCTCCAGCGTAATTTGTCACAGGGTGTTGTTGCGGAGCGCAGCGGCATTTCATTTGGCGCGTATCGTAATCTTGAATCGGGGCAGGGTGCGTCGCTGAGGTCGTTTCTGGCGGTGTGCCGTACCTTGGGCAAGACGGACTGGATGCGCACACTGCCGCCGCCGATGATCAGTCCGATGGAGATCCTGAGGCGCGAAAATCGCCCTGTGCGGCAGCGAGCAACCGCTGTCAGAAAGAAGGGGGAAAATGGCTAAAGTATCACGATACATCCCTGTCCGAGCAATTAGGGTTTCTCTGTGGAATAGAACGGTCGGAGCCATCATCCCCTATTCTGCGGGATACTGCGCCTTTGAGTACGACCCTGATTTTCTTTTGAGCGGGCTTGACATTGCGCCGCTGAAGATGCCGCTCGCGAACGGTGCCGGGCCGTATGTGTTCAATGATTTCGGACAAAACGTATTCATGGGACTGCCAGGCGTTTTCGCGGACTCTCTGCCGGACGGTTTCGGAAACACGCTCATAAGCGAACATCTGCGCAGAATGGGCGTGAGCGCCGCGTCAATCACCGCTTTGGACCGTCTCGCGTACATTGGCACGCGCGGCATAGGTGCGCTTTGCTATGAGCCCGAACGCGGTCCCCATGGCGGGAAACCCCTTGCTCTTGACATGCGCAAGTTGACGGAAGAGGCAAGAAAAGCGCTCAACGGATCGCTTGAAAAGATGTCTGGCAATGACGCCCTTCGGCAAATCCTCCGAGTAGGCGTTTCCGCAGGCGGAGGAAAGTCCAAGGCCGTCGTGGGCTGGAATCGGGAAACGAACCAGTTTCTCGCCGGCGACCGCGACCTGCCAGATGGGTTCGAGCATTGGATCATCAAGTTCACGCCACCTGAGTACCCCTATCGCGGACGGTGTGAATACAAAATCATGCAGAAGGCCCGTGCTGCCGGAATCGCAACCAGCGAATGCCGCATCTACGAGTTGGACGGCCTCGAGCACTTCATGACGAGGCGCTTCGACCGCGACGGACAGGCACGATACCATGTCCAGACCCTCGCTGCACTCGCACACCTTCCGACAGGCATGGGCTCCGACACATGTTCCTACGACCACATCTTCTCCGTAATCGACGATCTCAGACTTGGATATGAAACAAAGGAGCAAATGTTCCGGCGCATGGCGTTCAACGTCCTGGCAGATGAAAGCGACGACCACACGAAGAACTTTTCGTTTCTGATGCGTGAAAACGGACGATGGGAACTTGCACCTGCGTATGACCTCAACGGCGGAGCGCCCGAAGAAGCCGAAGAGACTCTCGACCCCTGGTGCGGATGGCATGATTTCCACGCAATCAAGATCAACGGCAAACAGTCGAAAATCACAGACGACGACATGCTCGCCGTCGCAGACAGATTTGCCCTTGGCACAGCTCCACGTGTCCTAGACGAGGTTCGAAACGTACTGTCTGGTACTTAGCGCTTGGCATCTCGGGAGAAGGAGCGTTCGATCTCCTCGAGCGTCTTGCCCTTCGTCTCGGGCAGCAGGAAGGCCGCCGCGAGGAAGTAGAGAAACGCGAAGAACGCGAGCGAGTAGAACACAACCGCGTAGCCGCACGCCTTCTGCCACGGCAGGAACGCATCCGCAATGGCGAAAGCGACCATCTGGTTGGCGAAGAGCGCAATCGCCATGCCATTGGCGCGGATGCGGCTCGGCATGAGTTCCGAAAGCGCGAGCCAGACGACCACGCCGGGGCCGATGGAAAACGACGCGACGAAAAGCGCGATGCCCGCAACCGTCGCCCAGCCGGCGAACGGCCCCGTCGAAACGGTACCCTTCTCAAGCAGGAGGAACATCGTCGCGACGCCGACGAGGGCGGCGACCATGCCGAGGGTCCCGGCCTTGAGCAACGTCTTGCGTCCGCTCCTGTCCACGAGCCACAGCGCGACGACGGTGACCGGTATCGGCACGAGCCAGACGACGAGGTTCGCAGCGTTGGAAGTCGCCTGCGACAGCCCGGCCTTCATGAACATGGGGATGGAGAAGTACTGAATCGCGTTGAAGCCGATCGCCTGGTTGCAGATGAGGATGGCGAGCGAGATGCAGAACGGCAGAACGTACTTGCGCTGGAAGATCGAGTCGCCCTTCGCGGCAGCGGCAAGCGCGGCCTTCTCAGCGGCCTCGGCCTCGTCGGCGGCGATCATCTCGGCAAGAATCTCTTTCGCCTTCGCCTCGCCGTTGTTCGCGGCCAGCGCGGCCAGCGCCTCGTCCTTGCGTCCGCGGCGATAGAGCCAGCGCGGCGACTCACGGAGTCCGAGCGCACCGAGGAAGAACAGCACGGCCGGCACGGCGCTCGACCAGAAGATCGTCTTCCACGCGAGAGACTTGCTCGCGGCGGAGACCGACGCGTCGTCGGCCGCGCCGAGCGTGTGGACGACGACGAGACCGACGAGCGAGCAGAAGGTGATGCCCACGAAGTCCAGCAACTGGAACATCCCGGCACCCTTGCCGCGGCTGTTCGCGTCCAGGCACTCGGCGAGATACATCGGGACGACCACGCCGATGAGCCCCGCCGCCACGCCCTGCATCGCGCGGCCGACGAAGAACATTCCGTAGTTGCCGCCGGTCATGCAGATCGGCAGGCAGGCGAGGGCCGCAACCGCGGCGGAGGCGAGCATCATGAACTTGCGGCCAAACTTCTCGGCGAGCCAACCCGCCGCGAGGCAGGCGAGCGCCGCACACATCACCACCGCGCTGGAGAGGTGGGCTACCTGCGAGGTCGTGAAGAGGCCAAGGCTGCCGGGGTTCTCGTCGACGGGGCCGATGTACGGCAAGGCGGGACCGATGATGGTCCCGCCGAAGTCGAAGAGCAGACCGCCGCATCCCGCGATGACGAGCAGATAGACGGCGTAGCGCCTGACCTTGTCCATCATCACCTCACTCGGCGACCGAGACCAGTTTCCCGCCCTTCTGCGCGGACGCATGGCAGGCGGCGCAGAGCGCGAGGTTGTGCACCGCGTCGTCGCCCGTCAGCGGCTTGCCGTCGATGATCGACTTCGCGTGTCCCTCAATGAGGGTCTGGTAGATGTTCTGGATCTTGGCCGGTCGCACGGGTACGACCTTCTTGCCGTCGTCGACCTCAAGGCGCTGGACGATGGGCTCGTCGGCGTAGCCGGAGAGCTGGAACAGCGTGCCGTAGCCGCGCATCGCGGCCTTCGAGCCGTAGATCTCGTAGCCGAGGTTCGTGAGCGTGCCCGCGAGGCCGCCGCGCATCTCGGAGAACGCGCAGTTGACGCTGCCCTGCGTGCCGTCCTCGAAGAAGAACTTCACGTAGGCGCCGTCCTCGGCCTTGATCTTCATGACCTTCGGATAGTAGACCGCGCCGAGGCGCTTGATCTTCTTTCCGAACATGAACTCGGCCACGTAGAAGCAGTGGCTCGCCACGTCGCCGATCGGTCCGCCCATCTCGTCGACGCGCGAGCAGCGCCACGTGGCCGCCTCCGCCGGATCGTAGCCGTAGGCGAACTCCATGTGGAAGCAGCAGTCGTTGACGGCGCCGAGCGCGCCCTTGGCGAGCGCGGCCTTGCCGGCCACGTTCCAGGCGTTGTTCACCATCATATGGTCGACGGTGAGCGACAGTCCCTTCGCCTTCGCAAGCTTGCTGAGCTTCTTCGCGTCGGCGACCGATGTCGCCATCGGCTTCTCGACGATCACGTGCTTGCCGGCCTTGAGCGCCGCAGTCGCGAGCGGCACGTGGCTGAGGTTGTTCGTGGCCACGTACACCGCGTCGACGGACTTGTCGGCGAGGACGTCGCCGAGGCCCGCGTACCATTTCAACCCCAGCGCGGAGGCCGCAGCCTCGCGCGCCGGGTTGAGATCGGTGGCGCCCACGAGCTGCGCGTGCGGGAGCGCCTTGAAGCGTCCCCTGTCGCACGCGAAGCCCTCCTTCGCGACTCGGTTCTCGGCGATGCCGCCGAAACCGACGAGTGCGTACCTGATCTTTGCCATGTGGCTCCCTCCGGACCGTTACTTCATCATCGCGGCCGCGACCTTCTTGAACGCGGCGATGTCGGCTTTGATGTGCGCGAGCGTGTAAGTCGGATGCGTCCAGAACGAGATCGTGGCGTCGGCCATGGAGTGCGCCATGGAGCAGTTGAACTTCGTGTAGTCGATCTTGCGCGCGGCGGGGTCCTTGAACGGATACTGGCGCGAGCCGAAGCCCTTCTGCTTCGTGTAGGCCTCCTCCTTGTACATCTCGGGCCAGAGCACCGAGTAGGCGAACGCGCCCTCGGCCTGGACGGCGGCGATGAACTCCTTCATCGTGCACTTGAGCTTCGAGGTGTCGAGGACGAACGGCACGAGCCAGAACGCGTTCTGGCGCTCGGGCGTGTCGACGGGGGCGTACTTGACGAGCGGGTGGCCGGCGAGGCCCTTGATGAGCGCCTTGCCGAGCTTCTTGCGCTGCGGGAGGTTCCACTTGTCGAAGCGCGCGAGCTCGCCGAGGCCGATCACGCTCTGGATCTCGGTCATGCGGAAGTTGTAGCCCACGCGGCGGTGGATGTAGAGCTGCTTGCCCTCCATCTTGAGGAGGTTGAGCTTCGCGCGCACGTCGTAGCCGTGGTCACGCACGGAGCGGATCTCCCACGCGAGGTCGTCGTCGTTGCAGCAGACCATGCCGCCCTCGCCGCCCGTGGTGAAGTGCTTGGACTGGCAGAACGAGAAGCAGCTGACCGTGCCGATCGTGCCGGCCTTCTTGCCCTTGTAGACGCCGCCGAAGCACTGCGCGCAGTCCTCGACCACGTAGAGCTTGTGCTTCTTCGCGATCTTCATGATCGGATCCATGTCGGCGACCATGCCGTAGAGGTG
>CAMORM010000162.1 GCA_946623785.1 uncultured Verrucomicrobiota bacterium
CCCACATGCCAACTCTTACCTACCCATTTTCCGAAGAGACCGTCCGCAGGCTCAAGGCCGGCGATTCCGTGGAAATCAGCGGCATCATATACACGGGGCGCGACCGCTTCCACAAGCACTTCGCGGATGGCGGCGCCCTGCCTGTCGACTTCCGCGACGGCGCTCTGTACCACTGCGGCCCAGTCGTGGTTAAGGGCGCGGACGGCTGGAAGGTCGTTGCGGCCGGGCCTACCACGAGCGTGCGCGAGAACCCCTACGAGCCTTCGTTCATCGCGAAGAGCGGGGTGCGGCTCGTGATCGGCAAGGGCGGGATGGATTCCGCCACACTAGCCGCGTGCGCGAAGTTCGGGGCCGTATACCTCCAGGCCGTGGGCGGCGCTGCGGCTCTCGCGGCGGCTTGCGTGAAGCGCGTGAGGTCGGTGCATTTCCTGGACGAGTTCGGGGCGGCGGAGGCGTGCTGGGGGTTCGAGGTTGAGAATTTTCCGGCAATTGTCGCAATGGACTCCCACGGCGCGTCTCTTTTTGATACAATACGCAGGTCTTCCGCGGAAGCGCTGTCCCGACTCGTCGGGAACGCGCCGCTGAACTGAAGGGCATGTGGTGTAACTGGTAGACACGCAGGATTTAGGTTCCTGTGTCGCAAGACGTATGGGTTCGAGTCCCATCATGCCCACCACCCCCGCCTCGGGCGATTTTCGGTTTTAGTTTTTCCCCCTTGCAAGGCGGCGGGGTTTTTGGTATTCTACCGCCCTCACATCGAGAGGAAAGCAAAACAATGGTCAAACTAAGAATGCGTCGCACGGGTTGCAACAACCACGCTGCGTACCGTATCGTGGCGGCGGATGAACGCTCGCCGCGCGACGGAAAGTTCCTTGAAATCCTTGGCTGGTACGACACCGCGCTCAAGGAGAACAACTTCAAGCTCGACCTCGAGCGTTGCGACTACTGGCTGTCCAAGGGCGCCAAGCCGTCCGAGACAGTGGCCTCGCTGATCCGCAGGGCCCGCAACCCCGAGCTCAAGCCCCACCACGCCCGCAAGGTCGCGAAGCAGCAGAAGAAGGCCAAGAAGGCCTAACGGGAAACGAGGTGAACCATGGCTATCAAGCTCATTGAGAAGATCCAGAAGGAGACGGCCGACAAGATCGCGGCGCGCAAGTTCCCCGATATCCACACCGGCGACACCGTTTCCGTTTCCGTCCGCATCAAGGAAGGCGACAAGACCCGTCTGCAGGTGTTCACCGGCAAGGTGCTCGCCGTGGACAACGGCCAGAAGAACTGCTCCGGCACGTTCACCGTGTCGCGCGACAGCTTCGGCGTCCGCGTCGAGAAGCTCTTCCCGTTCGGCTCGCCCTGGATCGAGAAGATCGAAGTCGTGAAGAAGGCGCCTTCGTGGCGTTCCAAGCTCTACACCGAGCGCACGTTCTGCTCGCACAAGGCGGTGCGCAAGCTCGTCAAGAAGTAAGAGCGGCACATCTCGGTGTGCTAAGAGGGGCGTCCGGGCGGACGCCTCTTTTGGTATCGGGAGCCGGCCCGCAAGGAGGGGAAGGATGAAGATAAAGGACATTCTGGCAGGAGGGCGCACCTCGGTCTCGTTCGAGATATTCCCGCCGCGGAAGGACGCTCCGTTCGCGCCGGTGAAGGAGACCGTCCGGCGGCTCGCGCGTCAGCGCCCCTCGTTCATGTCCGTTACATACGGCGCAGCGGGCGGCGCGAAGGCGAACACCGCCGACATCGCCGGGTTCGTGCAGTCGTGCGGCGTTCCCGCGCTTGCGCACCTCACTTGCCTGACCGCCACGCGCGAAAGCCTTGCAGGCGAGATAGCGTCGCTCCGCAAGGCCGGCATCGAGAACATCCTCTGCCTCCGCGGCGACGCTCCCAAGGACTCCGCCCCGCCTCCCGGGTACTTCGCCCACGCCGTCGACCTCGTGCGCGCGCTGCGCAGGTCCCGCTTCTGCCTCGGCGGCGCGTGCTACCCCGAGTGCCACCCCGAGTGCGCGCACATGGAGGACGACATCGGCCACCTCCGCGAGAAGGTGGATGCCGGCCTTGACTTCGTGACCACCCAGATGTTCTTCGACAACAACATCTTCTACCGGTACCTCGCCAAGCTGCGCGACCGCGGGGTGACGGTTCCCGTGATCGCGGGCATCATGCCCGTGACGAACGGAACGCAGATCGCGAGGATCTGCGCCCTCTCCGGAACCTACCTGCCCAGCCGCTTCAAGGCCATCGTCGACAGGTTCGGCGACCGTCCCGCGGCCATGATGGACGCCGGCGTTGCGTACGCGACCGAGCAGATCATAGACCTCTTCGCGAACGGCGTGAACGCCGTCCACATCTATACGATGAACAAGCCCGAGGTCGCCGAGCGCATAATGGCGAACCTCCGCGGCATACTTGCCTCCGATGACCGTTGACATGGCCGAGATAGCGCGCTACATGCGCATGGGCAGGGGCGTTCCGGAAGGGCCGCTCGCCGAGCGCGTGGAAAGCCTTCGCGCCGAGGCGCTCTCCTCGGTCCGCCCAGCCCGCGCTTGGCGTCGCTTCGCCGTGGAGAACGGAAGCATAGATTCCGGAGGGCTCCGCCTGGAGATATCGGGAAAGCTCGCCGCGCACATGCGGGGATGCGGTTCGGCGTATCTCGTGTGCGGCACGATCGGCGCGGGCTTCGACGCGCTCCAGCGCCGCGCCTCGGTCGGCTCCGGCACGGACGCGCTCATCGTGCAGGCCATAGGCGCCGCGCTAATCGAGAGCTACATGAACTCGGTCGAGGACGAAATCCGCGCCGAGCTCCTCCCGGGCGAGTCGCTCGTCCAGAGGTATTCGCCCGGCTACGGCGACTTCCCCCTTTCCGCACAGCGCACGATACTCGGGCTTCTCGACTCCGCCCGCGCAGCGGGCATATCGCTAACAGACTCCCTTCTCATGGTCCCGTCGAAGTCCGTAAGCGCCGTGATCGGCGTGAGGAAAGGGGATTCCGCGAAATGAAAGACCTGTTTGCAGACCGCTCGCGCGTGTTCTTCCTCGACGGCGGAATGGGCACGCAGCTCCAGCTGAAGGGGTTGCAGCCCGGCGAGATACCGGAGCTCTGGAACGTCAGGCGGCCCGACGACGTTCGCGCCGTGCACGAGGCTTACTTCGCCGCCGGCGCGAACGCTGTCTACGCGAACACGTTCGGCGCCAACCCCGCCAAGTACCATGGCGACGTTCCGCTTGCGGACGTCATCTCCGCCGCGATAGGCGTCGCGAAGGAGGCGGCGCGCGCCGCGGACAAGTCGAGCCCGGGCCATCTCGTTGCGCTGGACGTCGGCCCGACTGGCCGCCTCCTCAAGCCATCCGGCGACTTCGAGTTTGATGCCGCCTACGACGCGTTCGCCGAGCAGGTGCGCCTCGGCGCCGCTGCTGGCGCGGACTTCATCGTGGTCGAGACCATGGGCGACGCATACGAGCTCAAGGCCGCGGTCCTCGCGGCGAAGGAGAACTCGTCGCTCCCGGTGCTCGCCACCGTTGCGCTCGGCAACGACGGCAAGCTCCTCACCGGCGCAAACGCAGAGTGCGTTGCCGCGCTCCTCGAGGGGCTGCGCGTCGATGCGATCGGGTTCAACTGCGGCTTCGGCCCCGACAGGATGCTCGAGCACGTAAGGCGGCTCGCCGCCGCAACGTCGCTGCCGATCGCCGTCAAGCCGAACGCCGGCCTGCCGCAGATCGTGGACGGACGCACGGTGTTCACCGTGGGACCGGAGGAGTTTGCGCGCGACGTCGCAGCGCTCGTCGAGGCGGGCGCGTCGATTGTCGGCGGCTGCTGCGGAACAACCCCCGCGCACATAAGAAAAGTTTTTGAGTTTTTGAGTTGTGAGTATTTGAGTTTTCCCGCCCCGCACCAAAACTCAAACCCTCAAACCCTCAAACCCTCAAACCCTCAAGAACCCACCAACTCAAACCCTCAAACACCCAAGAACTCAAAAACTATAATCTGCTCCGGCTCGCGCGTCGTGGAGATTCCGCTCGACGACACGATTGTCGTGGGCGAGCGAATCAACCCGACCGGCAAGAAGAAGCTCAGGGCCGCGCTCACGGAGGGAGACGTTGCCTACGTCCTCCGCGAGGCCGTTTCGCAGGCCGATGCCGGGGCGCACGTTCTCGACGTGAACGTCGGAGTGCCGGGGCTTGACGAACCGGCCGTGCTGGACTCCACCATCCAGGCCGTCCAGAGCGTGACCGACCTGCCGCTCCAGATAGACACGTCCGACCCCAAGGCGCTTGAGCGCGCGCTGCGCCACTACAACGGCAAGGCGCTCGTCAACTCGGTGAACGGCAAGGAGGAGTCGATGTCCGCCGTTCTGCCGCTCGTCGCGAAATACGGCGGAGTCGTTGTCGCGCTCACGCTTGACGAATCGGGGATTCCGCCTACGGCCGAGGGTCGGCTTGCCATCGCGCGCAAGATACTCGCGCGCGGCGCGGAATACGGGCTCGGGCCATCGGACTTCGTGATCGACGTCCTTTGCCTCGCCGTAAGCGCGGACGCGAACAGCGCGAACGTGATCCTCGAGTCGCTGTCGCGCGTGAAGTCCGAGCTGGGCTGCCGCACGTGCCTCGGCGTCTCGAACATTTCCTTCGGGCTTCCGGCGCGCCCGCTCCTCACGGCGGCGTTCTACACGATGGCGCTCGGTCGTGGGCTTTCCGCCGGTATAATCAACCCCCTTTCCGCCGACATGATGGCGGCGTACCGCGCATACCGCGCGCTCACCGCGAAGGACCCGGCGTGCGGCGAGTGGATCGAGTCGTTCCAGGACTGGACCCCCGCCGCTGCGCAGTCGCGCGACGGCGCTCGTCCCGCTGCCGCCTCTGACGGGCAGGGCGGGGCATCCGTGGCAGAGTCGCCGCTTTCCGCCGCCATACGCCGCGGGCTGAAGTCGGACGCCGCCGCGGCAACGAAGGAGGCGCTTGCCGGAGGGGTGGCTCCGCTCGACATAATCGGCGGCGGGATAGTGCCCGCGCTTGAGACCGTAGGCAGGGGCTTCGAGTCGGGCAAGATGTTCCTCCCGCAGCTTCTCATGGCGGCGGAAGCCGCCGGTGCGGCGTTCGAGGTCGTGCGCGCGGCCATGCCGCCGCAGTCGTCCGACGCCGTGAAGGGCCCGATCGTGATGGCCACGGTAAAAGGCGACATCCACGACATCGGCAAGAACATCTGCCGCGCGCTTCTCGAGAACTACGGCTTCAAGGTCATCGACCTTGGGCGCGATGTTCCGCCGGAGGCGGTCGTCGAGGCTGCGAAGCGCGAGAAGGCACGGCTCGTGGGGCTCTCCGCGCTGATGACCACGACCGTCGGCGCGATGGAGGAGACGGTGAAGCTCGTCCACGAGAAGGTTCCCGGCTGCCAGGTGACGGTAGGGGGTGCTGTCCTTACGGCTGACTACGCCGAGAAGATGGGGGCGGACCACTACTCGAAGGACGCGATGGGGCTTGTGCGGTACGCGGAAAGGCTTTTCGC
>CAMORM010000163.1 GCA_946623785.1 uncultured Verrucomicrobiota bacterium
AGGAGCCGCCAAGGTCATTCGCAATCGCCGCAAGCCCTTCGCGCGTGGTGATGAGCGTTGGCTCGTTGCTGATGACTGGTCCGGCGATGAAATTGTCGGTGGTGTAGGAGTAGGAGATTGTGCTGTGCACCGTGTCGTAAAGTCCGGCGCGGCCTCCCTTTACGCAGGGCAGGTAGTGGCGGATGAGGTCGAGTTCGCCGCTCTCGAGGTTCTTCTTCCAGATCTTCAGCTCGTAGAGCCGGCCCTGGCTGTGCCACTTGGGAACACTACTTAAGTTGCAGGCGAAGATGTAAAGATTGCGGCTGAGGTTGACGAAACCGTTCGCCTTGAACGTCTCCAGGTCTTCTTCGCTGAACGTCTTGACCCCGTTCTGGTAAAGCTCGAGCGAATCGGGATCGGTCATGTCGGTGATGATCTCGCAGCGCTGCCCGCCGACGAACGGGACCGAAAGAGCAGGGTTCCTGCGCTGCTTGAGGCCGTAGCCAAAGTACGGCCTCTGTTTGTACATGTGACACATCAGGAAACGCGTGCGCTTGTCCAAGACGCTGTTGTCAATTGTGGCGTCGAGGAGCGACCAGTCGGAATTCTCGTCAAAGTCGCTCGCCCACGCGAAGTCGATCTGCGCCTTGAGGCCGGTCTCGGCGTTGACTTCCGTGTCGATGTACTGCGAGCCAGTCGCCTCGATGTATTCGAGGAACGCGTCGGGCTCTTCAGTGACAGTATTGCCCAGCGCGCAGGCCGCAAGGCCGGCCGCCACCGCGAATATCGTGAGTTTCTTCATAGAATTGAGCCTGTCTGGGGACAGTGGGGACTGTGGGGACTTTGGCGACCCGCCGTCCCCATTGTCCCCACAGTCCCCACAGTCCCCATAGTCCCAATTGTCCCAATTGTCTCCATAGTCCCCACCGTCCCCATTCTCCCCTTCTTCAGCGCTCCGAGGATCATCTGCTTGATCATCAGCAGCTCCTCTAGCATGTTGTGGTGATCCTCCGTGGGATAGACAAGCCCTTCGGCGAACTTGCCGGCGACAGAAAGAACGGCATAGAGCGTGCCGACGAACAGTCGCTTCTCGGAGATGCTCGTGTCCAGCGTGCCGTCCTTCTTCGCCTTGCAGTAGACGGTGTGGAACTTTTTCGCGAAGACCTCGACAGCCTCGTTGTAGGGGCGCATCTGCTCGGCTGTGCACTCCTGGTGCTTCACGTAGGTGTCGAAGTTGCGGTTGAACTTGAGGACGTCCTTGTGGCTGCGGTAGAGCTCGATGATGCTGTCGAGGAATAACTCCATCTCCTCAGCGGCATTCATCGCCGCGCCGCAGCGCGCGGCGTAGGCCTTCTCGACCTCTACGTAGTACTTCTTCCAGAGGACGGTGCCGAGCTCGATCACGAGGTCGGGCTTCGTCTTGAAGTAGCGGTAGAGCGTGACTATTCCGAGCCCCGCGGCATCGGCGATCTCCGTCAGCTTCACGGCCTCGATGGACCGCGCGGACATCAGCCGGAACGCCGCCTCCAGGAGACGTGCCCTTCTCTCGGCCTTCTCGGCCGCGTCCTTCTCCGCGTTTCTCATGGTTTGTCTAATGGTTTGATTATCGCACTTTCAGTGAAACGTTCAGAATTCATATCCCGCGTAGACGGTCAGCATCCATGGCGCGCGCTCCACGCTGCCGCGCACGTCGCGGCCCCTGATCTCGATGTCGTCGTCCAGAAACCGCGCGAGGAAGTCGACGCCGAGGCAGAAGTTCTTCCAGCGGAGCATCCCGCCAAGCCCGCCCACTCCGTACACCGCCCAGTCGTCGAACCGCTGGCGGCTCGAATACCCCTGGCCGTCCACGTCGAACGTGAAATGCGTGCGCGACACCGCGACGCCCAGCGTCCCGCGCAGGCGCAGCCAGTCGGTCACGTCCCAGAACGGCTTCACCGCGAACGTCAGCTCAATGTCCTCGTAGTCGCCTTCCGCATGGAGGTAGTATGACGACGAACGCGACGAAGACGAAATGTTCGCCCAGCGGTGCGACACCGTCAGGTCGCCCCCTCCGAGGTCCAGCACCGGCCCAGGCCCGTCGTACGTCCCTGCGCCGTAGGAGCCGTCCGGGTTCTGCGCCCACGGGTCGCCGATGATGTCCGGGTTGAACGCAATGTCCGTCACGTAGTCGCCGCTTGAGCCCGACTGCGTGCGCGTATACGCCGCACCGCCCGCCTTGAAGAAGCCGCTGTTGCGGAAGTACGAGAGCCCGAAGCCGAGATCGGCGCCGAAGCCGCCCTTCCGCCAGAGCTCGCGCTCCACCCCGATGCTGAACCCCGCCGCGAAGTCGTCGTCCTTCCCGGAGACGCGCCTTGACGATTCCGAGAAGGAGCCCTCTGTATAGGAGTTCACGACGGTAATCCGCCCGCCGTTGTCGAACGAGCCGGCGGGGAAGTGCCAGTTCCACGTCCCGGGCTCGGCGCGGGAGCTTTCGGGGTCGATGAACCCGCCGTTCGGGTAGTCTACCCTGCCTTCGCCGAAATTGCCGTACGCATCGCCCGCCGCCTGCGCAGCCGCGCGGGAGGCACCCGAAGGGAGAGGCGCAGACGCGGGAAGCGCCTGCCGCCACGCACCGTCATGGCGTATGCCCATCTTTGTGCGCATGTTGCCGTTCATCGCGCCTCCTGCCGTCACGCGCCATCCCTCGGTCCACGACGTATTGAACGAACCGGATTCCGCGAACGCAGACACCGCGACCACAACCGCCATCAATAGCATTCCCTTTTTCATAAGCCGGATTTTCTTGTTATAGTTCAAATTGACATTGGCCACTGGCTATTGGCAACATTTCCACATTGGCAACATTCCTCACCTCACGACCTCCTTGACGTCGATGCGCAGCTTGAAGAACTGCGCGCCTTCCGCCACCGCGAGCGAGAACGAGCCGTCCTCCGCGACCTCCACCGCGCCAAGCTCCTCGAACGGACCGGCAGGAGAAGCCGCGCCCAGCACCGTCACCGTCGCGTTCGCGCCGAGCGACCCGACGTTTTCGCCTGCGCCAACCTCGATTCGCCCTTTTATCCTTTCGCCGTCAGCGGAGAACTCCGTCACCCTGCAGTACGGGCTTGACCCCTCGACGACCGGCACGCCGAGCGCGAGCGATTCGTTTAGCGTCTTTGGCGACGGTAGCGACGCGCCGGCAAGCGGCCTTACCGCACCGAACTTGGGCCCCGCCTTCACGCCGGAAGCGACCACAGGCACGGCACACGCCTCGTCGCTCGAAGTCCAGCAGACATACCCCACGAAGTCGTCGACCTGTGCCGAGTCCGCGTTCTGGCCTTCGGGCGCCACGCCGGTGCGCACGTACATCTCGATCGTGCGCTCAGCCACCGGAATCGCCGCCGCCGAGAGATCTGCGACTCCGTAGACGACAGGCGTGTTCTCCTCCTCGAACAGCGACTCGTCGAGCGCCACGAAGCGGTACGTCGTGCCGTCCGACTCCTCCACGTTCGTATTCGCCGACCTGAGCGGCGTGCTCCAAAGCGCGGCGGACGTCTTGCCATCGGCGCCAACGCGGTCCGCGAACATGAACCTCAGGTCTGAGATTCCCGAATCGAGCCAGTTCGTGCATGTCAGCTTAAGCTGCGCGAAGTACGTGCCGGTCGCCTTAAGGTGCTTCCATTTAAGCTCCGCCGCCAGCTCCGCAGCGGGCTTCTTGCCCACTGTTATCGGCTCGCTCGTACCCGCGCAGACCGTGCCTGCTCGCTCCGCGCCGGCTGCCGCCTCGGCGCTGCGCTCGCTTTCGAAGTTGTTTGACAGGGTTCTGACTAGGCGGAAGCCGATGTAGTAGTACTCGTACGACGGGTAGTAGTAGTACCGGTAGGACGAGGTGCAGTAGAACGAATAGTAGTTCCAGCCGCCGCCGCGTGCCTCCCGGGTCGACACCGAGGAAGAATACCGGTCGAGGCACCACTCCCACACGTTGCCGTGGAAGTCGTAGAGGCCCCAGGCGTTCGGCTTGTAGGAGCCGACCGCCGCCGTGCCGAGGTTTGCTTCGCAGTTTTGTGCCGGAAATTCATTACTGTTGGGATCAGGCGAACCGCCGTTCCACCAGTAGCGCGCGACCTCGTTCAGGTTCGTATCGCAATTGTCGCCCGTCATGTTCTTGTCGTTGTTGAAGTCTGTCCGTGTCCCCGCGCGGCAGGCGTACTCCCACTGCGCCTCGGTCGGGAGGTCGAGCGCGGAAAGGCCGGTCCGCGCACGCAGGAGGCCGAGGAAGGACGACTCATCGACGGCGTTCGTCGCGGGCCAGTCGTAGGTATTCGCATCCCCTCGGATCATGTTCCAGGAGACCTGCTCCACCGGGCGCGTGGCGTAGTACGCTTCGTTGGTGAAGTAGCTCGGGCGCTCCCCTGTCACGAGCTCCCATTGCCGCTGCGTCGTCTCGAACACGGCGCAGTAGAAGGGCCGTTCGCCGTCAGCCTCTGGTCCGATGAGGCGCATCACGAGGTTCGTGGTCTTGTAGGCGTCGGTGTTGAAGGTGCCGCCGGGGACATTGGGGACGTTGGAGACGTAGGTGACGGGGTAGTGCGCGGCGTCTTTGCCGCCCGAGAGGTCGATCACGCACCAGTCGGGCATCTTGAGATAGGCCACGGTAAAGGTGACGTTCGTGGAATAGAACTCGATCCCCTGCGCCTTGAAGTCCCACGTCACCGCGTGCGTGCCGTTCGAGCCCGCGAGCGCGTCCGCGAGCTGGTAGGGCGCTCTCGCCGAGAGCGCCGAAACGTCCGCGACGTAGTTCGAGCCGGTTTCGTTGTCCGTCGCCACGATGGAGAGGAACGGCATGTTCCAGTCCGGGAGGCATGCCGCCGGGGAGTTCGTGACGTTGAACGCAATCTGGACCTTACCGTCCCACGGCTCGTTCGACGCCGCAACGACGTTCGAGACCGCCGCTTCACCAAGTATCGTCAGCGTGCCGTTCACATAGTTGATGGCGTAGTTGCCCGTCACGGTGCTGCCGCCGTTGGCGACGCTCGCCTGGCGCGGCTCGATCGGATACGTGCCGGCATCCGTCCCCTGCCCGTCCAGCTCGATGCTCGCGAGCGTGTCGGCGCCCTTCAGCCCCTCCAACTCTACCTTGCCGGCGATCACGTCGGGGTCATCGTACACGGTATCGCCCTCGCCCTGCGCCATGCCGTTGCAGCGGTAGGTCTGGTCCTTCGCCGTGATCGTGAGCGACGCCTGCGTGATCTTCACCGTCGCGTTGGTGGTGAAGGTGACGTAGCCCGGCGCGGACGCCTCGACATAGACCACCATGTCACACACGTTCGTGAAGAGAGGGAGTGTGGTGGATGGGGACGATGGGGACATTGGGGACGATGAGGACGAATACCTCAGCGCCAGGCCCTTGATCGCGTTGGTGGCGATGCCGATGGTGTGCCCTTCGCCGTCGTACACGCCCTCGTACGCCGTCAGCGCGATGTCGCCCGCCTCGAAC
>CAMORM010000164.1 GCA_946623785.1 uncultured Verrucomicrobiota bacterium
CCCATGCGGAGCGTACCGTTGCGGCGGAATTCCGCGCATATCGGGAGCAGGCACAGGGAATAGGCGGAAATTCGCCGTGGATTGCGGCGCTCTCGTCGAGAGCCCTACCAGGCTTCGCGACGATGAGATTGTTCCGTAGCGGAGCGGATGTAGCAAGGGCGTCTCGCCCTTGCAGCGACGGCGAGACGCCGCCGCTACATCACCACACACACCACCGCGAAGTGGGCGGAAAGCAAGCACAGGAGTTTCGCTACTGGAGCAAATCCGGCCAGTCGTAGTGGAGGTATGCCCGGGGAACGAGGTCGGCGTAGTGCATGCGGATGGCTATGCCGCTTCCGATGACCTCTTTCCACGAAGGCGGACGGTTGACGATCTCGACTCCCATCCAATTGGGGCAGACGGCGAACGCATGCGCCGCCGGAATCGCGAGCGGCCCCTCCGCAACAAGCAGCGGCACAGCCCCGAAGCGATGGCCGAGCCACCGCCCCAGGACGAGGATATCCGTGGCGCGCCGCCCCACGAGCGGCTCGCCCATAAGGTACTGCATCGCGCCAAGCTCCTCGTCCGCGCGCTCCGCGCCGTAGAACGTCTTCTTCGAGAACCCGACCTCGCCTATGCCGGCTATGTCCGCAATGAGGACGGCCCTCCCCTGCGCGATGTACTTCGCGGCCGTCTCGCGCCCCTTGTCGCGGCCGCGCGAATCCACCACCAAGACGGGCGGAAGGCCGTCCTCCCCGGCAAGCTCGCACGGCAGCATCTCGCCGTCGGGGTACATGACCACAACAGACTTGTCCCACTCCTTCACGCGCACATGCGTCACACCGCGCCGGCGAACATCGGCGAGCTCCATGCTCCATTCACTCTCCCCCGTACGCGTCACGCGGGGCAGTGGCTCGCGCACGCCGGCGAGCTCCGCCGCCTTGGCGCGCAGCTCTTCCTTCGAGAGCTTTGCGCGGGCGGACTCGAACCTGCCGGCTCGCTCGGCTAGGATGTCGTACATGCTCCTGTAGCCATCAAGCTCGGTGACGCGTTTCGTCGGAAGGCATCCTCGCTCCTCCTGCGAAAGGCCGACTTCAGCCTGCTTGATGTTGAATCCGAGGTCGAGGAGGCGGAGCGACTCCAAGTCAGGGTCGGGACCGCTTCCGCCTTCAATCAGGTGCTTGGCGAGGAACTCCACGGACGACGTTTCAGTCGTTTCCGTCCATCCATGCGGGCCCGCGGCCGAGTTGAGGAAGCAGCGCCCTCCGACGCCAAGCATCTTCTCCACCCGGGACACGGTGTCAAAGAGCGCAAGCGTCCCGCGGTAGTCGAACATGTCGCCTGTCTTGCACGTCACGGCAACAGGTATGTCCGGAATTAGCACAAGCCCCGTGTGGTTGAGCCCGAACGCAAGCTGGCCAAAGATGTTCTGCTCGGCGTCCTGCGGTCCTATCGTCGCGCACAGCTCGCCGAGACGCGTGAGGTAGCAGCTCGGCGCCGCCGCGCGGATGCGCGGGTCTGCGGCTTCCATGAGCGCCGTGAGCGTGCCTCCGCCCGACTGCCCCATGTAGCCGATGCGCGAAGGGTCTACGTCCGCACGCGACGCCACGTAGTCGATCGCGCGCATTCCGTCCCACACGCGCAAAAGCGGCATCGACCAGTCCATCAGGCTCCCGAGCAGCCCGATCTGGTTGTGGTGGCGCGTAGATATGTATGGCTCGCCGGTCTGCCGCTCGCCCTGCTCGTATGGGTCAAACATGAGCGCCACGAAGCCGCGCTTCGCAGCCAGCACGCATGCGCGGAGGTAGCGCGGCGCGTCCTTGCCGTCCGCAGAATGCCCGCAGCTCATCACCACCGTCGGGTGCCTGCCCGGCGAAGCGGGCGAAAACACGTTCGCCGTCACCGGAACGCCCGGCATCGACCAGAACACAACCTTCTCGACGCGGTAGCCTTCTCGCTCGTACGTGGCGCGGACAGCTGGATTGAGCGGCGTGCGCTCAGGGAAAGCGCCCATCGCCTCGAGCATCTTGCCGCGGAGGGCGTTCCTGTGCGCGTCGTACTCTGCGCGCGACTTCAGTCCGAGCCAGCCGCGCTCCGCTTCGTCGTCCATCGCCTGCAGGCGTATGGCGGCGAACGCCTCGCTGGACGCCTGCTCGCGCCCCATCGGAAGCACCTGCGCGGCCCAGGACGAGCAGACCGACGAAAGGACGGCTATTGCCGCAATTGCGCTTGCCTTCATCTCACCGCTCCACGATTGCATCTATCGACACCGACGAGAAGCGCCACTTCCCGTCGTCGGGGCTCTTCGTGAGCTCCGCATCGACCTCTCGGGTGTCGCGCCCCGACAAAAAGGCGTCCATTCCGGTTCCCGACACGAGCAGGTCAGCCGTGGCGTGCGCAAAGTCGCCGTCGATCGAATCCACCCGGATGTCCTCGAACCTCACCGAGAGGGAAGAGCACGTGGCGCGAACCGCTGTCACCTGGCGCGCCGTCTCGGACGGAGTTATTGTTTCGTCGACATGCTGCTCGGGGGCCACTATCCGGAACGGGTCTGCGACGAGGTCCGCGATGTCCTTCGTCCTCGTGGCGGTCACGATGAGGGACTCGCCGGACTCCTTCGAGATCACGGACGCCGCGCGCGCAAACGCGGCCTTGACCCTGGCCTCCTCGGTTGGGCGCATCCAGTAGTACGTTGCCGCGGCGGCAACGACGGCCGACACGGCGAAGGCAACTGCGTTCCTGAGCTTAATCTCCATTGCAAACTCCCTTTCACCCGCTCACCAAAGCGGCTTCCCGAAAAGACGCGACAGCTTCATCTCCCCGCCGACATGGATTCCGCGCGGCACGGATCGGTTGTCGCCCATCACGTAGATGCATCCCGGCGAGACCTTCCGCGGCGGCTCGTTCCAGCTGCACGGCAGCTTCACGTACGGCTCGTCGATCGGCTCGCCGTCGACAATGCACCTTCCGTCGACAAACTGGACTGTCTCGCCCTCGAACGCGATCGCCCGCTTGAGAAGGAACCACTTCTCCCCGCCGTAGCGCATCACAACGACCTCGCCCCTCTCCGGACGGCGCGAGCTGTACGCATGCATGCGGCAGAAGTTGAATCCGCGCCGCGAGTACGTAGGCTCCATGCTCTCGCCGTCGATTACCATCGGACGGAGGAAATACCTGCCCACAACCCACGTGGCGATTCCAATGCACGCGGCGCGGAGGACCTTTCTTCTGAGCGGCCTGTTGTCCATGTCTGCCGGGGCGCCCTATTCGACGACTATCACGGAGACGTTCCTGTGCGCCCCAACGGGCCCGACGGGAGCCTTTGCGGAAGGCCGGTTCGTGGAAGTCGACAGCTGCGCCTGCAGCTCGTCGATATCCACTCCCTTAAGCTGCGAAAGCGCCTCCCTGAGGCGCGCAGACTTCGCGCGCTGCGTGCGGTACTCGGTGTATCCCGCCCCCACAAGAACGCCCAACAGGAATGCGATGGCGGCGCAAAGCGCCGCCGGCACAAGGGAAGCCCTTCGGGAAACAGCCAGGCGCGAGACCGTGGCCTCGCGCGCCTTCATCTCCTCGAAGCGCTTCCTCTCGATTTCGAGCGCCTCGCGCTCGAGGCGCAGCCTCTCCTCGCGAAGGGCCGCCAAGCTGTTTTCGTCGTCTGCCATGTCCCTATTGTAGCATACCTCGCCCCATTCGGGCAACGGAGATTTGCCTGCAGCGCATACTCCGGGGACAAACGTTTCGCCGACTACGGCTATTCCGTTTTCGGGGAGACGTTTATCCTGATGCCGTTGTCGGCGGGCCTGGGCTGCGCGCCCTTGCCTGCGCGCTTCGGGCCGATGAGGCAGCTGTGGATGCGGCCGTCGGTACGAGGCGCCTGCTCGACAGTGCAGTCGTCGGCAAGCATGCCGAGGATCTCGGCTATCTTGTCCTCGCCGATGTCGCGGTGTGCGTTCTCGCGTCCGCGGAACTGGAGCGATATCTTGACCTTGTTGCCGTCAGCGAGGAACCCGCGAATCTGGGTCAGCTTGTGCTTAAGGTCGCCTACGTCCGTTCCGGGGTGGAACTTGATTTCCTTTACCTGCTGGACTTTCTGGGCCTTGCGGGCCTTCTTGGCCTTTATGGACTCCTCGTAGCGGAACTTGCCGTAGTCCATGATCTTGCAGACAGGCGGCTGGGCGTTCGGGGTAATCTCCACCAGGTCAAGGCCCTGGTCCTGGGCCATGCGCTGGGCTTGGCTAGTCGGCATAACGCCGAGCATTGCGCCATTCTGGTCAAGCACGCGAACCGAAGGAACGCGTATCTTGTAGTTCGTGCGGATGAAGGAAGCGATAAGGCACCTCTTTGTTTGCTGTTGTTGTTTCTGGTTTACGAGAGGAATCGGGCGGTTTCGCCCTTCATCCTCCCGACGAAATCTGCGAGCTTCATCGCGCCGAGGTCTCCATCGGCGCGCGAACGCACTGAGATCTGGCCGGCGGCTTCGTCCTTTCCGCCCACTATCACCTGGTACGGGACCTTCATGAGCGTGGCGGCGCGGATCTTCGCGCCGAGCTTGTCGGCCGAGCGGTCGATGTCGACGCGGAAGCCCTCTTCCCGCAGCGCCGCCGCGATGGACTCGGCGTATGCGAGCTGCTTGTCGGTGATCGGCAGTATGCGCACCTGCTCGGGCGCGAGCCAAAGCGGGAACGCGCCTGCATAGTGCTCGATGAGGATGCCGATGAAGCGCTCAAGCGAGCCGAGCACCGCGCGGTGGAGCATCACGGGGTTGTGCTTCTGCCCGTCCGCTCCGACATACTCGGCGTTGAGCCTATCGGCGCTCGGAAGCTGGTAGTCGAGCTGGATCGTGCCGCACTGCCAGGCGCGTCCAAGCGCGTCGATGAGCGTGAACTCGAGCTTGGGCCCGTAGAACGCGCCTTCGCCAGGCTGGATCTCGTACGCCATTCCGGAAGCCTTGCACGCGGCCGCGAGAGCGGCCTCGGCGTGCTGCCATGTGGCTTCGTCGCCAACGTGGTCCTCTGGCATCGTGCTGAGCTTCACCAGCAGGTTCTTGTCGAAGCCGAAGTCGGAATACACGTCCTTGAGCAGACGGCAGAACTTCGCGACCTCCTCCTCGATCTGCTCCTCGGTGCAGATGATGTGAGCGTCGTCCTGCACGAACCCGCGCACGCGCATGATGCCGTGGAGCGTGCCGCTCGGCTCGTTGCGCGCGCAGTGGCCGAACTCGGCGAGCCTGAGGGGAAGGTCCTTGTAGCTGCGCGGGCGGCTCTTGAATATCTCGAGCGCGCCGGGGCAGTTCATGGGCTTGACGGCGAAGACGCGCTTCTCGCTCTCGGTGATGAACATGTTCGCCT
>CAMORM010000165.1 GCA_946623785.1 uncultured Verrucomicrobiota bacterium
CCTCGTTGCGGAAGTCCTTGCCGAGCTCGAACACCTTGTTCATGCCGCCGACGAGGAGGCGCTTCAGGTAGAGCTCCGGCGCGATGCGCATCACGCAGTCCTTGTCGAGCGCGTTGAAGTGGGAGAAGAACGGCTTCGCGGCCGCGCCGCCGGCCTGGTCCTGCAGGATGGGCGTCTCGACCTCGACGAACCCCTTGCCCCAGAGGTACTTGCGGATCTCCATAAGGAGACGGGAGCGCGTGAAGAAGCGCTCGCGCGACTCGTCGTTCGTCATCAGGTCGATGTAGCGGCGGCGGTAGCACTCCTCCTGGTCGGCGAGTCCGTGGAACTTCTCCGGCGGCTGCTCGAGCGCCTTGGCGAGCATCGTCCACTCCTTCACGACTACGGACTTCTCGCCCTTCTGCGTGGTGAAGAGAACGCCTTCGGCGCCTATTATGTCGCCGAGGTTCAGGAGCTTGAACGCCGCGAAGGCCTGCTCGGAGAGCTCGTCGCGCTTGAAGATGAGCTGGAACCTGTCTGTTCCGTCGTTCATCGTGCAGAAGTTCATCTTGCCCATGCGGCGGATCATCAGGAGGCGTCCCGCCACGCGGACGGACTTCCCTTCCTCGAAGTTCGCGCGGACGTCCTTGAGGTCCGTGTGGACGTACTTCATTCCGTACGGCTCGTAGCCCATTTCCCTGAGCTTCTCAAGGGACTGCATCCTCTGTTCGCGGTATTCGTTCGTTTCTGCTGGCATCTTATGTTCCTCGTGAAAACGGCGCGTATTGTACCATAAACCCGCACTGGGCGCTATGCGTTCTTGTGGGGGCATCCTGCGCAGCTGCCTGCGCAGCCGCCCTTCTCGGAAACGTCCGTGCCGGTCCAGCAGTACGTGCAGAGCTTCTCGCGCGGGAGGCCGATTGCCGACACGAGGTCGTCGAGCGTCTGGAAAGCGAGCGAGGTGAGGCCGAGCTTTTCGCGGATGTACTCGACCATCCCCTTGTACGGCGCGCCGTCCGGGTCCTGGTACTTCGACACGTCCGCGTTCTCGCCGTCCTTCTCGCGGATGTAGCGGCGCGTTATGAGGTCGAACTCGTTCCTGGAGCGCGAGAAGTTGATGAAGCGGCAGGGGTAGAGCAGCGGCGGGCACGCGATGCGCATGTGCATCTCCTTCGCGCCGTCCTCGTAGAGGCGCTTCGCCTGCTGGCCGAGCTGCGTGCCGCGCACGATGGAGTCGTCGCACATCACGAGGCGCCTGTCGCGGATGAGGCCGGGGATCGGGATGAGCTTCATCGAGGCGACCTTCTCGCGCTGGCGCTGGTCGCTCGGCATGAAGGAGCGCGCCCACGTAGGGGTGTACTTCACGTACGGGCGGGCGTACTTGAGCCCTGCCTGGTGCGCATACCCGAGGGCGTGCGAAGTCCCGCTGTCAGGAACGCCGCCGACGGAATCCGCCTCCACGGGGTAGCGCTTCGCAAGAGCCCCTCCGCAGCGGTAGCGCGCCATCTCCACGTTGCGGCCCTCGTAGGACGACGCCGGATACCCGTAGTAGACCCAGAGGAACGAGCAGATGGCCATCTCCTCGCGGGCGGGAATCACCGTCTCGGCCCCGTCCGGCTTCATCTCCACCATCTCGCCCGGCCCGAGGTCGCGGACATACTCGTAGCCGAGGTTCATGAGCGCGCACGACTCCTGCACCGCGATGAGCGAGCCCTTCTTGCGGCCGATCACGATGGGCGTCCTGCCGTACTTGTCGCGCGCGGCGAAGAGACGCCCGTCGTCGGTGACAACGAGCAGCGAGCACGAGCCCTTGATCTTCTCCTGCGCGTAGCGGATTCCTTCCTCGAGCGTCGGCTGCGAGGAGACAAGCTGCGACACGACCTCCGTGGGGCCGACCATGCCGCTTGTGGTCGAGTACTGCAACTGGGCGCGCTGGCTCTCGAACACCTCCTGCATGATCTCCTCGATGTTCGTGATCACGCCGACTGTCTCGATGGCGTACGTGCCGAGGCGGCAGCGCATCACGAGCGGCTGCGGGTCGGTGTCGGAGATGACGCCTATCCCCACGCGGCCCGAAAACCTCGCGAGGTCAGACTCGAACTTGGAGCGGAACGGGGCGTTCTGAATGTTGTGGATCGAGCGCTGGAAGCCCCCTTCCCCAAGCACCGCCATTCCGCCGCGGTGCGTGCCGAGGTGGGAGTGGTAGTCCGTTCCGAAGAAGAGGTCCAGCACGCAGTCCTCTTCAGAAATCACGCCGCAAAAGCCGCCCATGATGACTCCTTTAAGTTTAAAGTTTGAAGTTTTAAGTTTTAAGTTTGAATTTCAAGGTGTGGAGTTTGAAGTTCAAGGTGTGGAGTTTGAAGTTCAAGGTTTGAAACGTAAAGCGCGGCGGTCAGAGGCGGCAGGCCTCGGCAAGCGTGCCTGCGACTGCCGCGGGGTCGCATCCCGCGAGGCGCTTGAGCACGCAGCTCCAGCGGAACGCGCCAGAGCCGGCCTGGTCGTACGGACGGTCTGAGAAAAGCTCGTCGAAAGCACGCGGATGCGCGAGGTACTCCCCCTTCATCTCCTCGAGCCTGGCCTTGAACGCCGCCACGTACGCGCTGCAGAACGCGTCGTAGTCCTGCACGAACTTCTTGCGCCTGCGCATTACGTTCGCGTACGCAGGAACGTACTCCGAGAAATCGTGCTTGTAGTTCACGAACGAGCCGGCGTGGTCGGTCACCACCACCCTGACAGGAAGGCCGTCGGGACCGGTCTGGACCATCTCGAAGTTCTTGTCGAACATGTGCTCGCCAGTCTCGGTGGCGCGCCTCCCCACCACCATGTCGACGGCAGCGGCCTCGCCCATCAGCTGCGCGAAGCGGTGCGCGAACGCGGGGTTCGCGAACCTCGCCGGCGGGATCTTGTCGGAGGCGGTTCCGCGGATGTACTGGCGCGCGTAGTAGAACGCCTGCACGGACGCGCCGTGGTACTGGTTCTCGCCGAGGTACTTCTCCGTGAGGCGCCCGGCCCCGACGTGGAACGGCAGATTCATGCCGAGCTGGAGGCACGCGAGGCGGCGGTCGAGGATGTAGTCCATGTACTGGTTCGCCTCGTACATCGCCGTGAGCATGTCCTTGCCCTCGTCGAGATGCTCGGCCACGCCCCACTTCTGGAAGCGGATCACGTAGAGCCGCTCGTCCGGCTGGCAGCGCTCCTTGAACTGCACGAAGTACACCTGCCCGCGGCGATGCCCCTCGACGGGGTTGCGCGCGAGCGAACGCGAGATGCGCCCGATGTTGACGTACTCGACGCTCGAGAAGAGGCGGAGCGCGTTGAAGATGATGCTCCTCACGCGCGTGTCGCACATCGCGAGCAGCTCGGGGTCGCAGGTGCGCTGCGCCTCGTCGAAGAGCGGGTCGAACTCGAGCCGGCCGTCGCGGACACGGCCGCCTGGGAGCCACTCGATCTGGCGGTAGAACTCGGGGGATATGCCCTTCACGAGCTCCTCGTCGCCCGCGCTGGTCTCGTTCGGCTGGCGCGCGAGCGTGGCGCTCATCTCGTTGCGCCACTCAAGGTTGTCCGCCGACTCCTCGCGAAGCTGCGCGGGAAGCGCCATGCGCCACTTGAGCGCGATCGCGTCGACCTTGGCGCGGAGCGCTTCTGCGCCTGACGCAAGGTCGAGGGCCAGGAAATCCGACTTCAGGTCCGGGGGGAGCGTCGTCGGGAACAGCCCGATCTCCGGCTGGCCGAGGCGGTTGCGCCCCTTGAGCCCCTTCACAATCTCGGACACCTGCCCGACGAACTCGTCGCCCTGGAGCTTCATCGCCTCGGCGAGCCCGTCTGCGGTTAGGAAGCGAGTGCCCGTATACGGCGCGTAGTAGTAGGCCTTCGCGAAGCCGATGGCGGTGGAGGCTCGCTCGATCGCGGCGACGATCTCCTCTGGCGACTCGGGCTGGCGCGCCATGCGCCAGTTGTCGCCCGCCGAACGGAGCGCGTTGCGGACCTTCGCCGTGTGCGTGTTGAGGAAGCGTATCTTCCGCTTCGATACGAGCTTCTGCAGCTCCTCGTCGGCCTGGAACGCGAGGTCCATCCGCTCGGGGTCGGGACGGATCAGCACTGTCTCGTCGGTGAACACAAGGTCAACGGAATTGTCGATCTCGTCGGCCACGGCGTTCGCCGAAAGCGGCGGCTCGCCCCTCCCGGCGCGCTCGCGGTTGAGTTCGTCGATCCACGCCACGCGCTGCATTGCGTGGATTCCGTTGATGGTCACGAGCCCGGGGGTCTTCAGGAACAAGGTGCCCACGCGGCTCTTCAGCTTGCCGTCCGCGCCCTTCGCGAAAACGGCGTCTCCAAGAATCTTCATGATTTTGTCTCCGTTCTGTCTTCTGGTCTGCAATCCTGCCTTCACTCGGCCCCTGCGGCCCTCCTGGCGCTCTCTAGCGTGTTCCACAGGAGCATCGTGATCGTCATCGGGCCTACGCCGCCGGGAACAGGCGTTATGGCGGACGCGACCTCCGCGCACGACTCGAAGTCCGCGTCGCCGCAGAGGCGGAAGCCCTTCGGGCGCGACGCGTCCGGCACGCGGTTCACGCCGACGTCTATCACCACGGCGCCTGGCTTGAGCATGTCGCCCGTGAGCGTGTTTGGGCGGCCCGCGGCCACAACCACCACGTCGGCCGTCTTCGTGAACACCGAAACGTCCTTCGTTCCGGTGTGGCACATGGTTACGGTTGCGTTCGCGTGCGCGCCCTTGCGGGCGAGGAGCAGGGCCACCGGCTTGCCGACTATGTTCGACCTGCCTATCACCACGGCGTGCTTGCCGGAGATGTCCATTCCCGAGAACTCTATGAGCTTCAGGATGCCGTGCGGCGTGCACGGGAGGAAGCACTTCTCGCCGATCACCATGCGGCCGACGTTCTCGGGCGTAAAGCCGTCCACGTCCTTTTCGACTGCGATCGCCTTGATAACGGCCTGCTCGGAAATCCCCTTCGGCAGCGGGAGCTGCACGAGTATCCCGTGGATCGCCGGGTCTGCGTTGAGCCCCTCCACGAGCTTCACGAGCTCGGCCTCGGAAGTCTCGGCGGGAAGTCGTATCTCGCGCGAGTACATGCCGGCTTCGCGGCACGCCTTCTCCTTGGCCGTCACGTATGAAACAGAAGCCGGGTTGTCTCCTACGAGTATGACCGCCAGCCCTGGCGTGACGCCCTTCGATGCCTTCAACGACGCCACTCCGTCCGCAATCTCCGCCCTAGTCCTTGCCGCCAGTTCTTTTCCGTCTATGGTTTTGGCTTTCATAGG
>CAMORM010000166.1 GCA_946623785.1 uncultured Verrucomicrobiota bacterium
ATTTTTTTAGGTTCGCATTGACTTCCGCCCGCGGAAAGGGTATCATAGTAGCGTTCTTAAAACAAAGGAGTTTTAGCACCCATGAAACAGACGATCAAGTTCGGTATCATAGCTGGAGCGCTTGCCGCTCTCGTTTCCACCCAGTCCCGCGCAGCGGATACCTCGAACATCGAATCCTACGGCTGGACGCCGTTCGGAATCGGCCTTGCGACCCCCGTCACGATTCCCTGGGGTTTTGACTGGGACGTGTTCGGCATGGACATCAACGTGTTCTACACCGACTGCAACGCCATGTACGGCCTCGAGGTCGGCGTTGGCGCGAACGTCGCCCGCAAGGACATGTTCGGCCTTCAGGTCGCCGGTGGGTGCAACTTCGTGAATGGCGACGCGTATGGCATGGAAGTCGCCATCTTCAACCTGAACAACGGCGTGTTCGGCGGAGCCGGAGTCGACATCTTCACGATGCGCCGCACGACTGCCGGCCTTATGGTCGACGGTCTTGGCGCCGCCAACAGCGGAAACTTCTACGGTCTCGAGGTTGCCGGCCTCGGCAGCGCGGTCAAGGAGGACATGTGGGGCTTCCAGGCCGCTCTCGGCTGCAACTTCGCCCGTCGCGCGCACGGCCTCCAGGCTGCGCTGCTCTACAACCAGACCGAGGATCTCCACGGCGCCCAGATCGGCATTGTCAACTACGCGGCCGAGTGCCAGGGCGGCTTCCAGATCGGCCTGGTCAACATAATCCGCACCAACCGCATCCCGGTGCTTCCGATCGTCAACGCCTACTTCTGATCCGGCTTGGGCGATTGGTGAAAAACGCGGTCCTCGCTCGGGGGCCGCGTTTTTTGCAGGGAGTGGCAGTGAAGCGCGTTTCGTTCGTAATCCCCGTTCTCAACTCGGCGGCTACACTCGGCGAGTGTCTCGACGCCATTGCCGCGCAGGACTTCCCCCGCGCCGACTTCGAGATAGTGATCGCCGACGCCGGTTCGTCCGACGCCACTCTCGAAATAGCGAAGGCGAAGGGCGTGGACAGGATAGTCCCGAATCCGCTCAAGACGGGCGAGGCCGGCAAGGCGGCAGGCATCGAGGCTGCGGAAGGCGAGTTCATCGCGCTCGTGGATTCGGACAACATCCTGCCCGGCCCCGGATGGCTCAAGGCGATGATGGCGCCGTTCGATGACGCCGGCGTGTTTGCGTCCGAACCGATCGAATACGTGGCCCGCGAAACTGATCCCGCGCTGACGCGCTACTTCGCCGCGCTCGGCATGAACGACCCAATATGCCTGTTCGTCGGGAACTACGACCGCATGTGCGCGGTCACCGGAAAGTGGACGGGGCTGGACATCCCGTACGAAAGGGTCGACGCGCCCTCCGGCGCATACCGCAGGCTCGACCTCGCGGGACGCGTGATGCCGACGATCGGCGCCAACGGATTCGTGTTCCGCCGCAAGGCGCTCGACGGCGTGTCGTGGAAGCCGTACTTCTTCGACATAGACGTCGCCGCCGAGGCGGTCGCGAAGGGCGCCGGGGCGATAGCGAAGGTAGAGACGGGCATAGTGCACCTTTACTGCGCAAGGCTTTCGGCTTTCGCGATGAAGCAGCGCCGCAGGATACGCGACTTCCTCTTTTTCGCCAAGGCTAAGAGCCGCACATATCCGTGGCAGGCCCAGAAGAAGAGCGGAATAGTGCTCTTCTGCCTGAGCTGCGCGACCATCCTGCCTCTTCTTGTGCAGACGTGCCTGCTGAAGTCGCGCGCACGGGTGCCGTGGAAGGTTGCGCTTCTCCACCTCCCGGTGTGCTACGTGACGCTGTGGGTGTATGCGCTCGGGGTGGTCTCTCGCATTTTCCGCAAGCCGCAGATGGCGGACCGCTCCAGCTGGCAGAAGTGATCCGCCTCAGTGCCGCGGGTGCTTCTCGTGGACCTTGGCGAACCTCGACGAGTCCACGTGCGTGTACACCTGCGTTGTCGAGATGTCGGAATGCCCCAGCATCTCCTGGATGGCCCGTATGTCAGCCCCGTGTTCGAGCAGGTGCGAAGCGAAGCAGTGGCGTATCACGTGCGGCGATATCTTCTTAGGGTCTATGCCGCACGCCGCCGCACGCTCCTTGATGAGCTTGAACACCCCCATTCGCGTGAAGGGGCGGCCGAGCCTCGTGAGGAAGAGCCGCCCGCTGTCGTTTCCGCGCAGGAACTCGGCGCGAACCGCGAGGTACCTCTCCAGCGCGTGTATCGCGCCGAACCCCATTGGCACCAGGCGCTCCTTGCCTCCCTTGCCGAAGCACCGGAGGAAGCCGTCCTCGTGCCGGACGTCCCTGAGCGGCAGCGAGCACAGCTCGCTCACGCGCAGCCCGCACGCATAGAGCAGCTCCAGCATCGCGCGGTCGCGCACGCTCCTCGGATCGCCTCCGCCGATCGACTCCAGCAGCGTGCGGATGTCCCGCTCGGGGAGCGTCTTGGGCAGCGCCGCGCCCTTGTGGATCGAGTCTAGGAGCTCGCACGGGTCGGCCTTGATCTCGCCTTCCGCATGGAGGAACTTGAAGAAGTTCTTGATGGCCACGAGCCTGCGCGCGCGGGATGTGGACTTGTGCCCTTCGGCCAGCTCCTGCTCAAGGAACGCGGAGATGCACGCTTCGTCTGCCTCGGCGACGCTCGTAGAGCCGGGATCCCTGCCGCCTCCCTTCCTCGCGGCGGCGAACGCGGCGAGCGCGTTGATGTCGCGTGTGTAGGCCGCGGCCGTGTTGCGCGAGAGGCGCCTTTCGAGGAGAAGGTGCGAACGGAACGACAGGATGCCGTCCTTGAACGTCATCTCACTTCGCCTCCGCGGGCTTCGCCGCGGCGGCGGGCTTCGCGCCGACCGACTCTGGTGTGACTCCGTTCGCCTCGAAGCCGGCGGACGCTATCGCCATCTCGAGGTTTTTCTTGGCGACCTTCATCGAGTCGTACTTGACCTTGATGGTGCGGGCCGATTCGTCTATGACGATTGTGTTCTTCTGGAGCTTCGCCACATCCCTCACGCCGTCGAATCCCATCAGCGCCTTGACGACCTTGGAGGAGTTTTCGTGCGTGAGCGCGGGGACCTTGATCTCGAAGTCGCGCACGTCGGTGCGGCGGCATCCGCACAGCGCGGCGGCGAGAGCCGCCGCGAAAAGGGCCATTCTTGCGGTCATTGCTGCTTTTCCCATGCTGTTTGCCTGCTTCCTTGATTTGAGCAGGCAGATTATACCATAAGACCGCGCAGTGTGTGTAGCCTATTTCGCGGTCAGCGCTTCTTTAGGGCGGCGGACACGAGGCCGACGAACAGCGGATGCGGCTCGGTCGGGCGGCTCTTGAACTCGGGGTGGAACTGGCAGGCGATGAAATACGGATGCCCCGGCAGCTCGACAATCTCCACGAGCTTTCCGTCCGGCGACACGCCTCCGACCTTTAGCCCGGCTGCTTCAAGCTCCTTCCGCGCCTCGCCGTCGTAGGCTAGCTCGTAGCGGTGGCGGTGCCGTTCGGAGATCGTTGCCGAGTCTGTGTTTTTAACGCAGAGGCGCAGAGACGCAGAGGACGCAGAGTTGTCTTTGCGGCTATACAACTTGTCGGCTAGGGTGCCTTTCTTGAGAACGCATGGGTAGGCGCCGAGGCGCATCGTGCCGCCTTTCTGCGTGATGCCGCGCTGCTCCTCCATGAGGTCGATTACCGGATGGGTTGTGTTCTCGTCGAACTCCGTCGAGTTCGCGTCCTTCCACGCGAGCACGTTGCGCGCGTATTCTATCACGGTGCACTGCATGCCGAGGCAGATGCCGAGGAACGGGACCTTGTGCTCGCGCGCGTACTTGATCGCCGCGATCTTGCCCTCCACGCCGCGCGAGCCGAAGCCGCCCGGCACCAGAATGCCGTCGACTTCCTTGAGTTTTTGAGTTTTTGAGTTTTTGGGTGTTTGGGTTTTGTGCTTTTCGCCTTTACGACTCAAACACTCAGAACTCAAACACTCAAACACTCCCGAGGTTAGCTCCTCCGCCTCGATAGGAACGACCTCGACCTTGCAGTCCTTCTCCATTCCTGCGTGCTGGAGCGCTTCGTGGATCGACTTGTAGGCGTCGCGGATCGAGATGTACTTGCCGACCAGCGCGATGCGGCAGCGCTTCTTCGGCTGCGTGGCCTTCTTGACGAGCGAGTCCCACACCGTGTGCTTTATCGGCCAGATGTCGAGGTGGAGCTGCCTGAGCACCTGCTCGTCCAGCCCCTGCTTGCGGAGCTCGCGCGGCACTGCGTACACAGAGTCCGTCACGTCCTTCTCCTCGATGACGCACTCGCGCTTCACGTTGCAGAACATCGCGAGCTTCTGCATGTGCTCCTCGGGGATCGGCATCTCCGTGCGGCACACGAGTATGTCGGGGATGATGCCGATGTTGCGGAGCATGCCTACGGAATGCTGTGACGGCTTGGTCTTCAGTTCGCCGGCCGCCTTCAGGTACGGCACCAGGGTGAGATGGACGAAGCACGTGTTGTCGTATCCCGCCTCGAAGCGGAACTGGCGCGCAGCCTCGAGGAATGGCAGGCTCTCGATGTCTCCCGAAACGCCGCCTATTTCGCAGAGCACTATGTCGCAGTCGTGCTCGCCTGCGCTTCTTATCGCCGCCTTGATCTCGTCAGTGATGTGCGGCACAACCTGGACTGTCCCTCCGAGGTAGCCCCCCTCGCGCTCGCGCGCGAGCACGGCGGAGTAGATGCGGCCGGACGTGAAGTTGGACGCCTTGGTGCACGTTACGCCGGCAAAGCGCTCGTAGTGCCCTAGGTCGAGGTCCGTCTCCGCGCCGTCGTCCGTCACGAACACCTCGCCGTGCTGGTACGGCGACATCGTGCCGGGGTCGACGTTGAGGTACGGGTCCAGCTTCTGCATGAACACCTTGTAGCCGCGCGACTTGAGGAGAAGCGCGAGGCTGGCGCTCGTTATGCCCTTGCCGAGCGAGCTCACCACGCCGCCGGTGATGAATACGTATTTGACTTGCTTTTTCATGGTTTTGAATAGGATTTGCTTATGGACATTCGACATTCGGCGTCCGACAACCGTTGTCGGATGTCGACTGCCGACTGTCAATAATCATGTTTTTGAATTGCTCGAAGAGATACTTGCTGTCATGCGGGCCGGGGCACGACTCCGGATGGTACTGGACCGAGAATGCGGGGAGCGTCTTGTGGCGCACGCCTTCGATGGAGCCGTCGTTCAGGTTCACGTGCGTGACTTCGAGGCAGTCCGGTA
>CAMORM010000167.1 GCA_946623785.1 uncultured Verrucomicrobiota bacterium
CGCCGATGAGGCCCTTCTTGATCTGGTCCTCGACGGAGGTCGAGCCCGCCTTGAGGACCGTGTTGAGGTTCCTGAGGCCCGTCGGCTCCTTTGCGCCCGCGGCCGTCTCGACGGACTTGCGCGCACCAAGCGTGTTCTCGTGAAGGCCTGCGTCACTCTCCTTGCGAAGCTTGTCGATCGCCGCGCCGATGCGGCGCGTCGCCGCGGCCGACAGGTCCTCGGGCGTACGGCACGCCGCAAGGTCGACGCCCTTGAACGGTTCGTCCTTCAGCTTCTGGAACACCGCCTTCCTCTCGTCATCGGACAGCTCGAGCATCTTCGGTGAGGTGACGAACTGGCGGTTCACCTCGCCTATGAAGCGGTTCTCGCGGATCGGCACGAGTTTGGAAAGCGTCCGCTGTATGTCGCATGCGCGGAGCGATTTGTTGAGCTGGCTGCGCGACCCGAGCACCGTGTCGAATGCGTGGGTCCCAAGAGAACCGTATTCGTTCTCGAGAGCCTCCTTGAAGGCGGTCATAGTCGCGTTGTTTACGGACTTCCCCTGCGAGAAGAAGTAGTTGCCGAGGCGCGCGGTCGCGTTCTTGCCCTCGCCGCTGACGTAGATGTCGCGGTTGCCGTAATTAGTCTGGTTGACCAGGCTGCGGAAAGACTCTACGTTCAATGGCATCGCTTTCTCCCTTATGCTGATAGCTTTTTACTGGTATACCCGCGGGGACAGAAAAGGTTACGGCACAATATGGTTGTTTTGAAAGAAATCCCCGGCCTGGCCTTCGCATTCGCCGCCCGTGGCCGATTCCGAGAACTTCGCGTCAATCCTTTGGGCCCAGATGTCGCAAAGCTGGAGTATCTTCTCTATGGCGTGGACGAATTCCTCCACGGCATTCGACGCCTCCTCAAGGTCGAAGAAGTAGTTGTACACCACCAATTCCGACTCGGTCTCTAGCGCGAAGTATCCGCCGCGCAAGGGCTCAGCGGACGAGCTCGAAATACGGCGGACGGCCGAGAGGCGCCTCGACCTTGACCTTAGCGGGGCCTTCGCGTACGGTTCCAGCGGCGTCGCGCCACTTGCCGGGTGGAAGCACCACCTCGCGCGAGACCGCGCCCTTCTCGAACACCGGCGCAACGAGAAGGTCGTCGCCGATCATGAACTCGTCGATGATGCCGGCGTAGCCCTTGCCGGGGAACACGTACTCGAGGCTGCGCAGGATCGGCTCGCCAGTCTCGCCGGCCGCCTTGGCGAGCGCGGCGAACTTCGGCGCGTACTTCTGGCGGATCGCCAGCACGTCCTTGAAGATCGCCTGGTGGCGCGCGTCGAGCACGCGCCAGGGCGACGCGGAAATCTGCATCATCGGGCAGAGCGCATGTATCTCGGCGCTGCGGATGAAGAGCTCCTGCTCGAACGGCGAACCGGGGATGAACGCAACCCAGTCGCCTCCGCCTACCATGTCGGGGCAGATGAACGGCTGTCCGAGAAGCCCCGCCGCGATCATGTCGGCCACGATGCGCTTAAGCGCCACCCACTCGTGCATCTTGTCGTGGAGACGCACGACGACTGGCACGAGCTGCATCCTCCACGTGTTGCGGATCTCGCAGAACGGGTACTTGAGCGCGTAGGCGCAGTAGCCGTTGTTGAGCGAGCCGCTCGTCGCCTTCGGATCCTTGGCCTTGCGGTCGGACAGGTTGTACGCGCCAAGGTCGGCACCGTCGAGCTTGAAGCCGTCGACGCCGAACTCCTTCACGAGGCCGTCGAGCGTCTCGGCGAACCATGCGTTGGCGTTGGGGTGCGAGAAGTCCAGGAACGCGGAATATCCGTTCCACCATCCGCACGCCTTGGGCTTCTCCTTGAACGTGTACTCGCCCTCTCCGGGATTGGCCGGCGCCATGTCCTGGAGAAAACCGCCCTTCGTTGGATAGCCGCGCACGTCGTCCGGGTTTCTGCCCCAGGCGATGCGGCGGAACGCCGGAAGGTCCATCCCCACGTACGGGCACATCCAGAGCATGACCTTGAAGCCCATGGCGTGCAGCTCGTCCACCATCGCCTTCGGGTCCGGGAAGCGGGAGGGCTCGAAGCGCCAGTCGCCGTATCCGGCCTGCCACGTGTCGTCGATCATCAGCACGCCCGGCGGAACGCCGTTGGCGAGCATCGACTTCGCGTACGCAACGATGTCCTTCTGGTTCTGGTGGTACGTGAGCTCGATCCACGTGTTGAGCTGCGGGGAGGTGAAGAAAAGCGGGTCCGGCGACTTCCCGGAAGGCGGGAACCACCTGCGCGCCGCATGGCGGTAGGCGCCTGGGAGGGACTTGTCGGACGCCGCCTCAACGAGCACCTCTGCGTCCGAGTCCATCACTATCGAGCCGTCCTTGAACTCGATCTCGGACTGCCCCTCGGACCAGATCGCGCGGCCGCGGTCGGATATGAGGAGCGACGCGCACTGGTTCGAGTAGTTCTTGCGGCGGAGGTCGATCTTGAGGCTCGTCTTCGCCGTGAAAGGCATGTTGGTGCCGAAGAAGTTGGCCGCGCCCCACCAGTTCTCGCCTTCCTCGATCTTGACCGTGCGCACGTCGGCAGAAGCGCCGGCGGCGATGAATGCCGCGGCAAGCGCGGCGGCAACGGGAACCCTGCTCTTCATTTCGCTCCCTCCTTCATGAAGTCGCGGCCAGCGTATTCCGGCGGCACGTATCCATGCTCGGATCCCTGCACCCACCTGATGGACTTGTTGGTCCCGGGAATGTTGTTGTACATCTTGGCGATGCCCATCGGCGGGCATGTGTAGTCGCCAAGCCCGGCGCGCGTAACGTTGGTGCGGCATGTGGTCGGGATGCGCTTCGCCCACGTCGCGGCGTCAAAGTACGCGAGGCCCGGAGACCAGGGGATGTACCAGCCCGCCGTAGCGGCCTTCTTTTCAAGGCGCATCTGATTGTAGGGGAGGTCGCAGCACCAGGTTATGTCGGAGTTGGCCCTCAGGACGCCCTCGCCGCAGCCGGCCGCCCAGATCGTCTGGAGCCCGCCCTGGCTGCCGCCGTTCGCCCTCACGTCCTTGCCGTTCCAGCCGTCGAGCGTCTTGAGGAACTGGAGCCCGCGCTTGACGCGCAGGACCATTCCGTTGAAGTACGCCGTCGTCGGGTCCTTGTTCTGCTCGGGGTCGAAGGCGTAGGACTTTCCGTTCGACTTGATGGACGTCTTGAGCTCCTCGAAGTCAGCGTCCGTCCCGCCCAGCGCGGGGAGCTTCATGCCGTGGGCGTTGATGTTGAGGACGATCTCCTGGTCGGTGCCCCAGGGAGACGGCATGTGGACCGAGCTACTGCCGTATCCATGCGTCTCGAGGCGGACGGGGAATTTCTTGCCCTCGTCGACTGCCTTCGGGATCGAGAGATAGCCGGTGACGGGGCGGATTCCGTCGGCGCAGGGGATGCTCACGGCGTATGTGCGAATCCTGGGGTTCTTCTGCTCGACCTCGGCCTTCTCGAGCTTGTCGAAGGACGGGATCTTCACATTGTCGAGGCGCGCGAACTGCTTCTTCCAGTACGCGTCGAAGTCCTTGGGCTCCTCTGGCGCGGCGAGCTTCTCGATCTCCGCGCCCGCGCCGCCGTCGAAGAACACGTCCTTCTTGGCCTTTTCGAACTTGTTCATCGCCTTGCGCCCCTCGGGGGTCGTGGCGTCTCCCGTGAACTGCTTCTTCACCCGCTTGCCGTTCCTGTCGACAACGTATGCCTCGAGGCGCACGAAGCCAGGCTTGTCAATCTTAGTCTTGTACACGAACGGCTTGCCGTCGAACGGGAACTTCTCCTCCGCGCCGTAGGCGAAGTCGTCGGACCGCCTCACCATGAGCGAATACTCGCCCGCAGGCACCTCGCCGTCAAGCCCCATCGGCGTGAGGGTGAAGGTCATCTCCTCCCCTACCTTGTACGAGACCGGGTCTTTGTCCGTCGTGCCCTTTATCCACGCCTTGTCAAAAAGTCCGGCAAAGGCCGTAGTCGCAGTGAATGCCAGCGCCGCCATAAAGGCGCACGCCGCAGGTTTCGTGTGGTGCATAGTCGTCTCCTTTAGTGTATGATTGCCGAATTATACCAAAATCCGTCCTTGCATGCACCACCGCGGGAAAGAAAAAGCGCCGTCCCCGCGGGGACGGCGCTTTTCCGGCTCGCAGCGCGGCGATTACTTCGTAAGCGCGGCGGTCACGTCGGCAAGAACCTGGCGGAGCGCCTGCGGGACGCGGCGCGCGGCCTTGTTCTCGACGGTGGAGTCCTTGGACGCCTTCTTGTCGTACTCGTCGTAGGACGCGCCGACGGTGGCAATCTCCTTCTTCCAGCCCTCGACGTCGACCGTGAGAAGGTCCTTGAGGTACTTCTCGTTGACGAGGAAGTTGGGATCGTCGCCAACGTTGTTCTCAAGCGAGATGTCCTTAGCGAACGGCAGGTTGCCGATCGCGGTGACGTTCGCCTTGACCTTGCCGTCGATGCGGTCGCAGATCCACTTGAGGACGCGGCTGTTGTCGCCGAAGCCAGGCCACATGAACTGGCCGTCCGGGGTCTTGCGGAACCAGTTGACGAAGTAGATGCGCGGGAGATTCGCCGGGTTGGCGCTCGTGCGCTCCATCTCCAGCCAGTGCTGGAAGTAGTCGCACACGTTGTACCCGAAGAACGGAAGCATCGCCATCGGGTCGCGGCGGACCTGGCCGATCTGGTCGGAAATGACGGCTGCGGTGACTTCAGAGCCGGCGGCCGAGCCCATGAACACGCCGTGGGTCCAGCTCTTGGCCTCGTTCACCAGCGGGATGGTCGAAGGACGGCGTCCGCCGAAGAGGATCGCGTCGATCGGCACGCCGGTCGGCTTCTTGTTGAACTTGCCGTTGAAGCCCTCCTTGTCGAGCACCGGGCAGTTGACCGCGGGAGCCGTGAAGCGGCTGTTCTTGTGCGCCGCAACGTACTTGAGCTCCTTGACCTGGGCCTTGGTCATGCCAGGCTTCGGGGCCATGCGCTTCTTGTCGTCCACGCAGCGGTAGCAGGGGTTGCCCTTCCAGTCGATGCCTTCCTCCGGCGCGTCAACGCCCATGTCCTCCCACCAGATGTCGCCATCCGGGGTGAGAACGACGTTCGTGAAGATCGTGTTCTTCTTGCAGGAGAGCAGCGCGTTCGGGTTCGAGAACTTGGAGGTTCCCGGCGCGACGCCGAAGAAGCCGTTCTCGGGGTTGATGG
>CAMORM010000168.1 GCA_946623785.1 uncultured Verrucomicrobiota bacterium
AGCTCCTCCCAGTTGAGGATGGACTCCTCGATGAGGCACTGGTGCGTGAGCGAGGCGTCGAGGCCGCGGGCGCAGATCGTGCGCAGCTCCTCCACGTTGTAGCAGAAGCCGCCGCCCGAGCCGCCCATCGTGTAGGCGGGACGCACGACCACGGGGTAGCCGATCTCCCTCTCGACGAGCTCCACGGCATCCTCGACCGAGTGGACGATTCCGCTGCGGGGGGTCTCTATCCCGAGCTTCTTCATCGTCTCCTTGAACACCTCGCGGTCCTCGCCGCGCTCGATGGCGTCCAGGTTCACGCCGATCACCTTCACGCCGTACTTGTCGAGGATGCCCTTCTTTGCGAGCTCCATGGAAAGGTTGAGGCCCGTCTGCCCGCCGAGGTTCGGCAAAATGGCATCGGGCCTCTCCTTCTCGATTATCTGCTCGAGCCGCGCCTCGTTGAGCGGCTCGATGTAAGTGGCGTCAGCCATCACAGGGTCGGTCATTATGGTGGCCGGGTTCGAGTTCACCAGAACCACCTTGTAGCCGCAGGCGCGGAGCGCCTTGCACGCCTGCGTGCCGGAATAGTCGAATTCGCACGCCTGCCCGATAACGATGGGGCCCGATCCGATGATCAGGACCTTGTCAACATCCGAACGCTTCATGTATCAAGAACCTTTCTGCAACGCGGACCTTTTCCGTCGTTGTCGGGACGCAAGTATACCAAACCCCGCCCCGCTGTTCAATGTTTCAATGCGGGAAAATAGGCGTTTGCGGCAGTGCGGCGCTGTGGTGCCGCAATTCGCCGCGGTCATGGACAGCCGGCATGCCGGCGACCGGGGGAACGGCAAAGCCGCCACGGCCGAGCCGCCGGGACGGCGGCTCTCCATGGCGGCTCTGCACAGGCTGCGGCGCGTTGAGGTCAGCGCGCAGGCTGCTGCCGGGCGGTCACTTCATCAGCGCGGCGACGGCTGCGCCGATCATCGGCGCGTCGTCCGGGCAGACGGTGAGCGCGAAGGCGATGTTGCGCGGGCCGAGCATCGCGTCGAGCTCCGCCTGCACGATCTTCGGGAAGCTCACGACGCGCGTCTTGTAGTACGTGGAGCCGTCCACGCACACGCACACTGGGGACTTCGGGTCCGTGCCGCCGCCGGTCTTGACGATGAACGCCGCGAGGTGCACGGCGGTGAGGATCGCCGCGCGCTCGAAGACGGGCGTCGCGAGGCGGCGGGCCATCGCCTTGTCGGCCTCCGAGGCGAACACGTCGTCAAGCGGATTGGGCTTGCCGTTGTCGAACTTCGCGCAGAAGTTGTCGAGGTGCATGGACTCGAGCTCTGCCAGCGACGCGACCTTCGCTGCCGCCTCCTTCGAGAAGAAGCCCTCCTTCGCCGCGGCCTTGAACACCTCGAGCCCGAGCTTGCCGAGGTACACGCCGGCGATCATCTTCTCGAAGCGCTGGCGTCCCGGGTCGGGCATCTTGGCGTCCATCGCCGCGTCGAACGCGCTCTGCGCGATCTTGTCGAAGCCGCCAGACTCCGTGTTGATGCACTGGTACGCCGCGGGGTCGAGCCCGAGCGAGGCGATCTTCGGGATGTTGCCATTGCGCTCGACGTATGCCACGTTCGTGCCCGTGCCGAGGATGAAGCCGAGGTATGCGGAGTAGTGGACGTCCTTCTCCGTGGACTTGCCGGCGAGGAGCGTCGCGACCGTGTCGTTCACAACCATCACCTTCGAGGGCTTGGGGTCGAGGCGCTTCGCGAGCTCCGCGCCGACCCACTGTCCCACGATCGCCGGGGCCTGGATGTTCTTCGTCCAGTTGAGGAGCTTCGCGTCGCCCTCGGCCGAGGCCTCGGCGGGATAGGAGAAGCAGAAGCCAAGGGCGGAGTCCTTCGTGAACTCGCGCACCCGCACGACATGGTCGGTAAGGGTCTTGTAGAACTCCTCCTCGGTGACCGGGCTCTTGGCGCCGGGCATCTCGCCCTTCTCCTTGTGCTCGATCTTCGCGCCGGAGCCGTCGGACGCGATCGACACCGTGGCGCCGCGGAGGTTCGTGCCGCCCGCGTCGAGAACCGCTATCGGCGTGTCCTTCTTGATCTCGCCTGTGGTGCCGGTGAAAGTCGGGATCATCTTGAGCGACGACGGCTGCCCGGCGAGGCCTGCGTCCATCTCGCGCTGGAAGGCGGCGATGAGCGCGGCACGGTCGAGCGTGCGCGTAACAAGTCCGTTCGATTCGAGGAACTCTTCGGGTGTCTTCATCTTTCTTTTCCTTTTTGTTGGTCTGAACTGCAGTGCGAAATCACTCCGGCGCGCCTTCAGCCGCCGAACCCGGGCTGGCCGTGCACCGCCTTGGCGAGCGCGGCCCAGTCCTCGTTCTCAAGCTCTTCGGCGCGTGCCGTAGATTGTATCACACCTTTGAATATGGAGCCAAGCTGTTTGCGGCGGTGCTCAAACGATTTTTTGGTGAGGGCGCGGAAGGTCCTGCGCTCCTCCCGGGTCAGCCCGGGGTCCTCCCTGCGCACGAGCCGCACCACCGCCGAGCCGATCTGCGGACGCGGCCAGAAGCAGCTCGCCGCCACCTCGCGCACAATCTCCACGTCGTAGTCGAGCTGCGCCCAGACACCCGCAAGGCCGCGTGTTTTCGAGCCCGGGCCGGCCGCAAGGCGCTCACCGACCTCGGTCTGGACGAGGACAGTCATCAGCGCTGGAGCGGTGGACACGTCGATTCGCGAGACAAGCTCGAGGAGTATCCGCGTGCCCGCCTGGTACGGAAGATTGGAGACCATCGCGTCGAAGGAATCGGCGCGCCCCTCCTTCACGAAGTCAAGTGCGTCGCCAGGCACAACGGCGAGCGCGGAAGGAGCCCCCAGTGCCTCGGACAGGCGAGCGGCGAGAACCGGGTCCTTCTCCACGGCCGTTACCTCGGCGCCGCGCGCGAGGAGCTCCTCCGTGAGGACCCCAAGCCCGGGGCCAACCTCGAGGATGCGCGGCGCGCGCCCCTCCACATGCGGCCACCCGGCGTCCACGATGTCCGTGAGCGCATTGCGGTCCACGAGGAAGTTCTGCCCGAGCACCCTGTTCGGGTGGAACCCGTTCTCGATGCACCAGCTCTTGACCTGCGATGGCGATGTTAGATTCATTTTGCGCGGCCATTATACCAAAAACGAAGGCGCGGCACAACGCCGCGCCCTCGTTTCGGGGTTGCGGTCGCGCAGGGACGCGCGACCCTACCTGCCTCACATCTCGGAGAGCTTCTTGAGGAGAGCGTAGTTCTCCTTGAAGCCTTCCTCCGCCTGCTTGAGCATGGCTTCCGCCTTCTCCGCGCCGATCTTCTTGACGAGCTGCTTGAAGCGGTTCTCGCCGCAGTCCTTCGAGAGGGCGCGCTCGGCGAAGGACACCTTGTCGGACTTGTCCGCCGAGTCGAGCTGGAGCTTGCCCACGGTCGGGTTGTAGCGCCACAGCGGGAAGTGGACGGAATCCACGGCCGCCTGCTGGTGCGCCGGACCGGTCTTCGTGAGGAGGCCCTGCTCGATGCAGTGCGCGTAGGCGATGATCAGCGCCGGGCCGTTGTAGTTCTCGGCCTCGTTGAAGGCCTTGACCGTCGCGGCCGGGTTGGCGCCCATCGAGACGTACGCAACGTACACGTTCTTGTACTGCATCTGCATGAGGCCGAGGTTCTTCTTGGCCTGCACCTTGCCGGACGCCGCGAACTTCGCGATCGCGCCGGTAGGAGTGGCCTTGGAGGCCTGGCCGCCGGTGTTGGAGTACACTTCGGTGTCCATCACGAGGATCTTCACGTTCTTGCCCGAGGCGAGCACGTGGTCGAGACCGCCGTAGCCGATGTCGTACGCCCAGCCGTCGCCGCCGAGGATCCACACGGACTTGCGCACGAGGTTGTCAGCCACCGAGAGGAGCTGTGCGCAGAGCGAGCAGCCCGCGGCCTTGCCGGCCTCGCAGAAGCCCTTGAGCTCCTTGACGAGCGCGCGCATCTGCTCGACGCCCTGGCCCTTCTCGTCGTACTGGTCCACTGCCTTGACCTTCTCGAGGCAGGCCTTCATGTCCGCCGGGGTCTTCTCGTTCGCGAGAGCCTTGTCGACGAGCTCCATGGCGAAGCCGTAGAGCTTGTCGGCCGACACGCGCATGCCCATGCCGAACTGCGCGTTGTCCTCAAAGAGCGAGTTGCTCCACGCCGGGCCGCGTCCGTCCTTGCGCTGGCAGTACGGGGTGGTCGGCAGGTTGCCGCCGTAGATCGACGAGCAGCCCGTCGCGTTCGCCACGAGCAGGCGGTCGCCGCAGATCTGCGTGAGGAGCTTGACGTAGGGCGTCTCGCCGCAGCCCGCGCACGCGCCGGAGAACTCGAACAGCGGACGCTTGAGCTGGCTGTCGAGGAGCTTGCGGGTGTCGAGCTTCGCCGGATCGACCTCGGGGAGGTTGAGGAAGAACTTCCAGTTCTCGGCCTCGGTCTTGCGGAGCGGAATCTGCTCGACCATCTTGAGCGCGCCCTTCGCCTTCATCGGGCACTGGACGACGCAGAGCTCGCAGCCCATGCAGTCCTCGGGGGCGACCTGGATCGTCACCTTCGAGCCGAAGCTCTTGGTGAGCGCCTTCGCGTCGGCGCTCTTGAACGTCGCGGGCGCGCCGGCGAGATCGTTCTCCTCGTACACCTTCATGCGGATCGCCGCGTGCGAGCAGATCGCAAGGCAGTTGCCGCACTGGATGCAGGCCGCGGGATCCCACTGCGGGATGAACGCCGCGACGTTGCGCTTCTCCCACTGCGTCGTGGCGGTAGGCCACGTGCCGTCGACGGGAAGCTCGCTGACCTTGAGCGTGTCGCCCTTCTGCGCGATCATCTTCGCGGAGACCTTCTTGACGAACTCAGGAGCGTCCGCCGGAACCGCCGCAGGCATCTTGAGCTTGCCAGCCGGAGCCGCCGGATACTTGACCTCCTCGATCGCCGCGCTCGCCGCCTCGATGCACTTCCAGTTCATCTCGACGACTTCCTGGCCCTTCTTGGAGTACGCCTTCTCGGCGTAGTCCTTGAGGACCTGGATCGGGTCGAGCTCGGTGCCGTCGGCCTTGGCGAGCTTGATGCCGGAGAGCTTGAAGAACGCAGTCTGGAGAACCGTGTTCGTGCGCGTGCCCATGCCGTTCTCGCGGGCGATCTTCGCCGCGTCGA
>CAMORM010000169.1 GCA_946623785.1 uncultured Verrucomicrobiota bacterium
CCAGAGACCCGAGACCAGGTCTCATGTCTCATGTCTCCCCAGGTCTCATGTCTCATGTCTCCCCAGGTCTCATGTCTCAGGTCTCATGTCAAACCCACCCCATTCTCCTGTAATTGTGGTATAATAGCGCCGTCAGGAGAAAGATTCTTATGAAAGTAGAAGAGCAAATCGTTCAGAGTGTGAAAGACACGCGGGTTGTCGCGATCATCCGCGGCATGGCCCCTGAAATCTGCGTCAAGCTCGCGGAATCCTACCGCTCTGGCGGCATCCGCCTGGTCGAGGTCACCTTCGACCAGACCGGCGACCTCCGCAAGACCGCAGAGGCCATACGCGCCATCCGCGCGGCCTGCCCCGACATGTTCGTGGGCGCCGGCACCGTCCTTTCACGCGACCAGCTCCAGATGGCAATCGACGCGGGAGGTGCCTTCATGGTCACCCCGACCGTCAACGTCGACGTCATCCGCGCCTGCGTGTCCGCCGGACTCGTCGCCATGCCCGGCGCCTTCACCCCCACCGAAATCCTCACCGCCTACGAGGCGGGCGCGCATTTCGTGAAGGTGTTCCCCATTCGCGCCGTCGGGCCGACCTACATCAAGGACGTCCTCGCGCCGCTTAAGCATATCCCCCTCCTCGCCGTCGGCGGCGTCACGCCCGCCAACGTGGCGGATTACATCAAAGCCGGCTGCGCGGGCGTAGGCGTCAGCGGTGCACTCGTCAACAAGGAATGGATCGCCGCCGGCGCGTGGGACAAAATCGCCGCCGCCGCGCGCGAACTCGTGGAGAACAGCCATGTCTAAGAGAATCGTCTGCTTCGGTGAAATCATGATGCGCCTGAACCCGGAGAGCTATCTTCGGTTCGTCCAGGCGGACAAATTCGAGTGCTCCTACGCGGGCGGCGAGGCGAACGTCGCCGTGTCGCTCGCCAACTACGGCATGGACGCCTCGTACGTCACGAAACTCCCCGACAACCCGCTCGGCGCCGCCGCGCGCAACGAGGTTCGCAGGTTCGGCGTCGATACGAAGGATATCGTCTGGGGCGGTCCGCGTCTTGGCATCTATTTCGTCGAGAAGGGCGCCTCCCAGCGCGCCTCAAAGGTCGTCTACGACCGCGCCGGCTCCTCGATCGCCACGGCCTCCCGCAAGGATTTCGACTGGGCGAAGATCTTCAAGGGCGCGAAATGGTTCCATTTCACCGGCATCACGCCCGCCCTGGGCGGCGAGTGCCCCGCCATCTGCCTTGACGCCCTCAAGTACTGCAAGGCGCACAAGATCACCGTGAGCTGCGACCTCAACTACCGCGGCAAGCTCTGGACCCGCGAGCAGGCCGGCGCCACGATGGCGAAGCTCGTCCCTTACGTGGACGTGTGCATCGCGAACGAGGCCGATGCGGCTGATGTTTTTGGCATCAAGGCGGAGGGCACGGACGTCGACAGCGGCAAGCTCGACAAGGAGGGCTACGTCTCCGTCGCCCGCCAACTCGCCACCCGCTTCGGCTGCAAGAAGGTGGCCATCACGCTCCGCACCTCGATTTCCGCGTCTCGCAACCTGTGGGCGGGCATGCTCTTCGACGGACGCAAGGCCTGCTTCTCGCCCGAGTACGACATCCAGATCGTCGACCGTGTGGGCGGCGGCGACTCCTTCGGCGGCGGCCTCATCTACGCCCTCGCGAACGGGTTCGGTACGCAGGACGCCATCAACTTCGCCGTGGCCGCGTCGTGCCTTAAGCACTCGATCGAACACGACTTCAACCACGTGTCCGTGTCCGAGGTGAAGGCGCTCGCCGCCGGAAACGCCTCCGGCCGCGTGCAGCGCTGAAATCATACCCATTCCCTCCCCGGCGTCTCTCTCGCCGGTTTCGCAGCCGTCCCGGCAGCGAAGCCGTTGTGCTTCCGTTTGCCCATTGGTCCCGCAAGGCATGCCAAAGTCCTACGCCCTACATCTTACGTCCTGAAAAAATCGTGCGTCTTGAAAAATCGTGTAAGATTTCCAGACGGGAAGCGAATAGCGGGTAGAAAGGAAATGCAATGATCGATGAATGGATAGATTTCGGACCCGACGGCGAGTGGGACTGGGAACCCGAGGATGACGCCGCCTGGGAGGATATTCCCGATTGGGGGGAGGAGCCAGGATGGAGCGACGTCGATGTCGCCGATCTGGATGAAGAATAAAAGGATATCAAGTCGCCCCCGTTTTGTCTCTGCGCGCCGCTGACCGCGAAAATGTGGTATACTTACCGCATGGGAAAAAAGAGACCTGTTTTCTACGGCGTGGTGGTTACCACGTTGATGTGCGCCGGATTGGCGCTTGACGCGGCACCGTACGAGGTAGCGGGGCCGGACGCGCCGAAGCCGCACGAGCAGACCGCCGTCAAGGAACTTTCCGACTATCTCGGAAAGCGCGTGGGCGGGACGCTGTGCGTGGGCGGAAAGGAAGGCATCGTCTTCCGAGTAGGCGACACGGAGCTGGCGCGGAAGCAGGGCCTGCTCTCGTCGCAGTTGCCCCCGGAGAAGTGGATCGTGCGCTCCTTCGGCAACGAGGTGCTGCTGAACGGTGGCGGTCCGCGCGGCGCGCTTTTCGCCGTGTACCATTTTCTCGAGGACTGCTGCGGCGTGCGGTGGTGGAGCGAGTTCGAGGAGGACGTGCCGCCGGCGGGTCCGCTCGATCTGCCCGCCCTGGACATGCAGGGCCAGCCCGCGTTCGCGTACCGCGACATCTACCGTGCGGAGAGCGGCAAGAATCCGCCGCGCTTCGAGCGGCGCGTGAGGATGAACGCGCACGGCGGCGAGGCCCTCGGCGGCGCGTACTGCTTCGGTCCGCCGAACTTCTGCCATACGTTCGACTGGTATCTCAACGCCGACAAGCACATGAAGGACCATCCCGACTGGTTCTCGCTGCGCAACGGGCGGCGCGTGGGCGGGCAGCGGAGCGGCCAGCTCTGCCTGACGAACCCCGAGGTGAAGGACGAGATGCTCAAGCGCCTGCTCGACAACATCGAGAAGGGGACCGCGAAGGCCCTGAAAAACGGCGTGGAGCCGCCGCGCATCTACGACATTTCGCACAACGACAACCAGGCGTACTGCCAGTGCGACCGCTGCAACGCCGCCGCGGAGAAGTACGGCCTTTCGGGCGTCAACCTCAACTTCGTGAACGCGCTTGCCGCCGAGGTCGCGAAGAAGTACCCTGACGTGCTGCTCTGCACGTGGGCCTACCAGTACACGCAGCCAGTCCCGAAGGGGGGTGTGCGCGCGGCGGACAACGTGATCGTGCGCCTTTGCGACACGGGCTCCAACCAGGCCTCGTCCATCGCGGAGCCGGACAACCGCGCGTACTACGACTGCGTGACGGCGTGGAGCAAGGTGACGAAGCACCTGTTCGTGTGGGACTACGCGATCACGTTCTCGAAGGGCCTCACCGGCCTGCCGTTCGCGAGCGAGTTCCACTACGGCGACCTCTTCCGCCACTATCGCGCGAACAACGTGTCCGGCATCTTCTGGGAACACGAGCATCCCTACAAGGCCGACATGTGGGAGCTGAAGTTCTTCCTCGAGACGCGGCTGATGGAGAATCCCGACCTCGACTGCAATGCGCTGATCGAGCGTTTCATGCGCGAATACTACGGTCCCGCGGGCGCGCACGTGCTCGCCTACCGGCGCTACCTCGACAAGATCCGCCGCGAAAAGAGCGCGTTCGTGAGCTGGTTCCCGCAGCTCTCCGCGTTCCGTTATATCGGCGACGAGGACGTCGTGGCCTGCAACAAGATGCTCGACGCGGCGGAGGCGTCCGTGGCGGACGACGCGAAGCTGCTGGCGCGTGTGCGCCACGCGCGCCTCGGCCTCGACCGCCTGACCTGCCTGCGCGCGCGTTCGGTGATGTTCCACGTGCCGGGCGGCAAGGTCGCGGAAGAGAAAAAGGTGCCGGGGCTTGACGACGCCAAGCGGCGCCTGCGCGAGGACTGGCCCAAGTGGATCGCGCCGTACCCGAAGGCGAAGGAGCTGATCAAGAAGGAGCACGACTTCCTGGCGGGCGTCCTGGCCCCGCCCGACGCCTTCCCCGTGCCCGAGCAGTTCCGCGACAGGAGCTTTTACGACTTCCCCGCGCAGTTCCTCACGAGCCACGGGAAGAACGAGACGCTCGTGGACGATCCCGAGAGTCCGGTGGGCCGGGCGATGCGCACGGCGGCGGACAAGAGCCACTACTTCCAGCTGCCGTTCTCCGGCGGCGTGTACGACCAGCAGACGAAGAAGTCGTGCGGCAGCGGCTCGTTCAAGAAGGCGGCGGGCGACGGTTACCATTGGTACCGCCTCTGCAAGGCGAAGTTCAACGATAACTGCTACCTGTGGCTCACGCGCGCGTGGACTACGCAGCTGAAGACGGGCAACTTCCCAGATCTTTCCGGGAAGGAACTGGAGCTGTGGGTGTCCGTGAAGTTCACCGGCCCGATGTTCCGTCCCGGCGCGCAGGGCGAGAGCTACATCTGGATCGACCGCGTGATCCTGGCGGTTCCGTGAGATCGCCGCCAAGATGGCGGCTCTCCATGCGGGCGCGCGGGACCCTACATCCGCTTCAGCTGCGGGAAGAGGACCACGTCGCGGATGGAGTCCGTGCCGGTGAGGAACATCACGAGGCGGTCCACGCCGAAGCCGAGGCCGCCCGTGGGGGGCATGCCGCACTCGAGCGCGCTGATGAAGTCCTCGTCGATCTTCTCCGTGTCCTCGCCGGCCTGGTTCTCGAGCGCCTTGCGCTGTTCGAGCGGATCGTTCTGCTCGGTGTAGCCGGGGCAAAGCTCGCGGCCGGCCACGACGAACTCGAACACGTCCACGAGCGACGGATCATCGGTGCACGCCTTGGCGAGCGGAACAAACTCGTGCGGGATGCGCGTCACGAAGGTGGGCTGCATGAGGTTGCGCTCGATGAGCTTGTCGTAGACCTCGTGCGTGAGCATCAGTTCGGTGGTCACGCCGTCCAGCTCCAGGTTGGTATCTGTCTCGCGTCCCTTTGACTTGGCCTTCTCCAGTTGCGTGGCGAAGTCGAGGTCGAACCAGTCGTCGCCCATCAGGTCCTTCACGAGGTCCTTGTAGGCCACGCGGCGGTAGGGCGGGGTGAAGTCGATCACGTCGCCCTTGTCGCCGTAGG
>CAMORM010000170.1 GCA_946623785.1 uncultured Verrucomicrobiota bacterium
TCATGAAGAACCTTCTCCGGGCCAAGCTCGGCAACGCCAGCAAGCCGGAGGAAAAGCTCGGCAAAAGCCTGAGCGCCAACGCGAAAGCCATGATGAACTGGAATATCTGCGGCGAAATGAAGAAGATCGTCACCGGCAAGGAATGCCAGTTCAAGGCGGACATCTATCGCGGCACCAACGTCACCCTGACAAACGGCAAGAACAGCTTCAAGCTCACTATGAAGTTCGAGACGGCCCGCGACGAACTGGCGCAGTTCGTCACGGGCGACGCCAACGCGACCTACGAGGGCCTCACCAAGGCCGAGGACAAGAACAAAGTCCATCTGCTGATGGCCTTGGTCTCCCAGGAGACGGAAAAGGCCGCGCAGATGGGCTCGGAAATCGCCATTGAACCACGCGAAAGCGATCAGGCGTTCGGGGAGTGGTTCAAACACGATGGGCAAAGCAGGAGCTACACGGTCGAAATGCGCCATGACGGGGGAATCGCACTCCATTACGTCATGGACAATGAGATCACGGACATCAAGGACAATACCACGAACGACGGCTTGAATGACGAAATCAGCGTTGGCGCAGGCAGCAGGTGGAAGTGCACGCTGGACTACACCTTGAAGGGCGACGAATTCAACCGCCTCGCGAAGCTGGACTTCAGTAAATTCGACGACAGCGAGGGAAAAGCGTTCTTCGAAGAAAAGGAGGACATGCCCGACGGCACCCGGCAAGGCCACGCGAACAAGCTGGAGGGGACAGTGAACAAATTCGCGCAGGAGTTCAAGGTCAAGGCCGAAGAATGCATGATGGACTTCACGATGAACCTGAAGCCGACCGACGAGGAGGAGATCGCCGCGCAGCGCGACGCCGGCCCCATCGTCGCCTAGCGGCAGCGCCCCGGCCCCTTTCAACTTTTCAACTTTTCAACCACAAACACCTATCCTCTCTCGATCTTCCCCGAATCGGAGCGGCGGCGCATCGCGGCGGACTTCGTCCTCCTCCAAGGCGGCGGGCAAATCGGCCTGCTGCGGGTGCCGGTGGCCGTGAAGCGGGCGATTACCGGGGCGGAGAAGGCGATGGCGCGTTCGCGCAAGCGGGCGGAGAAGGGGCTCTGCACGAAGGAGGAGAGCGACGCCTTCTGCGCGAAGTCGGAGGCCGCGCTCAAGAGCTACCTCGACAAGCAGGTCAAAGAGGGCGTGATAACCCCTGCCGAACGAAAGGCCATTGGGCATGCTTACTAAAAGCGCGTAAAAGCATGAGATTTAGTAAGCCGTATAGTTTAATTGTGATTATTTATTGATTGCTGCTCGTTTTATAATAAAAGAAAATGGCCATTGACTAAATCCAACATGTTATGATACAATTTAGGCAGTTCATTTCATTTGAAATTGGAGTTGCCAGATGATTGGGCGTCAAAAAGAGCGGAGTCGGCTATTAGAGGCGTTCTCATCCGAGGATTCGGAGTTCGTCGCCGTTTATGGACGTCGCCGGGTTGGAAAGACATTTCTGGTCCGCGAGACGTTCGGTCAAAGTTTCACCTTTCAGCATACCGGGGTCAAGAACGGATCGCGTCAGATACAGTTGTCCCGTTTCAGGCAGTCGATGCTTGAACAGGGGCATCCGGGTTGTCCGGAGCTGAAGGACTGGTTCGACGCGTTTGACAACTTGAAGACCGTCATCAAGGCGAGCGCTGCGGAGCGCAAGGTCGTATTCATCGACGAAATTCCGTGGATGGGTCGGTCAGACCAGAACTTCATTTCCGCCGTGGAGAACTTCTGGAACGGCTGGGCGTCGGCAAGGAAGGACATTCTTCTTGTCGTTTGCGGATCGGCGACGTCGTGGGTGCTGGAAAAGATCGTGCATAACCGTGACGGGCTGCACAACCGCGTGACGTATCGGATTCGTCTCGACCCGTTTACGTTGCGGGAGTGCGAAGAGTACGCCCAGTCGCGGGGCTTGGCCTACACGCGCGACCAGCTGGCGGAATGCTACATGATCCTTGGCGGCATACCGATGTACTGGCGTTACCTTGAACGCGGCAAGAGCGTTGCGCAGAACATCGACGACATGTTCTTTTCCGGCAGCGAAAAGCTCGAGGACGAGTTTGACGAGCTTTACGCGTCGCTCTTCGAGCACCCCGAGCCGTACCTCGCCATCGTCACCGCAATGGCCAAGAAGAAGTGCGGCATGACGAGGGAAGAGGTCTCGGACATGGCCGGCCTCGAGAACGGCGGGGCGCTCAGCCGATACCTGAAGATACTGGAGCAATGCGGGTTCATCCGCAAGTTCACGGAAATCGGCAAGAAGACGAAGGGGGCCGTCTTCCAGCTCATCGACAACTTCACGCTGTTCTATTTCAGATTCATGGAGTCCAACAAGGCTAACGACCCGCATTACTGGTCCGCGATGGCGGACACCCGCGTGCATTCGACGTGGGCGGGGCTTGCGTTCGAACGACTTTGCCTGCAGCACATCGACGGCATCAAGCGTGCGCTCGGCATCAGCGGCGTCTTGACGAACGTCCATTCCTGGCGAAACGCGAATGCGCAGGTCGACCTGCTGATCGACCGCAGGGATGGAATCATCAACATCTGCGAGATGAAGTACTGGGCGGGGCCGTACGCGATGACGGCGGCGGACGATGCCGCGCTGATGAACAAGAAGTCTGAATTCAAGGCGGCCACGAAGACGCGCAAGGCCGTTCATCTGACCATGGTCACGTCTTTTGGCGTCAAACCGAACGCCTATTCGGGAAGGGTCCAGTCGTTTGCAACGCTTGACGACCTTTTCGCGATGTGATGCAATTTTGTGGGCAGTGCAAACACGGCAAGAACGAGAGGTGTAGAATGGAAAGCACGAAGCAAGAAGAAGCGATCAATGAACTCAAGGCCGCGCTGGCGGAGCTTGAATCGGACGAAGGGCTCGAGATGTTCGTGGAAGGGCACGGGCTCCAGAGCCGCTACTTCGCCTTTTCATGGCAGTCGGACGATCTGGAGATCGACTACAACCTGCCGTATGCGCGGGTGTTGTCCGACGAGGACGCCCAGAAGCTGGATGCCGCGCGGATTGGCGCGGCGATCCGTCTCGCCATCCTGCTGCTCGCGTCGTCGTCCAGCGGGGCTCTGCTTCATGACGGCGAGGCGTCGCTTTCCGTGACGGCCGACGAGACCGGCGCGAGCTATTCCATCGTCGGTCCCGACGGCGAGGAAATTGATTCCAGCGAGGACTGGGGGCCGCTCATCGCGCGTCTCGAGACCGATCTCCCCGCCGCTGCCGACGACTTTCAGATCATCTGGCCTTGATCCGCCCGGAGGAGCCCCACTCATGAAGATGCGCTGTAACCTTTGACCGCCTCGTGTGTAGACAAGGTGAACAGTTGAAAGGAGGGACGTGGGGCTCTTCAACGAGGTGAACGACCTCCGGCAGCTCTGCGACCGCCGGGCGATGGAGATCAACCACCTCGCCTATCAGATGAAGGACTTCGCGGTGCATCTGGCGGCACAGGGCAAGAACGCGGATCCCAACGTCGTGGCCATCCTCAAGGCCAAGGTCAACGAGCTGCTGCCGCGTCAGGCGCTGGCGATGCACGGCACGGCGGACGCGCTTGCGACCGTGAACGAGGAGGTGTCCAGCAAGCTGCGCCCGGTTGCGGAGAAGATCGACGCCTTCCGGCGCAACCCGTCGGCCGTCACTCATAGCCGCTTTCGCGACCCGCCACAACGTGATCGGCGTTCTTCGCCAAGAACCACGAGACGGGCAAGTACGTGGTCGCGCGCCGTCTTTTGTTCGCCATGCTCTCCGCCGAGCCGCACGACATCGGACGAAGCGATTTTAAGAGGGACAACGGACATTCGACTCGTGCGGGACGCCCGTTGCCCCAGTGTGTGACACAGCGAGTGTGACACGATGACACACCTGTGCAGGAGTTGGCACAGTATTTAAGGGGCGGAAAGTGCGAATTGTCGCGTTTTCCGGCGTGTTTTTGAAGCGTGCCGCTCTTTGGCACGCATTTTGCTTAATGTGAACTGCCTGCACAGAGAAGAAAGTGGGCAAGGAGAAAACATTATGGCAAAAGTATTAGGCATAGATCTGGGCACCACGAACAGCTGCATGGCTGTGATGGAAGGTGGCGAAGCGACGGTGATTCCGAACGCGGAAGGCCAGCGCACCACGCCGTCGATCGTGGCGTTCACAAAGACGGGGGAACGTCTTGTTGGCCAGGCGGCGAAGCGTCAGGCCGTGACGAACCCGAAGTCCACCATTTACTCGATCAAGCGCTTCATGGGCCGTCGTTACGACGAGATGGAGGCCGAACGCAAAATGGTTCCGTACGACGTCGTGCCGGCGGCGAACGGCGACGCGGCCGTGAAGGTCGGGGACAAGACGTACAGTCCGCAGGAGATCAGCGCGATGATCCTGCAGAAGCTGAAGACGGACGCGGAGGCGTTCCTCGGCGAGAAGATCACCGAGGCGGTCATCACCGTGCCGGCGTATTTCAACGACGCGCAGCGCCAGGCGACGAAGGACGCCGGCCGCATCGCGGGCCTTGACGTGAAGCGCATCGTGAACGAGCCGACGGCCGCGTCGCTCGCGTACGGTCTCGACAAGAAGAAGAACGAGAAGATCGCCGTGTACGACTTCGGCGGCGGCACGTTCGATATCTCCATTCTCGACATCGGCGACGGCGTCTTTGAGGTGAAGGCCACGAACGGCGATACGCACCTCGGCGGCGACGACCTCGACCAGGCCATCATGAAGTGGCTCATCGAGGACTTCAAGGCGCAGAACGGCATCGACCTCGGCAACGACATGATGGCGCTCCAGCGTCTGAAGGAGGAGTCCGAGAAGGCGAAGTGCGCGCTCTCCAGCGCCACGACCTACGACATCTCGCTTCCGTTCATCACGGCGGACGCGACGGGCCCGAAGCACCTGACCGCCACGCTGAACAAGGCGAAGCTCGAGCAGCTCACGATGGATCTCGTGAACCGCACGAGCGAGCCGTGCCGCAAGTGCATGGACGACGCGGAGCTCTCCTCGGTGGACGAGGTGGTCCTCGTGGGCGGCCAGACGCGCATGCCGCTCATCCAGGAGAAGGCGAAGAGCCTGT